>CAZCFM010000035.1:25462-30873 GCA_964497855.1 uncultured Verrucomicrobiota bacterium | reverse complement strand
ACGCCATTTTTTCGATACCTCAATCCCGATTCAGTCAGCATTTGAAATTGCGATCAAATCCCGCCTGAGAGGCCCTTAAACTGAAGTCTGGTACTCAAACCGATCCTGCCGGGCGGTGCGGAGGCGTGGGGGGCCTGGAGGGAACTGGCCCGAACCATGGGCATCGACATCACTTGGAGCCGTTGTTTCGAAAGCGGGGTAGGGGGCCACCATCTCGCCTCCCTCGCGCAAGGGGCCGGACCCGCCGGGCTCGATCCCTGCCGTCATTTGACCGAAGACGTCCTCAAACCCGGCCTCTAATTTCGTGCCGGAATCCTGCGGCAGGGCAGAACAGCAAAAAGTGATTTTTTTCGCATCTGCGCTTGACGACCCCGGCCCTTACGCACTATGTTCCCCACCCTTTCCCTCCAACAAGGGCGACAACCCACTTTTATCAAGGAACGCGACATGAGTGTTTATGCAGTAATTGAAACCGGCGGCAAGCAGTACAAGGTTTCGGAAGGCGATGTGCTCAAGATTGAGCGCCTCAGCGCCGATGCCGGCAGCACCATTACCTTTGACAAGGTCTTGGCTCTTGGCGGCGACAACGGTCTGACCGTTTCCCCCGGCGCGGCCGTCACCGCCGAAATCATCGAACACTTCCGCGGTCCCAAACTGGTGGCCTACAAGAAAAAGCGCCGCAAAGGATACGAGCGCAAAGTCGGTCACCGCCAGGAACTCACCAAAGTCAAAATCACCGCCCTCGCCTGAGGACCGGCAACAGGAGATCTCGTCATGGCACATAAAAAAGGTCAAGGCACCAGTAAAAACGGTCGCGACAGCAACGCGCAACGCCGCGGTGTGAAACGTTTCGGCGGCCAGAAAGTCGAAACCGGCAACATTCTCGTTCGCCAACTCGGCACCAAATTCCACCCCGGCCGCAACGTCGGCATCGGCTCGGACTACACCCTCTTCGCGCTCAAGGACGGCGAAGTGTACTTCGACCGCGATGGTCGCCGCATCAACGTGCGCGAACCCGCCCTCGAAAACGCCCAGAACTAATTTTCCGACACTCGGAATGCGGCCTCTGCGCTCGTTCCGACCTCCGGAATCCTGACGCGAGCCCCCTCCGGCTCGCGTTTTTTTCAATATGAAATCCATTGTCTTTCGTGATCAAGTCAAACTCTACGTTCAGGCCGGCGACGGCGGGGACGGCGGGGTGCATTTCCGCCGTGAGAAGTTTGTTCCCTACGGCGGTCCCAACGGCGGCGATGGCGGTGATGGAGGCTCCGTGATCCTGGTGGGTGACGAACAGACCGATTCCCTGCTGGATTTGTACGATCATCCGCACCAGACGGCGGAGTCCGGCGAGAAGGGCGGCACGAGCCAGTGTACGGGTTCGCGGGGTTATGATTTGCGGGTCAAGGTTCCCCGCGGCACGGTGGTGCGCCTGGGCGAAAAAACCGGTCCTATTCTAGGCGAAATCCTGGGAGATGGCGAAGAGCTGCCCGTGGCCAAGGGTGGCAAAGGTGGTCTGGGCAACATCCATTTCAAGACTTCCACTCATCAGGCTCCGCGTGAATACACGGATGGAATCGAGGGCGAAAAACGAATCCTCTGGCTGGAGTTGAAAACCATCGCCGATGTCGGACTGGTCGGCTATCCCAACGCCGGCAAATCCACGCTGCTGGCCGCGATGACGCATGCCCACCCCAAAGTCGCGTCCTATCCCTTCACCACGCTCAATCCCATCATCGGCACGCTGGAATATGCCGATTTCCGCCGCGTCCGCATCGCCGACATTCCCGGATTGATCGAAGGCGCCCACAGCGGTGTCGGCCTCGGACACGAATTCCTGCGCCACATTGAACGCACCCGCCTGCTGCTGTTCCTGATCGACATGGGTGCCACGGACGGACGCGACCCGCTGGACGACTACCGCAAGCTGCGCGACGAACTCCGGCTCTACAACCTGACGCTCGCCGACCGCCCCTACCGCATTGTGGCCAACAAAATGGACGCTCCCGATGCGGACGAGAATCTTGCCCGCTTCCGCAACGAAACCGGCGAAGACCCCCTGCCCATGATCGCCGAACTCGGCGAAGGCACCGAGGCCCTCAAACAACTTCTCTACGACTGTCTTTTCGGCGACAATCCGCCCCCGTTGCTGCACTAACCCAAGTTTCTTTTTCTCCCGAAAATTTCCATAAAAACCCCGGTTGGATTCCACCTTCTCCTCTCCGCGAAGGGTGCGAATGAAAACAAGGCCCTCCGGATGGGGCGGAGTTCGAGTCGATGGTGTTCGCCAAACTCCACAAACTCGTCCGGAACGCCAGCCTTCCCTGGCGCATCCACTACCTTCGCACCGCCGATGGGGAAAAGGATTGCGGAAGGCGGGCGCTTCCGCCGCGTCCCTGGCCATCCACCGAAACGAGGGGGATTGCTTTTTTCTGGAGGAGGCCGGCTCGGGTGATCGCATGAAGACATATACAAAGCTCGCCCTTGGCTGTGGCACCGCACTCGTCACCATGTTCTAAAGTCTGACCCAATCTTGAGACCAAGGTGGTAGAATATGGTTTTCATATTTACTCGAATTTATTCAGGTTTGTTTTGATTTATGGACGAAGCTGTTGATCGAGGACCGAGTTGGCATTATTTATGCTAATAAATTGTGTTCCATTTGGACAAATTTGGTGTTCAATGCTAAGGAATATACCCGTACCCTCACACATGCTACACATGAACTCTTTTCTTTTTGTTCACAAGGTCACTCAGAGTCACCGTTTCCAACACAAAACGGGATGGGGAGATGTGAGGCCCCCTCGTGCTGGCTTCACGCTGGTGGAAGTGATGGTGTCCACCCTTTTATTCACGTTTATGGCCATGGGCGTGGCGCGCATGACGATGATGAGCTTCCGCACGGCCCACATAAACGTCTATAAAACCACTGCGGAATCTGTGGCACAGGGCTTTATCGAGCAGATCAAGAGCATGGACGGTGACGCTCTCCAGCGTGCGGCCGTGACCCAAACCACCGACACGGTTCTGCTCCGGAATGTGCTGCCCACCCGCAGTGTCTCCCTGATGGCTGTTGGTGCGACCGCCGATCAGATTGATGACTGGCTGGTTCCGAACGCGCTGAACCCCGATTCGCTTTCCGACACCTTCCAGGTTGTGAATCTCAAGCAGGTGATCGTCGACATCGATGAGGAGAACGGCCAGCAGAAGACCATGGACATGTGGTTCGACGTGGAGATACACCGTGTCGTTGACGTCCCCGGCCTGGTCTATTTAATCGATTTACAATACGCCTACTTCGTGCCGATGCTGAGTGGCGACACGATGAACCGATCCGTCTATGTCCGCAGCGATCCACAAACCTATACGCTGGAAAACCGTCAGATGATCATGCGCGACGGCGTGAACACCGGGCGCATGCAATTGGTCACATCCCTTCTCAACCTCGAAACGCTCTAATCATGACACAGAATCCTTCCCATCCCAAATCCGGCTTCTCCCTTGTGGAAGTCATGATCACTATGGCCATCCTTTCCACGGTGATGGCCATGAGCATGAGTTTTTTGGTGGAAAGCTCCAAGATCAATTTCACCAGCCAGGCCAAAAACAATATCAACCGGGAACTGCGGAACGTGGTTGACCGTATGGCGATGGAGGCGAAACAATGCAATTCCTTTATTCTATATACGTCCGCCGCCAATTCACATCGGATTGACCACGAGGACCGAATGCGCCCGAACGAGTCAGGAGATGCCTTGCTTCTGGTCCAGAAATCGGCCTACGCCGAAATGGCGGAGCACGGGGTCGACCCCCTCCATGACCCCAGACCCATCACACGTCTTATCCTGTACTATCGGATCATCACTGGGGAAGAAAACGGGGCCCAGGTAGGCCCGGTGATGCGCTGGGAAGGTGATTTTTCTGATTCTCCCATCGTGGATTCGAACGATATACGGAAGGTGGAGGAGCTGATTCCGCCTTTCAACCAACTGGTGGCGGAGAGCCAACAGGTGGTGGCTTTTTCGGAAGGATTGTCAGATGGACGCCTCTTTTTCAACTATCTGAACCGCACCGCGATGATCAATGGGAAAATCCTGCATGGCAATAAAGCCAAATGGGTCACCGACACCTACAACTTTTCAATATCCCCCCGAGGATAACCCTCATGTCACACCTTTCCCTTCATTCCGCCGACCTCAAGACCACGCGCCAGGGCAGTAGCCTGATGGTGGTCATGCTCGTCATGTTTGTCATTTCAATTGTCGCCGCCTCCCTGCTCTCCCTGGGGAATCATGAAAAAAACCTCACCTACCGCCGCGTCTCCGATATCGAGGCGAAGCACGTGGTGGAGTCGGCCCTGGAGCTGGCCGTCGCAGAACTGGAGAACCACTTCGCCGGCGTGCAGTCCGTCACTGCGGAAACCCCCGCCCTTCAGTTGTCCGCCGCGCAGAAAAATCTCTTGTTGAATAACGCACGGTACGTGCAGGATGTTCGCATTGTATCGGTGAACAACCATATGCTCCGGCAGCGGGTGTATGTGGACGTATACGACCCGACCACCCAGCTGGACCCGCACCGCGGTACGCACGTGAACGTCAGCGAATGGGAAATCATCGCGGAAGTGGACGTGGAGTACCGCGGGCATACCCGTTCCGTGCGAGCGAAGCAGAACTTCCAGGTGCGCGAGTCTCCATTTTTCAACTTTGCCATCCTCTATAACATGGACTTGGAATTCCACCCCGGACCCTCCATGGTCATCAACGGTCCCGTCCACTCCAACGGCATCATTTGGGCGGTGGCGCAAAGCAGCCTGCATTTTCTGGACCGGGTCAGCGCGACCCAGGGGATACACGTGGGCGGCATGATGGATGGCCAGCAGCAAGACTGGGGAAGCGGATATCTCGACAATCAGGGCGGTGACAAGGTTTGGTTCAACACCAACGGCCGCCGCCCCTCCGGTGCAAAAACCAATACCGACCATAGCCGCGTATTCGCGAACCTTTGGGACGGAAAGGGCGGCCTCCGCAGCGCCAGCAGCTACTACGACAACCGCAGCGAGGCGTCCGGAAAACTTTCGAATCTGGGGTTCTCGAGCATGGGTGAATTTTTGGCCAACTGGTTTGACGGAAATGTGGCGACAGGCTCCACCGATGCCCCCGTGATCCGCCCCAAGTTCATTCCCCAATACGTGGCCGATGACGGCTCTGGAAACCGTCTCAATCACGGCTACGCCCTGATTGAACCCCTGCTCCCGCCTCTGGGGGGAACCGGTAATCAGAGCGCCTTGCACAAAGGCGAGGGCGAACGCGAAAAGTATGCCTTCAAGGCGGGACTTTCGTTTGAAGTCCGCTATCTGCCGGGCGTCGATCCTCTCTCAACCCCCGAGCACTGGCGGCAGCTCTGGGAACCGGGCT
>CAZCFM010000035.1:17846-25362 GCA_964497855.1 uncultured Verrucomicrobiota bacterium | reverse complement strand
GGCGTCGATCCTCTCTCAACCCCCGAGCACTGGCGGCAGCTCTGGGAACCGGGCTTCACGCCGGTTTTGCGCTCCGAACTCGCCGAATCCAGCCCCCATGCCACCTATGACTTTAGCAACATGAGCGAAGGCGATCTGGACGGCCAGGCCGGATTTGTGGTCGAGGAGGGCAATATTGAGTACGAAGTCGATGAAGACGGACTCAGCTACAGCAATGGCGAAATCAGCATCAGCGGCAACACCCATCATGTGGCCGTCAGTCAGAAAAAAGATGACAACCGTGCTTACGTCAGTTTCCCCGCCTTGGACGGCGAGGCTGTCTATTTTAGTTACCTCGTGGAAATGCAGGCCGAATCAAGTAAAAACACATTCTTTATGGGCATGAGTGATAGCTTGTCCGGCACCGGCACTGCTGGCTTTCAAGCCATGATGGACAACGCTGCCAAAACAAAAGATGCAGGTTTTTACGTTCAGACAGGCAGCAATCTTGCCCAGTCCAGCGGACGGACCCAAAGTCCGAAAGCCTCCATCGCTCCTGATAACAAAACCACCTACCTCCTGGTCGGGCGCCTCTTGAAAACCGATCCAACCGGTACGTTCAACCGGGCCGAGCTTCTTGTGAACCCCTCCACTTTGGAAACCCCCACTTCCGGCTGGGTGCAAGCCAACCGCGACACGGGCATCCGCGAAGTCTCCACCCTCTTTTTCCGCGCAGATTACCAGGGGGCTTCCTCCGGCTACAGAGTGGGTTCCATCCGCATTGGCGACAGCTATGAATCCGTCATCCGCAACCCGCCCGACATGACGGGCGCCACAGACTATTGGATCATCCCCCAGAAAGTGCGCCGCAGCAACGCCCACAATCTCGACACCACCGACTTCTCGAGTTCGCCCGTCATTCCTCTTTTCGATGACGAAGGCGACCCTCTGCTCGACGACGAGGGCCAGCCGGTCACTCAAACCATTCTTTCCACCGTTCATGACCCGGTTTACATAGCCGAGGGGGTTTTTCACGATGTGTTCCGCGCCCGGATCTATCGCGAGGACGCCGGGGGTAATCCCGTGGCGAACGGGGGCTTGTACGACAAGCGGGACCTGAAACCGCAGGATCTGATCGCAGTCAATATGGCTGGTTTCAAAAATGAAATCATCGAAACGTCCGATACAGAACGTTTCACCCAGCCGCTGGAAGGCGGCGGCGGCGTGCTCACCTACACCCCCTCCAACGAATTCAACGGCGTCACCTACTTTCAATTCCCCCTGGAGGATGAGGCGCGCCCCGACAACATTGTGGTGGCGCGCAACAATTTCCGTCCGGTCAGCACCGCCAAGGTGGACAACCAGGCCGTGCTTCAGCGCCAGGACCACACCTCCCTCTCGCTCTTCATCCACAACGCCAAAGAGATTCCGAATCCGGACTACAACGCAAGCCGCTCCCCCGGCTTCACCCTCGCCACCAACTCCCGCCTGTACCTGCACGGCAGCTACAACGCCGACGGCGTGGCGTCCACCGGCAGCTCCACGACGGGCGCGGGCGAACCCTCCGAGTATAACGCCCTCGCTGCCCTTGCCGCCGATGCCGTCACCTTCCTGAGCGGGAACTTCAGCGAAGTGTCCTCCAAGCGCAGCAGTCGTCCGGCTGCCAGCTTCACGGAAGTGAACGCGGCGCTCATGTATGGCATTCTCCCCACCAACAGCACCGGACTGGACACCCGATATTCCGCGAGAAACAATTATCCCATCAGCGGCGGATCCCATAACTACCACCGCTTTCTTGAAAATTGGAGTGGTATCCGATTCCGCTACCGCGGCTCCTTGGTCGCCTTTTTCGAAAGCGAACTGGCCCGCTCTCCCCAGGAGCAGAACAACAACACGTGGTACGGAGCCCCCATTCGCGAATACGGCTTCTACGACATCTTCGGCACGGGGGCGCAACCGCCCGGAACTCCCATGGCCCGCACGTTCTTCAAACTCGACTTCAGCTTTGACTAAAGCGTGCAGCGTTGCTGTGGCGGGAGAGATCGCGGTTGCAAAAACGTGCTGTGCCGTTAGGAGGGTCGCATGTCTGATGAAGCCACCCCGATGATGAAACAGTACCGGAGCATCCGCAATGCGCTGCCGGCGGATGTGATCCTCTTTTTCCGTCTCGGCGATTTTTACGAGATGTTTTTCGACGATGCTGTCGCCGCTTCCGCCATTCTCGAAATCACCCTCACCAAACGCCAGAAGGTGCCCATGTGCGGCATCCCCTACCACAGCGCGGACAGCTATCTGGCCAAACTGATTCGCGCCGGCAAAAAAGTGGCCATTTGCGATCAGACCGAGGACCCCGCCCAGGCCAAGGGCATCGTCCAGCGCGAACTCGTGCGCATCGTCACCCCGGGCACGGTGATCGAGGACAATGTTCTCGACTCCAACCGTCCCAACTACCTTGCCGGCCTCCACCACGAAAAGGGGCGTTTCGGCCTGGCCCTGCTCGACCTCTCCACCGGCGATTTCCGCGTGGAGGAATCCGACAGCCTGCCCGCGCTGGCGGACAGCCTGAGCGCGGCGGGTCCCTCCGAACTCCTGGTCGCGGAGGAGGAGCTGCCCCGCTGGCCGCAGGATGTCCGCAGCGCCAGCCGCGTGCTCACCCCCTACGAGGATTGGACCTTTGAGACGGACGCCGCCGTGGACCTGCTCGTCCGCCATTTCCAGGTGCAGTCGCTCGAGGGCTTTGGATGCCGCGGACTCGGCCCCGCCCTCGGTGCCGCCGCCGCCGTCCTTCATTACGTCCGCAACCGCCTCCACAATCCGGTCGAGCACATCCGCCGCCTCCGCGTGAGCAATCCGGCTGATTTTCTCGTTCTGGACGAGGCCACCGTGTCCAACCTCGAACTGATCGAATCCCGCGACCCGCGTCCCGGACACCGCGGGCCCACGCTCCTGAAGGTGCTTGATGACACCCGTACCGCGCTCGGTGCACGGCTGCTGCGACAGTGGATTCAGCGGCCGCTCACCCGTCGCGACGCCATCCGCGCCCGCCACGACGCCATCCAGGCCTGCCTAGACCGGCGTCCCGACTTCCGCTCGTTGCGCGAAACACTCGGCGAGGTCAAGGACCTGGAACGTTTGCTCGCCCGTCTGCACTCCAGCGCCGGAAACCCCCGCGAACTCCAGGCCCTCTCGGCGTCGCTGCGGGCGCTGCCTGGGCTTCGCGAGGTCCTGGGGCGTCTTGGCGGTGAACGGTTCAGCGCCCTGGCCGCCGCCCTTCAGCCCCAACCCGAACTGACCAATGCCATCGACCGCGCCCTCGTCGACGAGCCCCCCGCCGGACTCAAAGACGGCGGCTACATCCGGGAAGGCATCCACCCGGAACTCGATGAACTGCGCCACGCCTCCACCGAAGGCCGCAAGTGGCTGGCTAAATTCCAGGCCGACGAGCAGGAGCGCAGCGGCATCAAGAGCCTCAAGGTCCGCCACAACAAAGTATTCGGCTATTACATTGAAATCAGCAAGGCCAACCTCGCCAGCACTCCGGACGATTATCAGCGCAAACAAACTCTCGTGAACGCTGAACGCTTCGTCACACCCGCTCTCAAGGAGGTTGAAAACAAAATCCTCGGGGCACAGGAACGGTCCATCGCCCTCGAACAGGAGTTGTTCTCCGAGTTGCGTGCCCTCGTGCTCGAATCCACCTCCGCGATCCAGCAGAGCGCCGCCGCCGTGGCCGAAGCCGATGTGCTCGCCTGTTTGGCAGAACGCGCCCTCGCCCTGCGCTATTGCCGTCCGGAGCTGCGCGACGACGATGTGATCGACATCCGCGATGGGCGACACCCCGTCATCGAAACCCTCGAAGACGCCGAACGTTTCGTGCCCAACGACACCTACCTCGACAACGCCTCCTCGCAGCTACACGTGCTCACCGGACCCAACATGGCGGGCAAGTCCACCTACATCCGGCAGGTCGCCCTCATCGTGATCCTTGCGCAGATGGGCTCCTTTGTCCCCGCCTCCGCGGCCTCGCTCTGCGTGGTCGACCGCGTCTTCACCCGCGTCGGCGCGAGCGACGACCTGGCGCGCGGCCGCAGCACCTTCATGGTCGAGATGCAGGAGACGGCCAACATTCTGAACAACGCAACGCCGCGCAGTTTGGTCATTCTCGACGAAATCGGGCGCGGCACCTCCACCTACGACGGCATCAGTATCGCCTGGGCGGTCGCCGAACATCTCCAGCGTCCCGAGTGCAACGCCAAAACCCTTTTCGCGACCCACTACCACGAACTCACCCAGTTGCCCGAAACGCTGCCCGGCGCGCGGAATTTTTCCGTCGCCGTCCGCGAGCGTGGCGAGCAGATCGTGTTTCTGCGCAAAATCGTCGAGGGCGCGGCCGACCGCAGCTACGGCATCCAGGTGGGACGATTGGCCGGACTTCCCGAAACCGTCGTGGCTCGCGCGCGGGAGATCCTCTACGGACTCGAAGCCGGTCTGCACCGTTCAGGACAGCCCCAGATTTTGATGCCCAAACCCCGCAAGGCGAAAGAAGACCCCGGGCAGATGAAACTGTTTGGCGAATAAGGAGCTATCCTTTCAGGGTGACACGGCGCTTCATGGGGGAGGGGACGCCAGGGGGTTCCAAACCCGTTTGAACCCGATCGACTGAAAATCCTTCAAACTACATGTGGCAAAGTCCGTGACGCCATGCTGTTGGAGGGTTTTGGCAATCCGCAGATCGTAAATTTTCCGGTAGGCAACCCAAGGGGCGGATGCCAACTTCCAGACCTCGTTCATGAACGGGGGCTCCGGCTGAACATCCACAATACGCCAGCAGGGATGGGATCGAATCTGTTGAATGACGTCAACAGCCTGCGCCGCTGACATGGGTGGTTTACGGGCGGAGGGATTTCGAAGCAGACTGTACAGCTCCATAAGGACTTGCTCGCAGATGCAGATATTCGGGCTGTGCATGTGCAGATCCAGAAACTGACGTGCGGTGGCATGGGATGGATTCGAGCAATCCATTGCGGTAAACAGAATGTTTGTGTCAAAGGAGATCATGCTTCGCCCGTATAGGCGGGCGGGGGCTCTGCGGCCTCCAACCGGGACATATGGAGTTTTGCCCGCCAGTTTTCATCGCTGAAAAAATCCTGTCCCCCAAAGTCGTGGGCCTTGGGAAACTCCCAGGTCTTTTCGGCCTTCACCGGATGCGGTGTGATCGAAACCATGTATTCCAATCCTCTGCGCACAAGTTCCGACATGCTGACCTCACGCAGGTCGGCCACGGCAAGTGCCTGCGAGTAGAGTGCGTCGGGAACCTGAATCTGTGTTCTTTTCATGCTTCAAAATATACAGCGATTCATAAAAGTAGTCAACGGGGGATTTTGCATTTTCATCAGAATGGCCAATAGGGATCGATTTACTGTTAAAGTGATTCTTCCTGTTGTCATACTCGCCGAATTTCCATATCCTGCACAGGTGATCGCTCTTCGATTCACGGCCATACCCTCAACTCCATCCCCCGGTTCATCCCCATGCGCGAAATCATCAAACCTGACCTCTTCGGCGATCTCATTGAGTGTGATGTTTGCGTGGTCGGCGGCGGAATGGCGGGCCTCTGCGCCGCCCTGGCCTCTGCACGCGGCGGTGCTGAAACCGTGTTGGTGCATGATCGGCCCGTGCTGGGCGGCAACGCCTCCTCCGAGGTGCGCATGTGGATTTGTGGCGCGCATGGGCCGCACAACCGCGAGTCCGGCATCCTCGAGGAGATCAACCTCGAAAACCAATACCGCAATCCGGCGAAGGATTTCTGCATCTGGGACTCCGTGCTCTGGGGCCACGCCGCCCACCAGCCCCACCTCCGGCTTTTGCTCAACACCACCTGCACCAACGCCCGTATGGAAGACGGCCATCTCAGCGCCATCGAGGCCTGGCAATTGACCTCTCAAACCCGCCTCGTTGTCCGGGCCAAACACTTCGTGGACGCCTCCGGCGACAGCATTCTCGCCGCCCTGACCGGCGCCCTGCACCGCATTGGACGCGAGGCCCGCGAAGAGTTCGGCGAAGGTGTGGCCCCCACGCTGGGCGACGACCGGACCATGGGCAACAGCCTGCTCATCCAAATCCACAAAACCGAACAACCGCAATCCTTCACCGCGCCCGACTGGGCGATCCGCTTTGAGGGTCCCGAAGATTTCCCCCACCGCTTGCGAGGCGTTCACGGCAGCAATTTCTGGTGGATCGAACTGGGCGGGCACCGCGACACGATCCGCGATGCCGAGGCGATTCGCGACGACCTCATCCGCAGCGCCTGGGGCATCTGGGACTACATCAAAAACCGTTCTCCGGAAAAAGATCAGGCCGCCAACTGGACCCTGCACTTCATGGGCAGTCTCCCCGGCAAACGCGAAAACCGCCGCTATGTAGGCGACCACATGTTTTGCCAGGCCGACATCGAATCCGGCGGCGCTTTCGACGATGTCGTCGCCTACGGCGGCTGGAGCATGGACGACCACCATCCCGCCGGACTGCTCTATCCCGGCCCGCCCACCATTTTCCATCCCGCGCCGACCCCCTACGGCATTCCCTACCGCAGCCTGTACTCCAAAAACATTCCCAATCTCCTCTGCGCCGGACGCAACATGTCCGCCACGCACTCCGCCATGTCCTCCACCCGTGTCATGGCCACCTGCGCCCTGATGGGACAGGCCGCCGGCACGGCCGCCGCCCTTTGCGTCCGTCACAGTTGCAGTCCGCGCGACATCCATCAGAAACACCTCGGCGAGCTACAGCAGACCCTGATGGACAACGATTGCTGGCTGCCCGGAAAACTCCGACATCCCGACCCGCGTTTCTTCGAGGCCCGCCTCCAGGCCGACGGCGAGAATGCGCCCGCGCTGCTCGACGGCTGGGAACGCGACCGTGAAAACGCCTCACACGCCTGGACCACCGAAGCGGGCGGCACCGTGACCTTCCGCTGGAAACGCGAACAGGAACTTGATGGCCTCCGCCTCGTGCTCGACAGCAATCTTTCGATGCAAAAACGCATGGCCTGCGAATATCCGCAGAAAGCGGGTCCCCACGCCATGCCCGCCGAACTGGCCCGTGACCTCACGATTGACGTGGAGCGCGACGGCGAATGGACGCCCGTGGCGGAAATCAAAAACAACCGCAAGCGCCTGCTCGAAATCCCGGGGCAGCTTCGCGGGGAGGCCCTGCGCGTGCGGCTTCTCTCCAGTTGGGGCGAAAAGGACCCGCGGTTGTTCTCTGTCGATGTCCTCGGCAAACACCGCAACGACACCGTGAACTTCCCGGACGGTCCGCGATGGAAAGATGTGATCCGCGCAGTTCCGCCCGACGAACTTCTGCCCCCCGACACGCAGGCCAAAGGCCGCGCCGGTCACGGGGCTTAGCCCGCCCCGCCGGGCCTCGGTTGAAGCGTATGCGGCGCAACCAGCCCTTCGGAGACGCCCTAGCGCCCTTGTACCGCCACCGCGAGCACCGCCGCGAGCGCGGGCTTGGCTTGGAGTTGGCGGTCCCA
>CAZCFM010000035.1:0-17746 GCA_964497855.1 uncultured Verrucomicrobiota bacterium | reverse complement strand
CCGCCACCGCGAGCACCGCCGCGAGCGCGGGCTTGGCTTGGAGTTGGCGGTCCCAGAAGAGCGGGTGGTTGGTACGTTTGTAGGGCCATCCATTGAGCCAGGTGCGGCCGTCGTGAAGGCCCCAGAAGGTGACGCGGTGGATCTTGTCGTGGTGTTGGTCGAAGAGGGCGAAAAGTCGGGCGTATTGTTGGGCCTGGCGCTCCAGGAGTTCGGGCGGCAGGCCATTCGGATAAAGGTCTTGGCCTTCCTCGCGGACGTCGGTGGCGGCGCCGCTTTGCCGGCGGGGCACCACATCGAGGTCAAGTTCGGTGATCATGACCTTCAAGCCTTCGGCGTGGAAGACGATGAGGGACTTTTCGATTTCGTCGAAGGGAATGTGGTCGAGTTGCCAGTGGCCCTGGATGCCGATGCCGTGTACGGGCGCGCCGCGCCGCCGCAGATCGCGGATGAGCCGCAGCGCCTTTTCGCGCTTCTCCGGCAGCTCGATGTTGTAGTCGTTGTAGAACAGTTCCGCCGTGGGGTCGGCCTCGTGGGCGGCGTGGAAGGCCTCGGCGAGGTAGTCCTCGCCCAGCGCGGCGAGCCAGGGGGTGGGACGCAGGTATTCCTTTCCATCCGAGAGGGCCTCGTTGACGACGTCCCAGGTCTTCACCTTGCCTGCGTAGCGTTGCACCACGGTCCGGATGTGCGCGCGCAAGCGCTCGCGCACGCGTTCGGGCGTGGCGGGCTGGCCATCTTGCACGAAAAACCAGTCGGGACACTGCTGGTGCCAGACGAGGGTGTGGCCGTGTACCTGAAGTCCATGGTCCAAGGCCAGGGCCACCAGCCGGTCGGCGGCCTCGAAGGCGAAGTGTCCCTCGGTGGGTTGCAGGGGCCCGGGCTTCATGCAGTTTGAAGCAGTGATGGAACCGAACTGCGTGAAGGCCAGCTTGTTTTCCTCCTCGCGCAGGGGGGCGGTGGGCAGGGCTACGCCCAGTTCGAAGCGACCAGCAAAGGCCCGCTTCAGGGTCAGGTCATCGGATTCGGCGGCGGCCAGGGAGGAGAGCATTGCAAGCAGGGCACTGCTTCTCATAGTGCCGGGAGTAGGATGGATCGGCATCAACTTCTTCGGGTTGCCTGGAAACGATGGACACCCGGCGGCAGTTTTCCCGGAGCCTCGGTCTTCCACGTCGAATCCAGATCGAGCAGCGCCGCTGCGCCGTCGGGGACGGTCAGTTCCAGATGCAGCGTGCCGTCTTCCAGTCGCCAGGAGATAGCGGCCAGTCCCTGCGGCGTTTGCAGACGGGCGGAGGCGTGGGTGAGGCTGCCGCCGGGCCTCGGTTTGAAACGAATGAGGCGGTACCCGGGTTCGGCGATCTCCAGACCGGCCACGGTGGACACCATCCAGTCGCCCACCGCGCCGTAGGCGTAGTGATTAAACGAGTTCATGCCTTTGTCCTGGAATCCTTTGTCCGGCGTCCACCCGTCCCAGCGCTCCCAGATGGTGGTCGCGCCGTTTTTCACGGGAAACAGCCAGGAAGGAAAGCTCTCCTGCTCCAGCAGAGTGTAAGCGACGTCAAGATGGCCGCTGGCTTCGAGAACGTGCAGCAGGTAGGGCGTGCCCACAAAACCGGTGCCGAGATGGAAACCGTTTTTGCGGATCAGGTCCACCAGCCGGAGGGCGGTGACCGGACGCTGTTGCGGAAGCAGCAGATCGAAGTGCAGGGCCAGAACGCAGGCGGTCTGCGTGCCAGAGGCCATTAATCCTTCCGGGGAGACGAAACGACGGCGGAAGGCCTCTTCCACTTCGCGGCGCAGAATGTCCCAGCGCTGTTTTTCCTCGGTAAATCCCAGCAGCTCCGCAGTGCGGGCGAGAATCCGGGCGTTGTGGGCATAAAACGCGGTGCCAATCAGGTCCTTCGGGGTGCCCCCGTCGGTTTTGCCGCTGCCGTCGAGCGCCAGCCAGTCGCCGAAGCCGCCCCATCCATCCTTCTCCGGATGACAGCGGATGCCGTCCTTCACTTTGTGTGTGGCGAGGTAGTCCATATAGGCCACCATCGACGCATAGGAGTCCCTCAGAATCGACAGATCGGCGTAACACTCCCAGAGAACCCAGGGACAGATGAGTGCTGCATCGGCCCAGGCGGGGCCGCCATCGCCACGGTTTCCGAAGGAGGCGGTGTCGGGGATTACGCAGGACACCGCACCGTCTTCCCCCTGCGCTTCGCGCAGGTCCAGCAGCCACTTCCGGAAGAAGGGCAGTACATCCATGTAGAACGCGGCGGTTCGGATAAAGGCCTGCGCATCGCCCGTCCAGCCCAGTCGTTCGTCGCGTTGCGGACAATCCGTCGGGACCTCCAGATAGTTGCCCTTCATTCCGCGAATGATGTTTCGGTTGAGTTGGTTCAGGAGGGCGTGCGAGCAGTCAAATTCCCCGGTGACCCGCAAATCCGTGTGCAGGACCACGCTTTCGACACGCAGTTCCTCCACGTCCCCCAGCGCGGAAATCCAGGAGATTTCAACATAGCGGAAGCCATGAAAGGTGAAGCGGGGTTCCCAGGTTTCCAGATTGCCACCCCGGAGCGTGTACACATCCGTGGCGCGGGCACTGCGGAGATTCTCCGTGTAGAGATTCCCATCCGCATTCAGAATCTCGGCATGGCGGATTTTCAGGGTGCATCCCCGTTTTCCGCGCACATGAAGCCGAATCCGCCCGGCAATGTTTTCCCCCACATCAAACAGGCGGACCCTGCGGTCTCCGTGACGGGTCATTTCGCTGACGCCGCGGACTTCCATCCGCCGCACCGGTGGGTCCCGGTGTGGGTCCAGTGCGATGGCCGGTGCGGGAAAAATTCGGACGGGCTGCCAGCTCGTGTCCGCCCCCTGTGGCAACGACCACCCCGGGATTTCCAGCCGCGCATCGTAACTCTCGCCCATCAGCATATCCGCTTCCAGGATGGGGCCCGACGTGCAGAGCCAGGACGCATCGGTCACAATCCGCCCCTCTACGCCCTTGGCATCCCGCCACTCGAGTTGCGCCAGCAGGCGTGGACGTTCTCCATACACCTGACGCTGATTCGTGGCCACATGTCCGCAATACCATCCATCGCCCAGCAGAACGCCGAGTGCGTTTTCGCCCGCCTGCAGCAGCTCCGTCACATTGTGGCTCGTGTAGCGCACGCGTTTCCGGTACTCGGTCCAACCGGGGGAGAACACATGATCGGAAACAGGGACACCGTTGATCTCCGCATCGAACAGCCCGAGGGCCGTGATGTGGAGCCAGGCCTCCACGGGCGCGGCGGCCAGCGTGAAGCTCTTGTGGAAATAGGGAGCCGGGGAGGAGGTCAGGGGCCCGCCGACAAGGAACGACTCGATCCAGTCAGCGCGCCACACGGGAGTGGGTGCGTTCATGGGAGAGAATATACACGTTTTGGAAAAGGTAATCCTTGAATATTCAGCCAAATACTAGCAGTATTCGGACATGCGGCAAACGCCTTCCTTAACCCACCAGCAGTTTTTTCAAAACACCCGATGCCCGGTCGTTGTCCACCGCGAACCCCGGCAAAAGAAAATCGGCCAACATCGGCATGAGTTTTTCGAAATCGTGTGGATTCTGTCCGGGAGCGCTCACCACGTCACCGGCACTTTCCGCCATCAGGTCTCGGCGGGCGATGTGCTGGTGATCGATCCCCACCGCGCCCACGGCTACGAAGAACCCCGCGAACTGAATCTGGTGAACATCCTGATCCGTGCCGACCACATTCCCGCACTGCGCTCGGAATTCGGGGATTTGCCGGGCTATCACGCCCTCTTCACGCTGGCCGCCGACCACTGGGAACACGCGGCCTATTCCAACCGGCTTCAACTGCCCCAGGCGGATACGCCCCGCATGACCGATTGGGTGGATCGCATGGACGCGGAAAGCGCGCATGGCAGTTTCGGCGGCCACGCGATCGCGGTGGCGTACCTGACCCTGCTGGTGGGTCACCTGTCCCGCCTGCACGGAACAAACACCCGAAAAACCCTGAAAACAAAGCCCCGGGATGGACTCAGCCGTCTCTTGAGCTGGATCGAAATTCATTTGGCGGAGGAACTTCCCGTACCCCAGCTGGCTCAGGAAGCGGGGCTGACGGAAAGGACCTTTCGGCGGCGATTTGTGGAGCTGACCGGCACAAGCCCGACGGAATATCTGTTGCGGCGCCGTCTGGAACGCGCCAAAATTCTTATGAGGGTGAGGCCTCGTTTGTCTGTCGCGGACGTTGCGGCCCGCTGCGGGTTTGACGACCCCAACTATTTCTCGCGGCGGATGCGGGAACGACTCGGCGCATCCCCACGGGCATGGGCGCTGAAACATTCAACGTCTGCGTCCTGAACGCAGGCCTACCCTTCGAGTCTTTCCCGCACGCTGCGGGTGCCCATCAGTTTGTCGAAGAAATCGGGGCGGCAGCCTTCGTAAGCAAAGAGACGATGGGGGCCGAGGCTGCGGACGAGGGCCTCCAATAAACGGATCGCCGCGGTGACAGGTTTTAAAGAATGAAGGTCTGACACCGCGAAGTGCAGGGCGGGCCAGCCGCCGGGTTCGTGCCCGGCCTTGACGGATATGCCGGGGAGCTCCAGCTCCGCCGCGAGGGCCTCTGCGGGGAGATCGGGCATGGCCCAAAGCTGGAAGGACTGCGGTCCCCCTCGGTCCACCCGGACGTTTCCAATGGCTTCGCACCACACGGTGAGCGGGTAGAGCAGTGCGGAATTCCGGCTCACGATGCCGGGCGAAGGCGGATTCCAGGTCAGGTCCTGTGCCGAGGACGAAGCGTCTGTGACGTTGAGCGAAAGGGACTGTAGCAGCGGGTCGCTTTGTTGAAGATGGCGGGCCAGAGGCCCCTGGCTCATGCCGAACACCAGCGGCAGATCGAGCTGGGCCACGAAACAACGCAGGGCCGGATCCAACTGGGGGCCGTCCTCGATACCGGCGAGCGGGGTGGGGCGGTCGAGCACGTGGACGGGCAGATGGACGGCCGCGCAGGCCCGCAGCACATTCTGCAGGGTGGAGCTGTAGGTGTAACAGCGCACGCCCAAATCCTGAAGGTCGATAAGCATCAGGTCCAAATCCTCCAGCACGGAGGCGGGAGGACTGCGGTGTTCGCCGTAGAGGCTGAAAATGGGAAGTCCCAGCGCGGGATGTCGGGTTCCGTCAATTTTTTCCCCGGCGGCTCCCCGTCCGAAGAATCCATGTTCCGGGCAAAAGAGACGAATCAGTTTCCATCCGCGTGCAGACAAGGCTTCGGCCGCGTGTTGGCCTTCGCGGGTAAGGGAAGCCGCGTGGGCCAGCAAGCCGACGCGCCGTCGTGCATCGGGAGATTGTTCGAGGAAAAGATCCAGGCCGTTCATCGCGCGGCGAGGGCTTTGCGGAGCAGGTCCTCCACCGTCATGGAGGGATCGTCATGCCCCGGAATTTTTTCGATCATCGCCCGGGCCTCCTGCTGTTTGTAGCCCAGGCCCACGAGCGCGAGAATGGCATCGCGCAGCCGGTTGTCGATGGGCTTGTCGTCGGAAGAGAGTTCGAGGATTTCCGATTTGCCCAGCTTGTCGCGCAGTTCGACCACCATTCGTTCCGCGGTTTTTTTGCCGATACCGGTGATGGAACTCAGTCGTTTGATGTCGGAGTCCACAATGGCAATTTTCAGATCGCGAAGGCGGAGGCCGCTGAGAACGGCGAGGGCGATTTTCGGGCCGATGCCGCTGACGCTGATCAGCAGGTCGAACATGTGGCGTTCGGATTCGCTGGCGAAGCCGAAGAGAACCCATTCATCCTCGCGGATGATGAGTCGGGTTAGCAAGCGGACGGGTTTGCCGGGCAGGGGCAGGCTGTCGTACGCGGAGAGGGGAATGGGGAGGCGAAAGCCAAAGCCACCGGCTTGCAGCACGGCGTGGGTGGGGTTTTTTTCGAGGAGAGTCCCTTCCAGAAATTCGATCATGGCGGCATCCTAGCCGCCGTTGAGCTGGTCGTCGATCCACTTTTTCAGGACTTCAGCGGGAGCGCCGCCCACCTTGCGCGCGGCGACGGAGCCATTGCGCAACAACACCAGATCGGGGATGGAGCTTACTCCGAAAACCTGGGCCGATTGCGGGGCCTGGTCCACATTGACGGCAACCACTCGAACGCGGCCTTTGAAGGTTTCGGCTACTTCATTGATGGCCGGTTTCAAGCGACGGCAGGGGCCGCACCAGGGAGCCCAGAAATCCAGCAGAATCCATTCGGATCCCGACGTGGCCTCCTCGAAATTGGCGTCGCCCGCGCGGACGACGTCCTGGGAAAATTCCGTGTCCGAATTTCCTCCGGTGCCCCGGAAATGAACAATGGCCGCGTAGGCGGCGAGACAGAGGGCGGCAATTAGATAGTTTTTTTTCATACGCTCCTTCTGTCGAATAGGAAGACGCGAGATTACTCGCCGGCGGCAGGTTCCAAGGTGGCGTTGGCGGGGATTTCCCCACTCACCAATGTGGCCGTGGCCTCCAGGCCTTTCACCGAGCTGATCTCCACCAGGCCGGAGATTTCGCCTTTGGTGACGACCTCTTCTTCAATGCCGGGCAGGCGGAGACTGCGGTCGGGGGCGCGAACAAAATAACGGGCACCCACGACGGCAGATTCTTCACGTGGCAGGGCGATGCGCAGCGATTTTTCGTTCAGGTCCAGAATGCGCAGTCCCGCAGGAGCAGGAGGGGACTCTTCTGAAGGAGAGGGTTTCACAGCCTCGGGTTCGGGTGCCGGGAGGGGAGTGGGGGCAGGTTGAGGCGGAGGCGTGACGGATCCCGTCGTTTCACGCTGAAAGGCTTCCAGCGGGGCGATGACATCCCGGTCCACGGCAGTGGCCATGCGGCGGAGGCGTGGATCGTTCTGATCCATCTCAAAACCGTGGGTGCGCAGGTCCGACGCCATGGGGACCGTGCTGTCGTAGATCAACTCGTTGGTGCGCGAGCGAATGACAACAATCCGGTATTCTTCCAGTTGCGTACCCTTGCCGTCTGGCCCGGAGTAGGCAACCCAGCCGGAAGCCTCCGTGACATTGAGCAGAACCAGCTCTGTGCGAGGAACTTCTCCTGTCTGTGGCTGAGAAGGGAGGGTTGTTCGATTGGTGAATGCACAGCCAGACAGGAACATAGTCGAGACAAGCGCCGTTACAACGCTGTGAGTGGCTGATGTTGCTTTCATAACGTGCAGGCGAGCCCTATACCGACACTGCTCACGCAGTGGCTTTTGCGGTAGCCTTCTGGCGTTTGATGCGGCGTTTACGAGCTTTGCGTTTGACGAGTTTGCGTAGTTGTTGTCCCATAGTGCGCGCTTACTGCCAGTTCTCCGGCGACGCTTCAATCAAAATCGTAAAAAAAAGAGAAAAGAGAAAACTTTGCGGGGGCCTGATGAAATCGCTTGATGGGTGCCGGGGTTTTAGGATAATCAAACGCGCTCATTCCCATTGGAGAAATGTATGATTTTTGAAAAAACGACTTATCGTGGATGGAAAAACTGCCTTCGTCTGGCCAACGAACATGTTGAGCTGGTCATCACCCTGGATGTGGGGCCTCGTATCATTTCGTACGCGCTCAAGGGCGGAAAGAATGTTTTTAAAAATTATGAGGAGATGATGGGAGTGACCGAGGGCACGGAGTGGATGATTTTCGGCGGGCACCGTTTGTGGCATGCTCCGGAAGACCCGCTGCGGACCTACGCGTTTGATTTTGATCCGGTGGCGTATGAGTGGAGTGGAGGGGTGTTGACCTTGCGTCCGCCGGAAGAAAAGGGCACGGGCCTCCGCAAGGAGATTCTCATTACGCTCGACCCCATCAGTTCCCAGGTCAAAGTCGTACACCGTTTGTATAACCAGGGGATGTGGGAGGTGGAGCTGGCCCCGTGGTGTTTGAGTGTGATGGACAAAGGGGCGCGGGCCATTGTTCCCCAGGAGTCCTATGGAGCCCATCCGGATTATCTGCTGCCTGCCCGCCCGCTCGTGGTGTGGCGCTTTACAAACATGGCCGATCCCCGGTGGACCTGGGGTTCACGGTACATCCAGCTCCGCCAGGAGGCATCGGGCGGGCCACAAAAGGTGGGTGTGTTCAATTCGTTGGGATGGGCAGCCTGTGCGGTGAATCAGAGTCTTTTCATCGTGAAGTATCAGGTGAACCCGGGCAAAGCACACGCGGATTGCGGTGTGAATACAGAGCTGTTCACCAATGAAGACATGCTGGAAGTGGAGACCCTGGGGGCTTTGACCCGGATTGCGCCGGGCGGAATGGCCGAACACATTGAAAACTGGGGTCTTTTTGCGCAGGAAGTGGGTCCCAGCGAAGCGGAAATTTCCGCAGCCGTGTTGCCCTGTGTTGAAAAGGTGGCCAATGTTTGAGAAGTCGTTTCTTCTCGTGACGCTGCTGCTGGGCCTGCTTCTTGCGGGTTGTGCGCCGATGGAGCGTGAAATTGTAACGGAAGAGCCCACACCGGTTCCGGTTCCGGGGGATGCCGCACCAGTGGCGACCCCTGATGTGGTGCAGGTTGTTCCCGCGACCCCGACCCCCGCAGCGGAAACGGCTGTGCAGCGTTTCGATCCCAAAAACCCGGACTGGAAACTGCGCTATGAGCAGCTGAAGAAGCACTACGCACGTCAGTTCGAGGCGCCATCATTGGGCCAGCCCTACGATGTGATGATGCTGAACGGACGTGTTCAGCAGGGGATTCTCGAGGCCTTGGGTGAGGATGAAATGACGCTGAAAATTGCGGAGGGTTCCGTGACCTTTCATGCCGACGCACTAGCCGAAAGTTCACGCTCCGAGTTTTTCCGTGCGCATTATGCGCATTTGAATGCCCTGGCACGCGGACGGGCCGAATACGCACAATGGCAGGCCTTGCAGGAAAGCCGGCAGACCGCTGTTGCAACCCCGGTGCCGCAGGTGTCGGAAACGGCGGGGGGAACGCGCCCCTGGCCGCCCTTGACCCAGCAACCCCCGCGGATTGTGGGTGGAGATGATGGCTTGAATGTGGCGCACCGTCTGGATCCCAATGCGCCGCCGCCCAAAAACGAAGGCCCCAAGGGCCGGGTGTGGCAGGTCGACCAGTACATCCGCAAAAACGCGGCCATTCCCCATTCTTTGCGCTATATTCAGTGGGGAAAAGTGACCCAACAAGGCGACAAATACACGGTGCGCGTCAAGTACACCCTGGAGTCGGCCGAAGGACTTGGGACCTCCACCGAAGATATGATCTTTTTCATGTACGCGGATGGCAACGTTTTTCGCAAGGCGGCGAACAAAACACCATGAAACCCACCCTTGTTGTCCTCGCCGCCGGAATGGGCAGCCGTTATGGCGGCCTCAAACAAATTGATCCTGTCGGACCCTCCGGCGAAGTGATCCTCGATTATTCGGTCTATGACGCCCTGCGCGCCGGGTTTGGCAAAGTGGTTTTTGTCATCCGCAAAGACATCGAACAGGCCTTCCGTGAAGCGCTCGGTGCCCATTTTGAAGGCAAAATCGCCGTTGAATACGCGTTTCAGTCGCTCGACGACCTGCCCGGTGCCTTCCGTGTGCCCGAAGGACGCAGCAAGCCCTGGGGCACAACACAGGCCACACTCGCCTGCCGCGGTTGTGTGAAAGAGCCCTTTGGCGTCATCAATGCCGACGACTTCTACGGTCGCAGCTCCTTCCAAAAACTGGCCGATGCCCTTCGCCAGCGCACGGGCCGCAGTGGCGATTTCCTGCTCATCGGGTTTCCTCTCCGCAACACCGTCAGCGACTACGGCACGGTGTCGCGGGGGGTCTGCACGCTCGATGCCGCCGGACGCCTCGTGAACGTGGAGGAGTGCCTCGACATTCGTCCTGTGAGTGGAGGAATTGAGCTGCGCCGCGGTGCGGACCTGGAAGTGGTGGACGGGTCGCAGCCGGTCTCGATGAACATGTGGGGCTTCACTCCGGACTTTTTCAGGGAGGCGCAGGCCGGATTCGCACGTTTTCTCACGCAGATCCGCGATCCGCAGCGCACGGAGTATTATCTGCCCAGCGCGGTGCAGGAAATGATGGATCAAGGGAAGGCGACGGTGGAGGTTCTCGCCTCGGACGACCGTTGGCTGGGGGTCACGTACCCCGAAGACAAGCCCCTGGTCCGCGCCGGATTGCAGAGGCTCATCGATGCCGGCGTCTATCCTCCCTCGCTCTGGGGCTGACGACATGTCCGGCCCCCGGACCATCCTGCATGTGGACATGGATGCGTTTTTCGCGTCGGTCGAGCAGCGGGACTTTCCGGAGCTGCGCGGCAAACCCGTGATTGTGGGCGGCGACCCCGACAAACGCGGCGTGGTCTGCGCCGCCAGCTACGAAGCGCGGACATTCGGCGTCCGCTCCGCGATGCCCCTGCGCGAAGCCAAACGCCGCTGCCCCGAGGGTCTCTTCGTGCCCGTGCGCGGTGCCGCCTACAAACAGGCCTCCCGCCAGGTCTTCCGCATCTTCGAGGACTACACCCCGCTCATTCAGGGCGTGTCCGTGGACGAGGCTTTTCTCGACATCAGCGGCGTGCTCCACCTCTGGCAAGACGATCCGCAGCGCCTCGCCGAGGACCTGCGCGCCCGAATCCGCCGAGAAACCGGACTCACCGCCTCCGCCGGCATTGCCCCCAACAAATTCCTCGCCAAGCTGGCCTCCGACATGCGCAAGCCCGACGGCATGACGCTGGTGCCGCGCGACCCCGCCGCGATCACCGCCTTTCTCGCTCCGCTGGACGTCGGACGCGTCTGGGGCGTGGGCGACAAAACCCGGGAACTCCTCCACAAACACGCGATTCGCACGATTGGCGAACTCCAGCAAACCCCCATCGCCCGATTGCGCGCCCTCGTCGGCGAGTCGCACGCCCTGCATCTGCACGCCCTGTCCTTTGGGCTTGATGAACGTCCGGTCCACGAGCCCGACGCCGAAAAAAGCATCTCCGCCGAACACACCTACGACCAGGACCAGGCCGATCCGGCCCAGTGGCGCAAAACCCTTCTCGACCTTTCCGAAACGGTGGGACGCCGTCTGCGGGCCGGCGGCTATTGGGCCACGCGCGTGCAGCTCAAAATCCGCAATCCCCGTTTCGAAACCTTCACCCGCGTCCGCAAAATCGACCCGCCGACGCAGCGGGACCTCGATCTGCACCGTCACGCCATGGCCCTGCTGGAGGATTTTGCCCCGCTCTGGCCCGTCCGTCTGTTTGGCGTGGGGGCCGCCGAGATCACCGACACGCCCCGCAGCACCGGACCTGCCCAGCTCGATCTCTTTGCCCCGCCGCCTCCACCCCCCAAAACCGCCAAACTCGACCAGGTGGTGGACCAACTCCGCGCCAAATACGGCAAAACCGCACTCAAACGAGGATGGGCTCCCCATGACGGATAAAATGACAACCACAGCAAGCACCCCCATGTTCCGGTTTTTTGTCGAGCGCGGAGGCGCGATCGGCGAACGGGTGCTGGACGGCGCTTTGCGCTGGGCCGAGGAGCATTCGGCGGACTGTATTGTGGACACCGACACTCCGAGCAATACGCGGGCGTTGTCGGACCCGGACTGCATGGGCGTGGCGGGCATGTTTTCCGATCCCAAACGACGGATGGAATTGCGGAAATTGTCCTATCCCGTCCTGAATTTCAGCAACCGCCACGGCCCCGTGGAGGGTCTCGGCAATTTGCTGTCGGACGATGTGGCCGCAGGTCGGATGGCGGGGGAGTACCTTCTCGCAAAGGGCTATCGTCATTTTTTGGGGGTAAGTCAGCATGGTGTTACCTACGGGAAGGAACGTCTCGGGGGCTTCCGCTCGGCAGTCCGGGCGGGGAACTGTGACGCCCGTTTGCTCTATTTTGATTTCGACAAGGATCGTGAAAATCCATCCACCCGCGTCTATGTGGAGGGCCTCATGGCGCGGCTGGGTCCTTATCTGGAGAATATGCCTTTCGACTCGGCCGTGTTCTGCACCAACGACTGGGTTGCCGGACTGGTGCAGCGGGCTCTGGCCGAACACCACCCTGAACGCCTGCACACGACCGCCGTGATGGGTGTGGACGACGAGCAACAAGCGTATTGGTATTTGGGTCCCCTGGCCGGGCTCTCCTCGGTTCGCCCTTCGTTTCATGCCATCGGCGCGGAGGCGCTGCGTTTCCTGCTCGAACATCCTGGCGACCGGAAGGCCTGCGCCGACCTGCTGCGTCGTTTCCCGCCCGAACGCGTGGTCGAACGCGCGTCCACCGCCGGCGGGGTTTGCGCCGATCCGCTCACTGCCCGCATGATGCGCTGGGTGTGGATGGAAATGAGCACCGGACGCCGTGTGCTGGTCTCCGACATTGCCGTGCGCCACAACATGTCCCGCCGTTCCGTGGAACGACGTTTTGCGGACTATGCCGGTGTCTCCGCAGGTGACTATTTGCAGAAGCTGCGGCTGGACCTTGCGCGTCACCTCCTCCGCGTCGGCAACCTGCCCATCTCCGAAATATCCGAACGCTGCGGTTTCGCCAAACAGGATATCTTCTCCACCAGTTTCCGCCGTGTTTTCGGCATCACCCCCCGGGCCTATCGTTCGGGCACAGAGCCTCTTTCTCTTCCTCCCAGTGGCTGAAGCTTCTGCTCGCTTCGGGGGATTCGAGCTGTGCATGTTTAAACGCCGTTCGTGAACGCGCCCATAAACGTGCCGGATGTGCATGGAGGATTGTCAAGGACTCCATTTTGGGCTATCGAAGCGATATGCCTCTTTTTTCTGATACCCTGTACGAATCCCTTCGCCGCTGGAGTACCAACCGAATGCGCCGGCGTCACCCGGAATGGAGTCCCCGGCGTTGGTCCAACGCGGAGTTGAAAAAGCTCTGCCCCTTGTTCGGTGGCCGCGTGGTGAATGTCTCGGGATTCAAAGACGAAGACAAAGAAGGCGGCTTGTATCGGGACTATTTTCCGCAGGCCTCCCGATACGATATCACGAACTACGCGGGTTCGGGTCAGGTCGGAGATGGGGCACCCGGTTCACTGTATCTCGACTTGCAGGCGGCTCCGGATCCCTCGCAGGCCGCTGCCTATGATGTCGCATTCAGTCACACGGTTTTTGAACACATCGAGCACATCGATCAGGCCTTTGCAAGCTACGCGGCGCTTTCCTCCGATGTGCTGATCACCGTCGTTCCTTTTCTTCAGGACGAACATTATGCCCCGGGCATTTACGGCGACTTCTGGCGCTTCACCCCGCTGGGTCTGAAATCCCTGCATGAGAAAAACGGTTTTCAGCTCTTGTACCTGAGCGCCAATGACACCCCCTGGTTCCCCGTCTATTTGGTCGCGCTCGCTTCCCGTCATCCGGAAAAACATGCAGGTCGATTGCCCGTCTCCCCATGGACTCCGGAATCGCGGGTGGCGCGCAGCACCTATGTCTATCCGGGTTGCTCCTGGTGATGCACGCCCCCCCGCGCCACGTTTTCTGCTTCTACCGGGATTCTCCCGCCCGCAGGGATATGCTGCAAAACGACGGTGACCCCGCTCTCCGTTCCTACCTCTTTTTTGGTGCCGACGCCCTGCGCAACGAAGGCTGGCAGGTGGAGACGAATCTAACCCGGCGTCCCGGAACGATTTCGCATCATTTGGGGGTGTTCAGCTCGCGTCTACTGGTGAAATGCGGTGGCTACGGAGGCGATTTTGCAAGTTGTTTCCGGAATTTGTGGCCGGCCAACCGCTCAGGCGTTGTTTGGTCCACCGTGGATACCCTGGGGATTCCCTTGGCCTTTCTGCGGCGGCTTGGCGCGTTGCGCCGTCCTCTCCTGTATTGCAGCATTGGCCTCCCGGAGCGGATGGCCGCGATGCCCGAGTGTTTTGCCAAGCGCTGGCAGATCCGCAGTCTGGCCCGTTCCACCCGCATTCTTTGTTATGGATGGGAGGAATCACGTCTGCTTCACGACCTGCTGGGACGCGACATCGATTTTGTGCCCTTTGCTGTGGACAGCCGTCATTGGGTGCCCAAAGACCTTCCCAAATCGGTGGACCTTCTCTCCTTGGGCGTCGACACCATGCGCGATTTTGCCCAGCTGATGCCTTTTGCCGCCGCCAACCCCTCGCGAAAGGTGCGGATCATCGGAAATCCAGATCAACTCGCGGCCC
Source organism: uncultured Verrucomicrobiota bacterium (assembly GCA_964497855.1). Lineage (GTDB taxonomy): Bacteria > Verrucomicrobiota > Kiritimatiellia > SS1-B-03-39 > UBA6053 > CAYLNG01. Next base: position 3,637 of record CAZCFM010000035.1, on the reverse strand, counting down.
TCCGAAATGTCCCGGCCAACGTCGACGTTTCAGCCCCGGTTCCTCTTTCGGACATCGCCGACGAAATGGCCCGCGCCCGGGTGATCGCACTGCCCGTCCGCGAAAACAGCTACTCCGGCGCAACCACCACACTGTTGCAGGCCATGTCCATGGCACTTCCCGTCCTGGTCTCGGACGTCGGCGCCATCCGCGGCGGCTACGGTTTCCGCGAAGAGGAATCCTGCGGACTGATTCCTCCCGGCGATGCCGACAGTTTCACCCGCGAAATCACGCGGCTCCTTGACGACCCCGGTGCCGCCGCCGCTCTCGGAGCCCGCGCCCGCGCCCACGTCGTCCGCGACCTCGACTGGAGCCACTTCCAATCCAGAATCCAAAAAATCCTCGCGGACTGCATCGAAACAGATTCTTGACGAGGGGGGCGGGTGGCGTAGGGTACACTCATGCCTGAACAAAACATCACTCCCTCTGCAACGCCTGCCCGCCGGGCCCTGGTTCTGGTGGGGCACGGGAGCGCGCGGAATCCGGGCACCCGCCTGCCGGTCTGCGCCAACGTCAACGCCATCCGGGCGAGGGGGCTCTACGACGAGGTCCGCTGCGGCCTGCTCAAGGAGGAGCCCCATGTGTCGATCACCCTCGACCGGATCCACAGTGAATGGGTGACCGTTGTCCCGTTTTTTATTGCCGACGGCTACTACTCGCGCCACGTGATCCCCCGCGAAATGAAATTGAGCGGGGCCTTCACCGAACAGCCGGGGCGCAAGGTCGTCTACACCCGCGCCGTGGGCAGCCATCCGCTGTTTGCGGAGTTGATCCACCGTCATGCGCTGATGGCCGGATGGCAATCGGGCGACGCGTTGCTCGTGCTCGGGCACGGCACCCCGCGCAATCCGGAGTCGGGAATCAATGTCTATTTGCAGGCGGAACGCCTACGGCGAAAACATCCGGGCGAGGAAATCGCGACGTGTTTTATCGACGAGGCGCCTTTTGTCACCGACGCATGGACCTTCTGCCGGGCGCGGAAAATCGTCGTTGTGCCTCTTTTTGTTGCCGATGGATGGCACGTGACCGAAACGATCCCGGAAGACCTGGGGCTTGTGAACAACCACGTGGAGCGCGAGGGGCGAAGTTTAGTGATGACTTCCGCCGTCGGCACAGACCCCGGCCTGACCGACGTGATTCTGGCCCTCGCCGCCGAAGCCGAGGCGGACTGCGGGATGAGGAGATAAACTGGAGCCACCTGGTAGCGGAGCACCGCCGCACTCGTTTTGGATACCCCGCAGGTTGGATTCGGGGCTGTGGCTTTTTCTTGCGGCTTTACGCGCTAAAACTTGCATTCCCTTTTTTTCTGGGTCATGAAACCGGGCATGTTTGAACAAGCTTTTCGCACTATCGACGACATCCTTCGCAAGGAGGCGGGCTGTGGGACGGAACTGGATTACGCGGAGCAGACCTCCTGGCTGCTGTTCCTGAAATATCTGGACGGTCTCGAACAGGACAAGGCCTCCGAGGCGGCGCTGGAGGGACGCGCCTACACCCCCATTCTCGACGAGCCCTACCGCTGGGGCTCCTGGGCCGCGCCGAAGGGCAAAGACGGCAGGATCGACCACAACCACGCCCTTAGCGGCGACGACCTAACCGACTTCGTGAACCACAAGCTGTTTCCGTACCTGAGCGGCTTCACCAAACGGGCGACGGACCCCGACACGCTTGAATACAAAGTCGGACAGATTTTCGGCGAAATCAAAAACAAGATCAACAGCGGCCACAACCTCCGCGAGATCATCGACCACATGGATGAACTCCGCTTCCGCTCCCAGACCGAGAAGCACGAGCTGTCCATGATCTACGAGGAGAAAATCAAGCGCATGGGCAACGCCGGGCGCAACGGCGGCGAATACTACACCCCGCGCCCCCTCATCCGCGCCATCGTCAAAGTGGTGAATCCCAGGATCGGCGAAACCGTGTACGACGGGGCCTGCGGCTCGGCGGGTTTCCATTGTGAGGCCTACGACTACCTGCGCGGCAAAGAGGGCCTGAGCGTCCGGGACGTGGACACCCTCAAGAACCGGACCTTCTACGGACGCGAAAAGAAGTCGCTCGCCTTCTGCATCGCCATAATGAACATGATTCTGCACGGGATCGAGACCCCGCACATTATCAAAGACAACACCCTGACCATCAACCTTGCCGACATCCAGGAGAGCCAACGGCACCATATCGTGCTCGCCAATCCGCCCTTCGGCGGCAAGGAGCGGGCGGAGGTTCAGGAAAACTTCCCCATCCGCAGCAGCGAAACCGCCTTCCTCTTCCTGCAACACTTCATCAAGATCCTCAAGGCGGGCGGACGCGCCGGGATCGTCATCAAGAACACCTTCCTCTCCAACACCGACAACGCCTCCGTGGCCCTGCGTCAGCATCTGCTCGAAAGCTGCAACCTGCACAGCATCCTCGACTGCCCCGGCGGGACCTTCCAGGGCGCGGGCGTGAAAACCGTGGTCCTCTTTTTCAACAAAGGCGAATCCACCCGGAAGATTTGGTACTACCAGCTCGACCCCGGACGTAATCTCGGCAAAACCAATCCCCTCAACGACAACGACCTCGCCGAATTCGTCGAGCTCCAGAAGACCTTCGCCGATTCCGACAAGAGCTGGAGCGTTGACATCAAAGACGTGGACAAGGGCACATGGGATTTGTCGGTCAAGAACCCGAAGGGCGGTGAGGAGGTCGTTCACCGCGATCCGCGACAAATCATTGCGGAGATAGAGTTCCTTGACACCGAGGCGCAGGATATTTTACAGAATATCACAGCTCTTTTTGGAACTCGATTCAGGGACTAACCTATGACAAACACCCCCGACATTCGTTGGAAACAGCGTTTCCAAAATTACACCAAAGCACTCGTCCGTTTGGGGAAAGCCGTCGAACTTGCAGGCGAACGGGACCTGTCCGATTTGGAGGAGCAAGGGCTGATCCAGGCTTTCGAGTTCACCCATGAGTTGGCGTGGAACACGCTGAAGGACTTCCTGATCCACCAGGGTGTTGATCCATCCATCGTGGGCAGCCGTGATGCCACTCGGCTGGCCTTTGAAAATCAACTCATTCAAAACGGTGAGGCCTGGATGGAGATGATCAAAAGCCGCAACCAAACCTCACACACCTACAATGAGGACACCGCCCGGGAAATCGCCACCTTGATCCGCGAATCCTATTATCCCGAATTCGAGCAACTGAAAACCCGGCTCGAAAGAGAACGGTGAATATGCCCTTTGGCCTATCCAACGAGACCGTTGACCAAATCCGCTCGGTTTTCGCGCGGCATCCCGAGGTCAGGCAGGCCATTCTCTATGGATCCCGGGCCATGGGCACCCATCGGGACGCTTCGGATACCGACCTCGCCCTCACGGGCCAGGATTTGAATCTTGCCATTCTGGCGCGCATTGAAACCGAACTCGATGATCTCCTCCTGCCCTGGCAGTTCGATCTCTCCATCCGCAGTCAGATCAAAACCGAGTCTCTCCTCAACCACATGGAACGCGTGGGTGTCCTGTTTTACGAGAGAGAGAACAAAACGGAGGGGAACCCTCCCGGCGGCGCGGGGAAGGAAGGATGGGAGGTGAAGAGGTTGGGGGAGGTGTGT
>CAZCFM010000034.1:23991-31112 GCA_964497855.1 uncultured Verrucomicrobiota bacterium | reverse complement strand
CACGGACATGGCCAAAAGTAATGCATATAGTGTTTTCATGACTCCCTCACCGAACGTCCTCGGTCAGGTATCCCCACTTGCTTTTGGCATGATCTCCTGCGCAAGCAGGAGACATGACAAAAGTGCCGAAGGCATGGGGATTAGCTGCACCGGTCCGTTAGGATTGTATTTTTCGTCTAGATGGAAGACAGTTTCGGCTTGATCATTATAGGGTGGCGCTGGTCGATTGAGGACGGGGAGAGTGAGGGTTCAGCTTCCGCAACGATATCGTGTAGGATTCTGACTTCTTTCCATTTTCCCCCATGATAAGAAAACTCACTGGTAGTAGATGTGGCAGCGAGATTGCCGAGATAATATCCGTAGTTTACTAAATAGTTCCCGTTCTCCATCTGCTGCTCGACATGAATCTTATATGCAACAGCGATATCGCGTCGCTTGTCAATATCTCGCAAAATGCTGGAATAGCTGCGGGAGTCCACGTGTGAAATATCAATCATATCCGAGCGATGACTTCGTCCAAAAATATCTAAATAAAGATACCGCCGCCTCCCTTTAAAGTCGGCCTTAAATCTGCCTTCAAAAAGAAACTCGCACAGATAGTTAAACATTTCTGGCGCAGCAGGTAGGTTTGTTGGAGTTGTCTTCGCGCCGACCCAAACCTTTATCCCAACAAGTGAAACAAGCGCAATCAGTGCAATAAAAAGCACGGTTTTTGAAGAAAAAGTGTAAGACATATTATCTCCTAACGTCTAGGCAACCGGACCGCGTACTCGCGGTTCGGTTAGCCTCTTTGTTGATATTTTATATAGTTTGACTAAAAAAGTGATGTTACATTGGTACATCATTTATTTTCAGGGGTTATCACTAGGTTGAAATTCAAAAAACCTAAGCGCAGAACTTTTTGATGACTCTTCATTTATTATTTTGTAAGGGAACCAATCCACTTGTTCTAGCCAGGTGTTCAACTCTTTTCTTAACGGATTCGGAGTCTTTTCATCTCCAGCAAGTGCATACAATCGATTGCGCACCTCCGGCATTCCCGACAAATTCACATTTCGATAATTTTGAGACTCTCTCATTACCCGTTGGATGTTGTAAAGGCCGCTAAATTTGCGGTTTACAGGGAATGAATCCTCCATCAAATCCAGCATATATGTAAAATACTTAACCTGATCAGCCTCATCTGGATCATGAAAGATAGGGAGAAGTAATGTTAATTGGCTTGGAGTGTTGTGACTTGGACTTACATCTTCAAAACTTGGAGGAACTCCACAATAATATTCGGTCCCATCTGGGAATTGAAATACTTTTCCATACCCTTTGCTAGGTAGTTTATTCTTAAATCGGCTGTAGTCTTCTGTGCAAAGTCGTACGAAAAGTGACCATCGAGTTTCAGGTAGGGTTTCAAAGCTCTCGATGGCGGTCAGAGCCTTTTCTAGCTCCTCGTTTGAAAGCGGGTCATCCGACCGCGATTCATCCGACCGCAACAAAGTACTATATTGAAGCTCTGACGTGGAGGAGGTTCGACAGGCGGCAACGAGTAAAAAATATAAGAACGGTATGAGAAGTCGCGATTTCATTTTTATATCAACATGGTATTATACAACACGTTGTTTTTTCTGCCGAGTACCTTGTGTCATGGTGGATTGCAAGAAAAATCTTAAAAAATTAACGCTTGCAGTTTTGACTGTTGCATAATATTCTGTGTGCAAGATGGATCTTATACAACAACCCCCGAAACGCAGCGTTTTGCCGGTGGCGGCGTTCAACCCGAATCCCCAGTGGCCTGAGGGCTATTTAGAGGTATTGGGAGAGGTGGGAGTTCCTGAGAAGCAGCACGGGTTCTATGCCCATTGGGTTCGCCAGTTGTTCAACCGCTACCCGGACAGGCCGCGCCGTTCTTTGGGTCCGCAGGAAGTGGCGGATTTTTTGGAATCGCTGCGGTTGGGGGGAGGGATTGAGGACTGGCAGTTGGCGCAGGCCCGGGATGCGCTGATCTAGATGAGAATGTGGCGGCTTCCACCCAGAATCAGGCGCTGAACGCGGTGGTGTTCCTGTACCGGGATGTGTTGAAGAAGGAAATCGGGGATTTCAGCACGTTTCCCCGCGCGCGGATGGGCAAGCGGTTGCCGGTGGTGTGCAGCCGGGAGGAGGTTCAGAAGTTGTTACGGCAGTTGGACGGGGTGGAGGGGTTGATCATCCGGCTCCTGTACGGAACGGGCATGCGGGTGTCGGAAGGTTTGCGGCTGCGGGTGCAGGATGTGAATTTCGACCGGAATGAAATCACGGTACGGGCCGGAAAAGGGGACAAGGATAGGCGGGTGCCGTTTCCAAAATCGCTGCATGATGCCCTGCGGGCTCATTTGAACGGGCGGCGGGAGTTGTTTGAAACGGACAAAGCCCAGAATAAACACGAGGTGGAAGTGCCCGATGCTCTGGCCCGCAAATACAAAAGTTCTCCCTATGAATGGGTGTGGCAATACGTGTTTCCGGCGGAGGATTTTTCCACGGATCCCCGTTCGGGACGCGTGCGACGGCATCACATCCACCCGATCCGCATCCAGCGGGCGGTAAAACGGGCGGCGGAGGAGGCGAGGCTCACCACCCGCATTTCCCCGCACACGCTGCGGCATTGTTTTGCGACACATCTGCTGGAGGCGGGGCAGGATATCCGCACGGTGCAGGAGCTGCTGGGGCATTCGGACGTGAAAACAACGATGATCTACACCCATGTGCTGAACAAGGGTCCGCTGGGGGTGGTGAGTCCGTTGGATACGTTGTGAGTGACGAATCTAATACAGTACTGGAGCTCAGGTCCGTAGCAGTAGTGCGAGGGTTTCCACGTGGGTGGTTTGCGGGAAGAGATCGAAGCCTTGGACGCGGTGGAGCGTGTGGGTTTTGTCCTGGCAGAGGCGTTGCAGATCGCGGGCGAGGGTGGCGGGATTGCAACTGACGTAGAGGATGCGCTTGGGGTTCAGGCGGAGGATGTCCTGGAGGAGTGCCGGGCTCATTCCGGCGCGGGGCGGATCGCAGAGGACGGCGTCCCAGCGGGTGTCGGCGATGCGGCGGTCGCGGGGGAGGCCGTTGTGCAGGTTGGCGGCGAGGAAGGGTCCCTGGCCGGGCTGGCTGTCGATGCCGAGGACCCTGGGCACGTGGCGGGCGGCGGGCAGGGTGAAGGCGCCGGCCCCGCAGAAGAGGTCGAGCAGGCTGGAGCAGGGTTCTTCGCGGAGCCAGTCCATCGTGCGGCGGACGAGGCTGTCGGCGAGGCGGTCGTTGACTTGGAAGAAGGCGTCGAAGCGGAGGGTGTGGTCTTCATCGGCCAGCCTGAAATGCAGGTCGGGGTCGCCGTGGAGGCAGTGCCAGGGGCTTTTCCAGTCGGCCTGCAGGGAGAGGGAGCGCAGGGAGGGAATTTCGTCGGCGAGGGAGGCGAGAGGGAGGAGGAGGGCGTCGGGCGGGGTGCCGCGCAGGAGGAGATGCAGGGCGTCGCGGTCGGCGTCCACGCGCAGGAGGATGCGGTGCAGGCCGTGATCGGGATGGGTTCTCAGCCAGTCGCGGAGAGAGGGAATGGCGGCGCGGAGCACGGGGTCGGCCAACAGGCAGTCGTGAATGGGGACGAGACCTTCCGGGCTTTGGTAGCCGAGGTCGGGGCCCTCGACCGTGAAATCGAGTTTATTGCGGCTGCCGTAGGCGTCGGGGGAGGGGACGATGCCCCGGAAATCGAAATCGGAAAAACCGCCCAGCCGCCGGAGGGTTTCGGTGATTTTCCGGGCTTTGAAGTCGAGCTGAGTGGCGTAGGGCATGGGCTGCAACTGACAGCCCGGGCAGGTGCCGAAATGGGCGCAGGGCGGGGGCAGGCGTCCCGGTGCGGGCGTGAGGATGTGTTCAATGACGCCCCCTTTGCCTTCCGGGAGGTAGCTCACGCTGTCGCCGGGAATTCCCGAGCCGCGCAGCCAGATTTTGCGTCCGTCGGAGCAGCGTCCCAACATCTGTTCGTCGCCGATGTCGATGAGGTCTGCGCTGGGGTTCATGAGCTGTGGTGGGGAATGTTGGCGGTTTTGGGGTCCCAGTCGATGTGGAGGAGGCTGCTGTCCTTGCGCTGAAAGGAGAGGCGAATCGTTCCGTCGCGGTCTTCGCGGTGGTGGAAGATGGCGGAGCGGGAGAGTTCGGCGAGTCGTTTAAATTCGTGGTAGGCGGGGCGGGGCCGCCACGCGCCGGGGGAGCGGTCGTCGATGAGCCCGAAGCCGTGGGCGGCGAGGTTCCACCAGTAGACGCGGTCGGCCATGCCGCTGCAGAGGGCGAGCAGGAAATAACGGACCATGCAGGCGGCGTAGGTGTCTTCGTCCACACTGGGGTCGTTGTGGCGTTCGCCGGGGCTTTGATAGGGGCTGCCCACCGGCGACCAGACTCCGGTGTCTTTTAAGGGCCAGTTGACCTCCGAGACGATGACGCGTTCCTGACAACGGGGGTGAATGCGGGCAATGGCCCGGGCGAGGGCGAGTTTGCGCACGGTGTCGTAGCCGGATTGTTCGTTTTCGGGGAAGCCGCGGCGGTCCACGTAGAGGTGGTGCGAAAAGGCGGACCAGGTTTCCCCCGGCGGCAAATGATCCAGCAGCGGGAGGATACGCGGGTATTCGAAATCGATGCCGGCGGGTCCCATCAGCGGAATTTGCGGAAAACGTGCCGACCATCCGGCGAAGGGCGCGAGCAGGGCGCGGTGTTCGGCATAGGTCCAAATGCCCCATTTGACGCGGTTGACGGCATGGCAAATCTCAAAACTTTCCACAAAACCACTCAGGGCGGCACCGGCACCCTCGACAAAATCCCGCCACTTGTCGGGGAACAGCACGGCCTTGCGGTCCTGCACGAGGGCGACGCTGACGCGGTGGCCTTCGCTTTGCAGTTTGCGGATCGCATCAATGGCGAAACGCCGGCGGGCTTCGGTATCGTGGTGATAGAGGCGAACCAGAAGGGGGAGGGTGCCGAGCGGGCTGAGCCAACGGCGCTCTTTTTCAAAACGCTCGGGTTCGAGGTTGAGAGACAGGCCCACGCGTCCGGCGAGATCGACGGGCTGGGAGAAGGCCCCGGCCATGAGATCACGGCAGGCCTTGTGCAGGGGAGGGCCGTAGCGACAGAGGTTTTGGACCATGGGGAGCAGGTCGCGGCGCTGGTAGTATTTGCGTTTGTCTTTGCCGCGAAGGGACGGGATGGCCTGCATGGAGCGGTCGTCCCAAATCCACAGGTCGCGTTCCGGGGGATAGTCGCGGATGGGGCGGGAAGCTGGGCGGAAGGGCTTGCTCAGGCGGTGGATACGACGGAGAAGCGCCTCGCGTCTCCGCTGCCGGTCCTCGGCGCGGCGAAAGGCGCGGGGAACGAGTGCGGGGGCATATTGCATTTCATGGAAAACGCGCCGCAAGTCCGAGGGCAGGGTAATGCGGGCATTGTCGCGGCCCCGTTCGGCATCGCGGAGGGGGGCGGAATGACGGCGAATAAAAGAGGGGTCCAGAATCCACGCCTTCTCCCAGCGTCCTTCGGCATTGGGAGCGACGAGCAGGTTGTGATTGCTCAGGTTGTCGTGCGAAAACCCGGCTTCGTGCAGGCGGCGGACGGCATCGGCGGCGGCGAACAGCAGGTCCATGATGGCGGAGCAGAGAGGTTTTTCGTAGTACTGCTGCAAAAGGGCTTCCCGCAGCGTGCGGGTGCCAGGAAGGAGTTCGGTGAGAAGGTACTGCTCTTGTGGATTCGTGGAGGCGACGAGCCAGGCGACCGGCGGGGGCGTGGGAACTCCCGCCTGTTGTAACGCGAGGGCATTTTCAAACGCGTGTTGCGCGGAAGGAAGGTTTTTAAGGACCAGGGGCGGACGACCGGGGGTTGGAACACGGAATACGCTCTCGTTTCCGAGGTCGATTCGGTCGATTGCGGGCAGATGTGGCACCTGCGTGAGCCAATTCCGGAAAGCCGGTGTGTCCCAGTCTGGGTGAAGTGCGCCGCAAAAAAGTCCGATCGTTTCAACGGCTGTCACGTTTCAAACGGGGGCTGAGTTCAAGAAAAAGGATGAGCACGAAGAGCAGCAGGGACAGGAGCCAGCCGTCGTCGAACTTGGCACTGTGGCCGATCCAGGGATGAAGAGGGAGGGCGCGGTCGTAGTCGGTGTTTTTGGAGATCACGCGGATGAGGCCGACGGCGGAGGCATGGAGGCCGACGGCGGCCCAGATGTCGCCGCGGTGGTACACGAGGCGGCAGAGGACAAGTCCGAAAAGGAACATATTCAGGCACTTGAGGGGACTGGTGCCGCGCTGGAGGTCGTCGAACAGGGAGGAGCGGAGGACTTCGAAGGGGCCGAGAGCGAAACTTTCCGGAGAGGCTTTCATGAAGTGGGCCCAGGCGAAAAGGAGGGAACTGACGATGGCGGCGGTCCAGGGACTCCAGGCACGGGCCATGGAGCGGTAGAGCACGCCCCGGGTGAGGGTTTCCTCGATGAGGCCGACGCCGAGGCCGGTGATCAGGAAGCCCGCGAAAAGGGAGGAGGCCAGGCGTGCGCCGTCGAAGGGGAGCAAGGATCGGACGCCCAGCAGAAGGGAGGTGGCGGCGATGGCGGCCATGACGGCGAGTCCCAGCAGAAAACCGCCCTTGAAATCGGTCCAACGGGTGTCGCGGCGGGAGCTGGAGGACCAGCCGAGATCGTGGAAGCCGCGCCAGCCGATTTTGCGCAGCATCCAGGGGGCCAGTGCCACGGCGAGCAGGGTTTGCAGGCGGCGCAGGACGCGGGCGGGGCCGTGTTCGGCGATCAGTTCCGGCCAGAAGCCTCCGTCCATTTGTTGTCCGAAACGGATCAAGACGGCGCCGAGAAGGGCCCCGCCTCCGATGACACAGACGAAATACAACAGGAACCATCCGAAGGATCGGATGGGGCTGATGCGGTCGGAACTGCGTGGGGAAAGGAGGATGCTCATGACGAGGCCCCTATCCTGCACGGAAAAACGCCGCTTGTAAATGGTGAAACGGCGAAGTCTGGGGGCAGCGATGCTGGGCTGAGCTTTGGGTGCATCGATGGATGGGTGGTATATTCAATATTGCAGCTGATGCAATAAAGCGATGGATAATCTTTCAGGGCAAAAAAAATC
>CAZCFM010000034.1:14413-23891 GCA_964497855.1 uncultured Verrucomicrobiota bacterium | reverse complement strand
AATATTGCAGCTGATGCAATAAAGCGATGGATAATCTTTCAGGGCAAAAAAAATCCCCCGCCAGAGGCCGGCGGGGGATGATGTCAATGAAGCGAGTGACGCTTACAGGCTGAAGCCGACGGTGAAGAGCAGGTCTTCGTCGACTTCGAGCACGGCATCGTCGGTTTCGACAACATAGCCGACGCCGAGGGTGACATCCTTTTCGATTTCGGGGATGGTGACGCCGAGGGAAGCGCCGAGGGTGAGGTGACCAAAGCCGGACTCGCCTTCGTCGATGTCAGCATAGCCGAGGGTGGCGCTGAGACCGAGGGCGACGTTTTCCGCGAGGTCAACACCGGTGCTCAGACCGAGTTCGACGTAGAGGGTGTCTTTGATCAGACCGTCGACGCCGTAGTATACACCCAGGACGACGCCGATGTCATCGGTGCCGCCGGTGAACTTGATGCTGGGCTCGCGGTCTGCTTCCAGCCCGTTGCCTTCGTCGTCGACGGCGGTGGGATAGGCATATTCGGTGTAGCCGACTTCGATGCCGACGGGGCTGTCTTCACCGAGGGGCAGGGGGATTCCGAAGAAATAGTCAATTTCGTCGAAGTCGGAGGAGTCGGTGTTGAAGTTGGCCCAGGTGCCGACGTTCACCTTGTCGCCGAAGGCGGTGGTGGAGAAGCCGGGCTGGACGTTTACGTCGTCATTGATGGTCGCACCGCGGAAGATGTACGCGGAGGCAACGGTCACCGAAACTTCGGCGGACGCGCTGAGGGCCGCCGCGGCAATGGCGGCAGTGGTGAGGGCAATGAATTTCTTCATCATGTTGTTTTTCTCTCTCTCGTTGGGTTGGTGTTGTCTATGCGGTTTCTGTCTTTGGTTAGACAGATGGCCCGCGTTCAGGGAAATGTTAGTTCAGGGTTACGAATTTGTAAAGATTGTATTTTTATGGATTGTTTCTGTTGTTTTTCAGCCGATGGCCTCGTTTCCGGTCTCACCGGTGCGGATGCGGATGCAGTCGTGCATATCGAGGACAAAGATTTTTCCATCGCCGATTTTGCCGGTTCGTGCGCCCTGGATGATGGCGTCGATGGTGGTTTGGACGTAGGGTTCGGTTACGCCGATTTCGATGCGGACTTTCTTGAGGAGGTTCACTTCGATGTCGGCCCCGCGATAGGTTTCGTGATAGCCCATCTGCTGGCCGCAGCCGAGGGCGGTGGTGACCGACATTTTGACGACCTCTTTTTCGTAGAGGGCCTGTTTGACCGCGTTGAGGCGGTGGGGCTGGATGTAGGCGATGATCAGTTTCATGGAGCGTGTCCGGGAAAGGGGTTGGGGAGCGTTGGCTTACTGGGTGATGAAGATCTGGAAACCGCTGTAGGCTTCCATACCATGCTCGCCGATGTCAAGTCCGCCCAATTCTTCATCTTCGCTGACGCGGATACCGATGGTCAGTTTCAGGGCGAGGAACAGCAGGAATGCGAAGGCAAAGCTTACGGCGCCGTAGGCCCCGATGCCGACCAACTGGGTGACGAGGCTCTTGCCCGGTGCGAAGATCCCCACCGCCAGGGTTCCCCAGATTCCGCAGACCAAATGCACCGAAAGGGCACCGACAGGATCATCGAGTTTCAGTTTGTCAAAAGTGACCACACTGAAGAAAACGAGGACTCCGCTGATCAAGCCAATGAGGATTGCGGAGCTAACGCTCACCACATCGGCGCCGGCGGTGACACCGACGAGGCCGGCGAGGGTTCCGTTGAGGGCCATGGTCAAGTCGGGCTTGCGCTGGACAAACCAGGAGATGATGACGGCAGACGTCAGACCCGCAGCGGCGGACATGGAGGTCGTGACCAAAACCCGGGACACGGTTTCGGCCTCGGCGCTGAGCACCGATCCGCCGTTAAATCCAAACCAGCCGAACCAGAGAAGGAAAACGCCGATGGTGGCGAGAGGCAGATTGTGTCCCATGATGGGTTTGATGCTGCTGTTGACATATTTGCCAATGCGGGGGCCGAGCAGGATGACCCCGGCGAGGGAGCCCCACCCGCCGACAGAGTGCACAAGCGTCGATCCCGCGAAATCGTGGAATCCCATGTCGGCCAGCCAGCCTTTTCCCCAATGCCAGGAACCGACCCAGGGATAGAGGAAACCGACGTAGATGGTGGAGAAAAGCAGGAAGCTGCTGAGTTTTACCCGTTCGGCCACCGCGCCGGAAACGATGGTTGCGGCGGTGGCGGCAAACATACCCTGGTAGAGAAAGTCGGTCCAATAGGTGTAATTGCCTCCGGCGTAGGTGAGGGGATCGTAGCCTTCGGGGAGGCCGATGCCCCAGCGGAGGAATCCGAACCACTCATAACCAGTGTCCACGCTCCAACCCGGATACATCAGGCTGAAGCCGCAGAGGGCGTAGGTCAGCAATCCGATGGCGACAATGGCCGTGTTTTTGAAGAGGATGTTGACGGTGTTCTTGGCGCGGGTGAGACCCACTTCCAGAGTGGCAAAGCCCAAGTTCATGATGAAGACCATAAAGACGGCGATCATCATCCAAATGTTGTTGGTGCGGAGATTCACTTCCGCAAGGGTGGTTTCCGCAGCGAAAAGCGGGAGGCTTCCGAGCAGGAGGAGAGTCGTCAGGTGACGGTGCTTCATAAGGAGGTATCGTGTTCGTTGAGGAGGGGGGCTAGCCAAAGTTGGAAAAACCTTGGAGGGATCGATAAGAGCATAGCAGAAGCAATGCCAAGATGAGTACCTCTGGAATCAGCATATTGTATGTTGTTATAAAATAATGTTTTACACTTGTTAAACTTTATAACATCTTTGCGGAGATTTGTTTTGATGACTACAAATATGTTACATCAATGCCATTCTAACACAAAAGTGTAATTATTGTGAAAGGCATTGCCAAGATCGGGTTGGCGTGGCAAAGGAGGGTCATGCAAGCACCCCAGGTTTTGATCGATCTCGACATATTGGCAGACAACATCCACAAACTGCGCAGCGTCCTGAAGGCGGAGACGGACATGATGTTTGTGGTGAAATCGGATGCCTATGGACACGGGGCGGCGGCGGTGGCGCAACGGGCGGCGGCGGAAGGGGTCCGTTGGTTTGCCGTTGCGTATTTTGAAGAAGCGATGGAGGTGCGGCGTGTGGCTCCGAAGGCGGATATTCTGGTGCTGGGGCCCATTTCCGTGGAAGAGGTCGAGTCCGCTCTCGCACAGAACATTACGCCCATTGTGGTGGACGCCGAACATGCGGCTCAGCTCGGCGCGGCGGCGCGGGCGGCAGGAAAGACGCTGACGGCGCACATCAAAGTGGATACCGGCATGGGGCGCATGGGACTGGTGGAGGGGCCGGATCTCCGCGAATTGGAGGCGATTTTTGCCGAGACCGGACTGCACATTGCCGGCATTTGCAGTCATCTGGCCGCCGTCGATCTCAAACGCCCCTGGCTGCAGGAAAAACAACAGGCCCGTTTTCAAACTGCGATTGCCGCCGCCGAGGGCATTGCCGGACGGCGCCTGCTGCGTCATTTTTGCAGTTCGCGCGGCATCCAATACTATCCGGACTGGGACTACGATTTGGTGCGTCCGGGGATTTTGCTCTACGGCTACGGATGTTCGGATGCGAAGAACCGTGTGGTAACGCGGCCCTTTTTGCGCATGACCAGTCGGGTGATGCAGGTCAAAGCGGTGCCCGAGGGCTATCCGATTGGATATTATTCATCGTATCGCTGCACGCGCGACACGCGTATCGCCGTGGTCGGCGCCGGCTATGCCGACGGCTACCTGCGTTCTCTGAGCAACCGCGGGGAGGCTCTGGTGAACGGACATCGCGTGCCGGTGGTGGGACGCATCAGCATGAACTGGATCACGCTCGACCTTGGACCCGAGCTGCCCTGCAAAGCGGGCGACCAGGTTCTCCTGCTGGGTGAAGAAAACGGGGAGAGCCTCTGGGCCGACCGCCTTGGACGTCTTGGCGGGACCATCGCCTACGAAATCCTCACCGCTATCCACCCCCGCATCCGGAGGGAGTACAAGGGACTGCGGAGGTGAATTATTCCCAGCCGGCGAGGTTGAAGAGTCTTACCGCGCTGGCATTCAATTCGCCGAGTTTGGCAAGGTTGAGGGAATCGATTTTGAAAGTTCCCCAGTTTTTTTGGATATCCGAAAGGGGAATGTCTTTGACGACGGGGTATTCCTGAGTGGCTTGGGGGAAGGAGGCTTGCGCTTCATCACTGGCCAGGAACTCGAGGAATCGGGTCGCGGCGGCCAGGTTGCGGGAGGTTTTGGTCACGCCCGCGCCGCTGATGTTGACGTGTACGCCGCGTCCGTCCTGGTTCGGATGAAACACCTTGACCTTGGCGGCAATTTCACGGTCTTTGGGGTCCGGCGACTCCATCATGATTCCGAGATAGTAGGTGTTGGCGATGGCGACATCCCCGAGACCGGCGGCCACGGCGCGAATCTGATCGCGGTCGCTGCCCTGCGGGGGGCGCGCGAAGTTTGCGCGGACGGCCCGCGCCCAGGCTTGGGCTTTCTCCTCGCCGTGGTGGGCGATCATCGAGGCCATCAGGGACTGGCTGTAGATGTTGGAGGAGGAACGGCTGAGGATGCGTCCTTTCCACAGGGGATCGGCGAGGGATTCGTAGTCGCGGAGTTCGCCTTCTTTGACACGATCCGGCGCGTAGATCAGCACCCGGGCGCGGAGGGTGAAGCCGAACCACTGGCTGTCGGGATCGCGGTAGGCTTCCGGAATGCGCTCCGTGAGACGTGCGGAGTCCACGGGCTGGAGCAAGCCCGCATCCTTGGCGGCGGCGAGGCGTCCGGCGTCCGCCGTGATGAAAAGGTCGGCCGGGCTGTTGGCCCCTTCGGCTTTGAGGCGCTCGAGCAATTCATCGGCACCGGCTTTGACCACGTGGATGGCGATGCCGGTTTTTTCGGTGAAGGTCCGGAACAGCGCCTCGTCGGCGGCGTAATGGCGGTGGCTGTAGATCGTCAAGGCCTCCTGCGCGGGGAGGCGCAGGAGGGAGATGCAGACGAGGAGGCTTGCACTGAGGAAGTGTTTCATGGTTTGTACTTTCGTTGGGTTTGCGATGAATGCAAGGTTATACATGTCAATCAATTGAAATACATTAAAAAGTGGTCGGGTATAATTTTGATATTACTACTATAGAATTACGACGAGTTTTTCTTGCAGCGTTTCCTCTGCTTTTGTAAGGGTTTCGACATGAATCCTTCCGTTCCGCTGACGTCTTCTTCGCAATCTGTGCCCGTTTTTGCCGATGTGGATCTGTTGATCAGTGGCGGAACCTCCTGGGGTTGTGCGCTGGCACTGGAGATGAAACGACAGGGAGTTTCGGTGTTTTTGTGCGCGTCGCGTTCGTTTTTGGGTGAGGATGTGGCCGGGTGTATGCGCTTCAGGCCGGAAGGCGAGTTGCCGGCTTCTTCTCTGGCGACCCGGCTGTACGACAAGGGGCAGAACGCGGTGACGCCGATGCATTTGAAACTGACGCTGGAGCAGGCGCTGGTGGCCGAGACGATTCCCTTTTTGCTGAATGTCCACGCGGCCGGCGTCTTGCGGAATCCGGAGGGCTCCATCGGCGGGGCCGTGTTTGTGAGCCGTTCGGGACCGATTGTGATCCGCGCGCGCCGGACGGTGGATGCGTCGATGGAAGGCGTCTTGTCGGCGCTGGCGGGGCTGGCCACGCCCGGGCGTCCCCGCGGGCGTCGGAAGGTGTTGCACACCACGCTGCAAACGACGGGCAGTGGGGTGCCGGACCTGGAAGGAAGCGTTGCGGACACAGCCTACACGATGTTTGCGACAACGCATGAGCTGGAGGTCGATTTTGGTGAAGGCGGGCTGCGGGACATGGCGCGTGCGGAGGCGGAGATTGTGGAGCGCTGCTGGTGTCCGGGCGAGTACCAACATCAGGAGTGTATTCGATTGGCGGAGCCCATGCCGGAGCTGCCTGTGTGGCGGGGTCCTGCCGCGGCGGGTTTCACGTCGCTGAGTCCGTCCGTGTACAGCCACCCGGCGTTTGAGCGTCCGGTGGAAACGATGGCCTGGGCCGAATCGCTGGCCGGTGAGATTCTGAAAACGGAACCGGTGCCTGCGGAGAATCTCAGCGTGTCGTGGAATGCGGCCCCGCGGTTGCCGAAAGGAGAGCTGCGGACCTTGAGCGACGAACGTCGCAGACAGGAGTCCGACTCCGACACGATTTTGTTTCCGATGGACCGTGCGCCGCGTCTGGAACGCTGCGATGTCTTGGTCTTGGGAGGTGGCACCGGAGGTGCGCCCGCCGCGATTGCCGCCGCGCGGGCCGGAGCCGATGTGCTGGTGGTGGAAGCGACCGACCAGCTCGGCGGGGTGGGCACTGCCGGGCAGATTTCGGTGTATTGGTACGGCAACCGCGTCGGCTTCACCGCCGAAATGGACCGCGCGGTGATGGAACTCGAAGTGTCGGACGTGTTTAAACAGGGCAAAGGCAAGTGGTCCGTGGCCGCGAAATCCGAGTGGTACCACCGCGAAAGCATCCGGCGGGGCGCCACCTTGCTGTTCCGATCCATTTGCTCCGGCGTGTGGGTTGAACACAATCGCGTTCGCGGGGCGCTGGTCGCGACGCCCTGGGGCTTCGGACTGGTGGAGGCCGGCTGCGTGGTCGACGCCTCGGGCTGTGCCGATGTCGCCGCCGCCGCCGCCGCCCCAACCGTCGAAGTGGGCGCAGAACACGTGGCGGTGCAAGGCACCGGACTCGCGGGACTGCAGCCGGGCCGCGAATACCACAACTCCGACCACACCTTCACCGACGACACGGATCTGCTCAACACCACGGCGGCCCTGGTCAGCGGAAAACTCAAATTCCGCGACCATTTCGACGCGGGCCAGCTCATTGACAGCCGTGAGCGGCGTCAAATTGTCGGCGACCTTGTGCTCGGTCCGGTTGACCTGCTTGCCAATCGTCGTTTTCCGGATACGATTTGCGTCGCCAGTTCCAACTTTGATTCGCACGGCTTCACGATCCATCCGATATTCATGGTCAAGCCCCCGAACCACGATCCCCTGTGGGCGGATGTTCCGCTGCGCGCTCTGCTGCCCTGCGGCCTTGAGCGCGTGTTGACCACCGGCCTGGGGGTCAGTTGCCATCGCGACGCGCTGCCGGTCATCCGGATGCAACCCGACGTGCAAAATCAGGGCTATGCGGCGGGATACATCGCCGCGATTTCGGCCCGCGAAAACCGCGACATTCGGGAGATCGATCTCAAACCCGTGCAGCGGCATCTCGTGGAGATTGGCTCGCTGCCCGCGCGGGTGCTGGACGATCAGGACAGCTTTCCCCTGTCCGACGCCACGCTGGAGGATGCCTCGTCTGTGCAGTTTGACAGCCTCTTTGGCCTCGCCTGCCTTTTTGCCGAAGCTCCGCGCAGTCTTCCGATTCTGCGGCGGCGATTTGCGGAGGAAACCGACAGCTCGATCCGCCTCAAGATTGCGGAAGTCCTGGCCCTCCTTGGCGATGCGAGTGGCGTGGAGCTGTTGCTGTCGGATTTGCGCGCGCGGGAGTGGGACGAGGGCTGGAACTATCGCGGCATGGGACAGTTTGGACGGAGTCTCTTCGAAATGGATGTGCGCCTGATCTGCGTGGGGCGCGTCGCTTCGACAGACCTGTGGCCCGTGTGGCTGCGACTTGCCGCAAAACTGGGAGCGGCGTCTGAATTTTCGCATTTCCGGGCGCTGGTGGAATCCGCCGAAGCCCTGATGCCGCGTCATCCCTGTGCCGCGGCGGCGGAGGCATTGGCGGCTTTGCTGCGTTTGCCCGGCGTGAGCGGACACCGTCAAACCTCGCTGCAGGAGGTTCAGGCTGCCTTGAGCAACGACACCAACGACAACCAGCCCCGCAACCTGGCTTTGCGCGAACTGCACCTTGCCCGCGGGTTATACCGTTGTGGAGATCCCGATGGACTGGGACGCGAGGTGCTGGAAGGCTACGCGCGGGATCTGCGCGGACACTTTGCCCGTCACGCCAAGGCCGTTTTGCTTACAGCCACGGGGAGTTGACGACGTCTTCCGTTTCGCCGGAGGGAAGAAGCAGCGGGCGGAAGGTTTTAAAAACGGTGTTGCGATAGAGGCGGGGCAGCGCGGGTTCGCGGTTTACGGACGGCGGGCTGTTCTGGTTCACCTCGCGGAAGCGGGCGGTGTCGGCAGACAGGTCGCCGGGATAGTTGGCCACCTGTTGAGGCCAGATGTCGCTTTCCGCCCATTTCAGGAGCTTGGTGTCTTCCTGATTGGCTTCGCGGATGAGCTGCAACAGCGACTCGTCCACGCGGAGACGTTTTTCAAATTCGCGGATGCGGGACAGGTAGGCGGGATGGCTTTCCTGGAGACGTTCGTAGGGATCGCTGGCGGTATTGACGCGATGGTAGCGCAGGTCCATCGAGGCTTCTCCGGCCCAGTGACGAAACAGGAGCAGGGATTCGTCAAAGTGGCTGACGCGAAGAAGGAGAAAGGGGTGGCGGGCGATGATCTCGCGGGCGGCGTCGGCGCTGTGCTGTGCGCTCAGGTGAAAGCACTGGCGGTCGCGGTTGTCAGGAGTCGCGCACCAGTCGCGCACAAGGGCGTCAAAATCGTCATAAAAAATTCCGTCGTGGGCTTTCCAGCGCAGGAACCACGGGATGTGGGAGAGGGAACGGGCGACGGGATCGCGGAGGAAGCTGTAAAACCGGATGTCGGGATCGGCGAGGTGGAGAGTGGACCAGGGGCGGACGGGGTGTCCGGCGATGCTGCGAAGGCCGGGATAGATGCGGCGGATATGGCGGAGATCTTCGGCGCGGAGGGCGCGTTCGCGGAAACCGGGGCGGTCAAAGTGGCGGAGGCCGAAGTGGCGCCGGAGCAGGGTGGTGAAGGTGGTGCCAGCAGTTTTCTGGATATGGACAAAGGCCAGCATGGGGCCTCAAGGTGCGGCCGAGAGGCGGCGGGCGGCGTCGGGTTCCAGGACCCGGTTGTGGAGTTCAAACCGGTGCAGGACCCCTTGCCAGGGGCGCTCGTTGCCGACTTCATTGCGAAGGCGAAGGGCCCGTGAATCCTCATTCTGGCCCAGGGTGAGTTCGTTTGTGGATTGGAAGGCCTTGACCAAAGCGGGCCCAAGGTCGGGGACCAGACTGCGACCGACCCGGCATTCCCATCCGCGGGGTGACACGCGAATTTCGCCATCGTGCCGGAGCGGAAACGGGGTTCTCTGCCCATTGGTGGTCAGGATCAGAGCCTGTTCCACCTGCCCGCGGTTCCATCCGAGAGAGATGTGTGGACTCGGGGCTGCAACGCCGGGGGCCGTTACCGGGGACTCTGCGCTGCCGGAGAGGGTTTGGATCTCCGCGCGGATGGCCAGGGCCTCGTCGATGCGATTGCTGACGGTCAGATTGCGTGTGACGTTCATGATGGCCGCATCATGGGGGAACTCTGCGCACGATGCAAGCGCAAGCGAG
Organism: uncultured Verrucomicrobiota bacterium; assembly: GCA_964497855.1. Taxonomy (GTDB): domain Bacteria; phylum Verrucomicrobiota; class Kiritimatiellia; order SS1-B-03-39; family UBA6053; genus CAYLNG01. The sequence goes on along the minus strand of CAZCFM010000034.1, from coordinate 14,433 downwards.
TGGGGTGGGCGCGAAAATGT
>CAZCFM010000034.1:4595-14313 GCA_964497855.1 uncultured Verrucomicrobiota bacterium | reverse complement strand
GGGGGAACTCTGCGCACGATGCAAGCGCAAGCGAGTGGGGTGGGCGCGAAAATGTACGGCGAAAAATACGGCAGAGGCTCAACCCTCGATGGTTTGCATGAGGATGGTGTCCACGAAACGACCGTTCATTTTGACCTCGGTCACGGCCACGATGGTGTCCCCGTCGGCCAGCAGACCGCGGTCGCGGAGTTTGGCTACGGCGCGCATCACGTTTTCTTCGGGGTTGTCTCTCATTTCCAGATACGAGGGATAAATGCCCCAGAAGAGCGGAAGCTGGTTGAGCAGGACCTCATCGTGGGAAAACGCATAGATGGGCGTGGAGATCAGACGCAACCAGGCGGCATTGCGGGCAATCACACCGGTCTGGGTGAAGACGATAAGGGCGTCGGCGTTGCACTCCTGAGCCAGTACGGCTGCGGATTTGACCAACTGCGCGTATTTGCTGGTCATTTTCGCGGCCTGATAATAGCCGGCCCCGCCGGTGGGCTCGGTGCGCCGGGCGATGCGGTTCATGATCTCCACGCACTTCAGCGGATAGGCACCGATGCTGGTTTCACCGCTGAGCATGATGGCGTCGCACTGTTCATAGACCGCGTTGGCCGTGTCGGTGATTTCCGCGCGGGTGGGCGCGGGACTGCTGATCATCGATTCCAGCATGTGGGTGGCGACAATCACGGGTTTGCCAACGAGGGCGCAACGTTTGACGATGCGGCGCTGGATGATGGGCAGTTCCTCGTAGGGGCATTCGATGCCCAGGTCCCCGCGGGCGACCATCACGCCGTCCGCAATGTCAATGATCTGGTCCAGATTGCGCACGCCTTCCTGGTCTTCCAGTTTGGCGATGACTTTTTGCGGGGCGTTCTGATAATCGAGAATGGCCTTGAGGCGCAGCACGTCCTCCGGTTCGCGCACAAAGGACATCGCAATCCAGTCGACGCCCAGTTCAATCCCGAGGGTGATGTCGAGCTTGTCCTGCTGCGTCAGCGCGGGGAGATTGACCCGAACGCCGGGAAGGTTGACGTGACGGCGGCTCTTGAGCGTGCCCGGCGTCAGCACTTCGCACACGAGCTGGTTGGATTTTTTCTCCAGAACCTTCAGCTCAATGGTGCCGCTGTCGATGAGGACCACATCCCCGGTGCGAATGTCGTCCACCAGATTTTCATAGTTCACATCGACGCTGACCTCTTCGGCGGATTTTTCTCCACGGACGGTGAGGCCGATGCGCTGGCCGGCCGTGAGGTCGAGATTGTTGGGGATGTCCCCCGTGCGGATTTCCGGTCCCCGGGTGTCCATCATGATGGAGCAGCGGGTGATGCACTGGCCGCTGATGCGTCGGATATCGGCCACATTTTGCCGCACCGCATCGTGGTTGGCGTGTGACATGTTGATGCGGAAAATATTCACCCCGGCCTCAATCAGGCTGCGGATCATTTCAGGGGAATTCGTCGCCGGACCGAGTGTGGCGATGATTTTGGTTTTGCGAGGGATGGGTCTGGACATGGCATCCCCTTAGCCGAATCTTTTTGACTTGCAAGCCGCGCCTTTCGTCAGCAGGGTCTCCACATGCACCTCACACACTCTCATCCCGATTTCGATGCCATCGACTGGCACACCTGGGTTCCGCGCGACCGGGCGACCCTTTGTTTTGTTCTCCGCGACGGGCAGATTTTGCTCATTGAAAAAAAACGAGGCCTTGGCGCGGGCAAGGTGAACGGACCCGGCGGCCGTTTTGAGCCCGGGGAAAACGCGGAAGAGTGTGCCATTCGCGAGACCCGGGAGGAACTGGGGGTCACGCCCCTGCATCTCTCTGCCCGGGGCTGCCTTCGTTTTCAATTTGCCGACGGCTACAGTCTGGAAGCGTTTCTGTTTGTCGCCGACGGCTGCGACGGGGAGCCCATCGAAACCGAGGAGGCTATTCCTCTGTGGACCCCGCTCCACGCCATTCCCTACGAGCGGATGTGGGCGGACGATATCCTCTGGCTCCCCCGAATGCTCGCAGGCGAATCCGTGCAGGGACGTTTTCTTTTCGATGCGGACCGCATGATCGGATGGTCGCTGCACTTTGTGGATGCGGGAGGGCAAGGATGACGCGGGCGTGCTTTCACCCCGCAGGAGGTGTACATCCGGGCTTGAATCCCAGCGATCCGAATGCCGTATTGGATATCACACAGGCACCGGTGAACGAATGACCATTCGTGATCCCGACGCCAACACGCTCCGCATCTACCGCATACAGGTCTGGGTGCCCTGACCCCCAATCGTCGCCCACACAAAAGCAAAACATTTCGGCTTCCCTACGCCCCGAAATGGCGTAGAGACGGGGTCATGCAACTCACACCCCTGCGCATCGGCATCGTCGGCGGAGGCACTGTGGGGGAACACTTCCTCCGCGACCTCGGCAACAACCCCCACTACCAACTCACCGGCGTGGTCACCCGCTCCCCCGCCCGTCAGCAAGAACTGAACACCCTCTTCAAGGTTCCGGCGTTTGGGACCTTGACCGACATGCTTCGCGACAATCCGCCGCAGGTCGTGTGCGTGGTCAATGCCAATCACGAACACCGCGAGGCCACCCTCGAGGCCCTCGCCGCCGGCTGCCACGTCTATCTCGAAAAACCCATGGCCCCAACCCTCGCCGAAGCCCGCGAAATCGTCGAAGCCGAAGCCAACAGCCGCGGCAGCGTGCAGGTCGGCCTCGAATACATCCATGGAACCATGACCGGACGCCTCAAGGAACTCGTCGAAGAAGGATTTTTCGGCGAAACCCAATGGCTTTCCATTCTCGATTCGCGCGGACACTGGTGGGCGCAAAACCCCTACGGCAAACTCTCCGATATCTGGAAACTCGACCGCAAACTCGGCGGCGGCATCGTCTTCCACTGCGGCATCCACCAGCTCGACCTCATCCGCCACTACGCCGGACGCATCACCAGCGTCCAGGCCTTCCGCCCCGGCAAAAACCCGCTGTCCTTCTACCCCGCCGACGTCCCCGCCAACGTCACCCTCATGATCACCACCGAACGCGGCGTCACCGTCAACTTCCAGATTTTCCACGACCGCGCCGCCACCTGGTATCGCGAGCCCGGCTACAAGGCCGACTACGTGCACGCCCCCGGCCACGCCTTCGACATCAGCCTCATCGGCACCAAAGGCTCCGCCGAAATGCGCATTTACGACGAGATTCTGCATCTCTTCCAGCTCGACGCCGACCTCAAGGAAAACCGCTTCGTCCGCACCGAACACTTCCACCCCAACCCGCACGACAAATCCCACCACGACATGAGCGGACTGCTGCGGCGTTTCCTCGCCTCCGTCTCCAACGGCGGGGGGGCCATCGACCCCGTCTCCGGTGCCTACGAAACCATGCGCGCCGCCACCCTCGCCGAAGCCGCCCTCCTCCGCCCCGGCGAAATCCTCCACGTCGACGAGCTGGACTGAGCGTGAGGGGGCTGGACTTGAAACAAGGACTGCGCGACAACAGAACCTTCCGCCCAAACACGTCGGGCCGGGCTTGTCCCGCGCACGGCGGATTCTTCCGATTCGGAACCGTTGCACCAACCCTGACCGGTCCAGCCAGGCAACGGGGGAGGAAACCGCTTATTTCCGCTTATAGGACGCTTAACGAAGGCTTCGAGGAAAGGATTCGGAACCCGTTCCGGCCCCCTCCGAATCCTTTCCCGCAGGCGGCTCGATGACCCTCGGGTATACCGTTTAGCGTTCTTTAAGCGTTTTTAAGCGGTTTCCAACACGATGCTTCAGCTGGTGGAACCCCTGTTGCGTGAAACCGCGCGAAGAATATCCGCCCGCCACCTCTTTTCCGGTTGACGGGGATGGGGGTTCCTGATTGATTTAAACCATCCCCGCCCGACTCCCCCGACGTTGGAGCTCCGCCACGTTGGCCGATTCCAGAGTGAGGGACGTCCGGGCACAAGGGCCCCGACCACAGTTTGATGGGTTCGAAACGGCGAGAGTGATCGCAGAATCACATGCTGCATTTTGTCGCGTAGCGACGGCCCGACGCAACGTCGTGAATTTCAATCCTGACGAGCTCCGCGGATGTAGTTGTCATAGTCCCGGATTTATCCGGAAGTCAGTCGAGGACCGTTCACGGTCCGAATTCCGCGTCTCCGGCCCCGCATCCGCACGCTGAAGCGTGCTTGCTGACTTCCGGATAAATCCGGGACTCGGGCGACATCCGCCTGGGGATGCGAAACCCTTGGCTTTGGATGGATAGACGCGGCGCGTCCATGCGTATCGGTCTGCGCCGATCCCCGCAGCACCTTTGACTGCGCGGACCTTCGGCCCGCACGGCAGTTGCCTCGTCAACAGCAGTTGAACGTGCGATGTCTTTCTTGATTGCAGGGCGTCAAACGGAGGTTTGACCCAGGATCTTCGTTTTCCCTTTTGCGAGGATGGTGTGCGGGTGGGAGGGGTCCGGCCTTTTGTTGTGGGGGAGTTTGTGTTGGAATTTGAGGAAGAGGGCCTGCCAGAGGATGCGGGGGAAGGTGAGCCAAGCGCGGAGGGGATGGCGGAGGTTTTCGGCGAGGAGGCTGTGGCTGTTGAGTTCGCATCCGGTGCCTTCGATCCAGGTTTCGATGATTTTGGTTCCGTCGCGGTAGAGGTTGACGCCGATGTAGAGGTCGTGGGCGTCGCGGCGGAGGGTGAATTGGTAACGTCCCTCCATGTTGTTGAAGGGGGAGACGTGGAAGACTTTGTCGTCATGGCCCTCGGCGGGCGCGGGGCCCGTGCTGCGCTCGAGCTTGACGGCATAGATGTGGCGGTCGTAAAAGGTGTTGTTGACTTCGGCGATCATGCCGAGGGGCTGGCCGTCGGGGTTGTCGAGCAGGTAGAAACTGACGGGGTTGAAGACGAGTCCCCACCATCGGGCGGAGGTGACGAGTGTGATGCGGAGGGTTTCGGTTTCGAGGCGGAGGTCGCGGAGCCAGGGCTGGAGTTTTTCGCGCAGGGGGCGGTCCTCGGGTGTGAGGTAGTCGCGGTCGCGGATGGAGACGGGGGCGAAGCGGTTGTGGGCGAAGCCGCGGACTTGGCGGTGGAGGGCGGGGAGTTCGTCGAGATCGAGGGCGTAAAAGTGGACGCCGTTCTGGAAGCGGTGGACGACGGGGTGCAGGCGGACGTGGGCGACTTTGCCGCTGTAGATGCGGGAGTTCATGGGTGGGCGAGAAGTTTGGCGGCCATGTCGACGGCGGATTTGACGGCGTCTTCGTGGAAGCCGAAGCCGAAGTAGCTGCCGACGAGCCAGGTGTTGCGGATGCCGTTGCGGGTTTGCAGGGGAGCCTGGGTGTCCATCGCTTTTTGATCGTATTGCGGATGGTGGAGAACGGTGCGGTCGATGACCTGTGCGGCGGGGAGTTCGCCAGCGCGGTTGAGGGTGACGAAGTACTGGCGTTTCGTTTTTAGGTTTTGCAGGCGGTTCATCCAGTAGGTGACGCTGACGGGCGCGGCGGCGTCGAAGCCGGGTTCGCGGGCGAAGTTCCAAGAGGCCCAGCAGGGTTTGGGTTTGGGCATAACGCCCTCCCAGGTGTGCAGTACCACCTCGTTGGGCTGGTAGGTCCAGGCACCGAGCAGACGCTGTTCATCGGCGTCGGGATCGCCGAGCAGTTTGAGGGCCTCGTCGGCGTGGGCGCCGATGACCACGTGGTCGAAACGTTCTTTCCGACCGTCGGAAAAGCAGAGGTCGACGCCTTCCGGGGTTCGGAAGATTTTTTCGGGGGTCTGGCCGGGGTGGACGTCGGCTTTGAGGAGACTTAGGGCCTTGCGGACGTAGGTGTTGCTGCCGCCGGAGACGACGCGCCACTGGGGGCGGTCTTTGAGGGTCAACAATCCGTGGTTTTGGAAAAAGTGGAGGTAGGGATAGGCGGGGAAATCGGAGAGGCGTTCGGGCGGGGAGGACCAGATGGCGGCGCCCATGGCGAAGAGGTAGCGGTCGCGGAAGACGTCGGAAAAGCGGTGTTGTTCGAGGAAGGCGCCGAGGGAGAGGTGGCGGGCGGAGCCGTCGGCGAGGGCGGCGGTGCCGAGGCGTCCGAAGCGGCGGAGTTCGCGGAGGAGGGTCCAGTGGGCGGGGGAAACGAGATGTCCGAGGCTGGGGAAGACGCCGCGGAGGGTGGTGCCGGCGTAGGCGTAGCCGCTGTCCTGCTCGTGGTAGCTGAAGGACATGTCGGAGTCTTCGAGGGCGACGTCCCATTCGGCGAGCAGGCGGGTGAAATGGGGGTAGTTCCGGTGATTCATGACGATGAAGCCGGTGTCGACGGGCGTGCCGGCGTCGGGTCCGTCGGGAACGGTCAGGGTGCGGGTGTGGCCGCCGATAGTCGGATTTTTTTCGTAGAGGCTGACCCGGAAGTCGTGTTGCAGCAGCCAGGCGGCGGAGAGTCCGGCGACGCCGGCGCCGACGACGGCGACCCGGGGCTGGGATTGACTCATGTGTCTCCTTTGCGGTGGAAGAGGTAGTGGTGGACGGGCCACTGTTCGCCGCGGTTGTAGCGGAAGAGTTCGGAGCAGGCCATCCAGAACATGCGCCAGCGCTGGAACCAGAGGGCGGCGTCTTTTTCGCCGTAGGCTTTGGCGAGGATGGGCAGGAGGTCGGCGCGGGCGGCGTCCTGGCGCTGGAGCCAGGCTTCGAGGGTTTTGGAGTAGTGGACACCGTTGACGATCCATTCGTCTTCGAGGTCGAGGGCGGAGGCGGCTTTGGGGAGGAGGTCGGGGGAGGGCATCATGCCGCCGGTGAAGAAATAGCGGCTCATCCAGTCCTGCGCGTTGCCGCCGTCCTCGAAGAGATAGGGGCGTCCGGCGTGGGTGAAGATGTGGATGAAGACTTTGCCGCCGGGTTTGAGCCAGGAGGCGCAGCGGTCAAGGAGAGCGCCGGGGTTGCGCATGTGTTCGAACATTTCGACGGAGACGATGCGGTCGAACACGCGGGCGGGGGCGAGGACATTGACGTCGCAGGTGCGGACTTCGAGGTTGGAGAGGCCGCGGTCGAGGGCCTGGGTTTCGATGTGGGCGCGCTGGGTGGCGGAGTTGCTGACGGCGAGGATGCGGGCGCGGGGGAATTGTTCGGCCATCCAGAGGGAGAGGGAGCCCCAGCCGCAGCCCAGTTCGAGGATGTCCATGCCGTCCTGAAGCTTCGCGCGCTTGCAGGTGAGGTCGAGCATGGCCTTTTCGGCGTCGGCGAGGGTGTTGACGCCGTCGGGATAGATGCAGGAGCTGTACTTCATGCGGGGGCCGAGGACGCGGAGAAAGAAGCGGGTGGGGACTTCGTAGTGCTGGGCGTTGGCGGCGGCGGTGTCGACGGCGACGGGCTGATGGGCGATGCGTTTGAGGAAGGCCTTGGTGTCCTCGCCGACGGCTTCGAGGTTGATGAGCCGCTGACGGAGCAGGCGGCGGATGCCGATGCGGAGGAGGGCGTCGGGCAGTTTGCCTTGTTCGGCGAGATTCAGGAGGGCGGCTTTCATGGGGTCACCGGTTTCAGGAGGGCGTCGCGGAGGGGAACGGACATGGGCTTGTCTCCGAGCCAGATGGAAAGATACCACGAACCGAAGTCGCTGTCGGGCAGAAACGACTTTTCTTTTCCGTTGAGGTGCAGCCAGACGCCGCGGCCGGGGATGACGGTGAGGACGTACTGGTCGCCGGGTTTGACGTCGATGAAGGCGTTGTTGAAGGTGGCCAGCGGCTCCGCCCAGCGCTGGAGGGTGGCGGCATCGTGTGCGCCTTTGAGGACGCGCAGGGCCTGTTCGCGAAGGACATCGCCTTTGAGGCTGCGGGTGTAGGTGAAGGTCAGGCGGCGGGCGCCGGGCTGGGGGGCTTCGTAGAGGGCACCGGTGAAGACGGAGAAGAGGCGGTAGCGGAAATGTTCGGCGCCGCGCAGCGTCCAGGCGAGGTCGAAGGCCTCCTGCGTGGCGGGGTAGCTGTGGCCGTGGACGACGACGGGCTCGCGGGCGAGCAGGGGGAGGGCGAGGAGGAGAAGGAGGGGGAAGATGTGTTTCATAGGCAAATCGATCGACTGCCACCGGAAAACCTTACCCACGATTAGACATCAAAGGAGACGAGGCCGCTTTCGCGGAGGCTGAGGAAATAGGAGGACTGGCCGGGGCGCATGTGGCCGACGATGACGTGGTCGAGGACTTTGATGCCGAGGGTTTTGCCGGCGGCGACGAGGTCGCGGGTGATTTTGAGGTCTTCGGGGGAGGGCTGCGGATCGCCGGAGGGATGGTTGTGGGCGAGGATGACGGCGGCGCCTTTGTGGAGGATGGCCGGATGGAACACTTCGCGGGCGTGGACGAGGCTGGAGTTGAGGAGGCCCTGGCTGACGAGAACGGGCTCGGTTTTGAGGCGGTTGCGGGTGTTGAGGATGAGGACCCAGAAGCGTTCGTGGTCGAGTTCGCGGGCGCTTTCGCGGAAGAGGCGGGCGGCGTCTTCGGGGCTGTGGAGGATGGCTTTTTCCTCGGTGTGTTCCTGGCTGAGGCGGCGGGCGAGTTCGAGGGCGGCCTTGAGTTCGCGGGCCTTGGTGGGGCCGATGCCTTTGAGCTGGCTGAGGTCGCGGGGGCTGGCGCGGACGAGGGCGGTGAGGGAGCCGAAGCGGCGGACCAGTTCGCGGGAGAGGTCGACGACGTTGTTGCCCTGGGTGCCGAAGCGGAGGAGGATGGCGAGCAGGACATCGTCGGGCACGTGTTCGGCCCCGATGCGGTCAAACATTTCCCGGGGCTGGAGGCGGGCGGGAAGTTCTTTGACGGTGAGATATTCGACGGGCGGTTCCTCAAATTCCATACCGCGCTTCATGGCAAAGGCGCGGGGGGCTGTCAGGCTAAATCCATCCAAAACGGCCCGGAAAAATCCCAGACGGCGGCGATGCGGGCGGCGGTGTCGGCGGCGTCGCTGGAGTCGCCGAGATCGATCCAGTGGGGGGTGAGTTGGTTGCGGAACCAAGTGCGCTGGCGTTTGGCGTACTGGCGGGTGCGGGTGGCGACGGCGTCGATGGCCTGGGTTTCGCTGAGGGTGCCGGCGAGGAGGGCGAGGGCTTCGGCGTAGCCGATGGCCTGGGCGGAGGTGCTGAGGAGGGCGTGCTGGTGGGTGCGGGCCTCGTCGAGAAGTCCGGCGCGGAACATGTCTTCGGTGCGGAGGCGGATGCGGGCGTTGAGTTCGTCGGTGGGACGGCGAAGGACGGGAAGGGGAAAGGCGGGCGGATGGGTCCAGCGCGCGGGAAGGGGTTTTCCGGCGAGGAGCCAGGCGAGGGCGCGGGCGAGGCGGCGGGGATTGTGGGGGTCGGCGAGCTGATCGAGGGCGGCGGGATCGAGATCGCGGATGCGGGACTGGAGTTCCGCGGCGGAGAGGGCGGGGTCCACGTCGGGGAGACCGTCTTCGTCGTCGAGGCCCTGCAGGAGGGCGCGGAAATAGAGGCCGGTGCCGCCGACGGCGAGGGTGGGACGTTCGTCGAGCTGGGCGCGGATGGCGCGGAGCCAGGCACCGGTGGAGAAGGGTTCGCCGGGGTTGGCGAGGTTGAGGCCGGCGTAGGCGTAGTGCAGTTGTTCGGCGGGCGTGGGTTTGGCGGTGCCGATGTCGAGTCCGCGATAGACCATCATGGAGTCGACGGAGAGGAGGCGGAGGCCGCGTTCGTCGGCGAGGTGGTGGGCGAGGGCGGTTTTGCCGGAGGCGGTGGGCCCGCCGAGGAAAAAGAGCGGGCAGCGGCGGGTCATGGCGTCAGCGGTTT
>CAZCFM010000034.1:0-4495 GCA_964497855.1 uncultured Verrucomicrobiota bacterium | reverse complement strand
GTGGGCCCGCCGAGGAAAAAGAGCGGGCAGCGGCGGGTCATGGCGTCAGCGGTTTTTTTTGCCGGAGGGAAGCGATGAAATAGAGGCCAACGCCGATGCAGATGAAGCTGTCGGCGAGGTTGAAGACGGGCCAGTGGTGGTCTCCGATGAACCAGTCGATGAAGTCGACAACGTAGCCGTATTTGGTGCGGTCGACGAGGTTGCCGAGGATGCCGGCGGTGATGAAGCCGAAGGCGCTTTGTTCGAGGGGGTGGCGGGAAAAGAGTTTGTCGCGGAAGACGACCATGAGGCCGAAAACGACGATGGAGAAGAGCAGCAGGGGGCCGGGGTGTCCCTGGAAGAGGCTGAAGGCGGCGCCGGTGTTGTGGACGTAGGTGAAGTGGAAGAAGCCGGGGATGACGGGGCGGCTTTCGGGGAGGGCGAAGTGGGTGACGAACCAATTCTTGCTCAACTGGTCGGCGACAAGGCCGACGGCGGCGATGGCCCAGGGCCAGCGGGGGGCGGGAGAGGGTGTCCCGGGAGTGGACATTTACCAGGCCTTGAAGGTCTGACCGAAGGGGCGGTAGCGGGCGCGGCTCTGTTCGAGGCGGGACTGGGCCTGAACGCTGAGGCGGGTGTAGGGGATCACTTCGAGGCGGGCGCGCTCAATTTGGATTCCGCTCAGCTCACAGATGCCGTAGGATTTCTCCTCAATGCGCATCAGGGCTTCGTCCACTTCGAAGAGGACGTCCTGCTCGGTGGTGGCGAGACTGAGGGCGAACTCGCGGTCAAAATTGTCTGTGCCGTGGTCGGCGCTGTGCTGGGAGGCTCCGGAGAGGTCGGCCCCGGTTTCGCGTCCGGCACGGTGCAGGTTGTCGGTGGTCAGGAATTTGATGTCGCCTACAAGGCGGTCGCGAAGGTCGAGCAGGAGTTTGCGGAATTTCTGCAATTCAACGTCGCTGAAGGGTTTGGCTTTGCTGACCGCCGGGCGCTGGGTTTGGGCGTGTCCGTTGGAATGTGCATGTGGAGCGGGTTCGCTTTTCCGGGGAGGAAGGGCGACGGGACGCGATTCCGGAACGGGAGCGGGGGCTGTTTTCGCTTTTGCGGCAAGAGGGGCGGTTTTGGCCGGGGCTTTTTTAACTTGAAGTTTCACCGGTGCTTTGGCGCTGCTTTTGGCGGCCACAGGAGCTTTCGTTTTCGCGGGAGCGGCTTTGGCGGGGGCCTTTTTTGCAGCAGGAGAAGGCGCTTTTGCGGCAGCGGCTTTTGGCGCGGATTTTTTCGCAGCAGGAGCCGTAGTCTTCACAGGGGCGGCCTTGCGGGGCGCGGCAGGACGGGAGGCCTTTGGCGCGCTTTTTTTTGCAGATATTTTTGAAGGGAGAGAGGGTTTCTTCGCCGCCATGAAGTTCTCGCAGAGACAGGGGGTGATTGTGGCCGAGAAATGAAGTTTGGCATCTGTATCTTTTCTTCTCTAGTTGTCAAACGAATAGCGAATCTAATTTCAAGTACCTCGCCGCTTGCCAGTGCACTTTCTCTGGGGTATTTCTCGCACATGTCTCACCCTTCGACGTTTCAGATTCCCCGCCGGCGTTTTGGCCGCACAGAAATACAGATGCCCGTTTTCACCACGGGAGGAATGCGCTATCAGCACGATTGGAAAGACCTTTCTCCAGAGGAGATCACGCAGGCCTCGAATGCAAATGTCGCGGACTGTGTGCGGGAGTCGTTGGCGCTGGGGATCAACCATATCGAAACGGCGCGGGGCTATGGCACCTCCGAGCACCAGTTGGGGCTGGCGTTCCGGGAGATTCCCCGCGAGGCGCTGATCGTGCAGACCAAGATCGGCATCGGCGAGACGCGCGAGGATTTTATTCGCTCCTTTGAAACCAGCATGGATCGGCTCGGGCTCGCGCAGGTGGATCTGCTGTCCATCCACGGCATCAACAACGCGGCGGAGTTGGCGCGGGCCCTGGACTACGGTGTGCCGCAAATCCTGGAGTGGAAACGGCAGGGCCGCGTGCGTTTTCTGGGCTTTTCCACGCACGGTCAGGCGGACATCATCATGAAGGCGGCCTTCAGCGGCTGTTTCGACTACATGAACGTCCACTGGTATTTTGTGAATCATGACAATTGGTCCGCGATCCAGGCGGCGGCCCATCAGGACATGGGCGTGTTTATCATCAGTCCGAATGACAAAGGAGGACGTCTCTGGGAGCCTTCGCTTAAGCTGCGCGACTTCTGCCGTCCCCTGACCCCGATGCAGTTCAACGCGCTGTATTGCCTGAGCCGCGAGGAGGTCCACACGCTGAGTCTCGGCGTGCGCACTCCTTCGGAATATGCGGAGCACATCGAGGGACTGAAGTGGTACGACGAACGCGCGGCGATTTCCGAAACGATTGCCCGGCGCATCCGGGAGGAGATTGATCGTCATTTTTGTCCGGGCTGGCACCGGACCTACGCGGCGGGAGTGCCCGTGCCGGAGCGTTGTCCGGGCGGGGTACACGTGCGCGAAGTGCTGCGTCTCTACACCTGGGCGAAGGCGATGGACATGGTCGAGTTTGCCAAGAGCCGCTATAATCTGTTTGGCAACGGAGGCGATTGGTTCCCCGGCAATAAACCGGAGAATTTCGACGATGCGGAGATGCACGCCGCACTGGTGCACAGTCCCCACCGCGACAGCATTATTGGCTACCTGCACGCGGCCCGCGAGATGCTCAAGGGCGAGGAGGTCAAGCGGCAGAGTGTTGCCGAAAAAGGACGGGAAGACGAGGATGAGTGACGCTCCGTTTTGCGGCCAACAAATTGTTTTCCCGGTGATGGTCCATTACCGGGTCTTGTGTGTGGCGGGCGCGGAGGTGGAAAACGCCGTGCGGGAAGCGGCGCGGAAGCTAGGTGTGGAGGGCTTGTTGCAACCCGCCAATCCCAGCCGTGGGGGAACGTATCAGAGTTATCAGCTCAGTGTTGAAGTCGATTCGCAAGCACGTATGGGGGAGATAGACGCCGCGTTCCGGGCCGTGCCCGGTGTGAAAATGGTTTTGTGAACGGACCGCACCCCATGAAAAAACCCAACATCCTGCTCATCACCTCGGACCAGCAGCACTACGACACGCTGGGCATCGACAATCCCCGCATCCACACGCCGAACCTCGACCGTCTGTGCCGCGAGGGGACGCGATTTCACCGCGCGTACTGTCCCAATCCCACCTGCACGCCGACGCGGGCCACGCTGCTGACCGGGCTGATGCCCTCGCAGCACGGGGCCTGGTCGCTCGGCACCCGACTGTCGGAACAGGTGCCAACGCTTCCGGCGATGTTGTCCCGCGCGGGGTATCAAAGTACGTTGGTGGGGAAAGCCCATTTTCAGCCGCTGCGCTCCACTGCGGAATATCCCTCCATCGAGTGCCAGCCGATTCTGCGTGATCTGGAGTTCTGGCGGAATTTTTCCGGACCCTGGTATGGCTTCGACCACATCGAAATCGCGCGCATGCACAGCGACGAGGGCCATGTGGGCGCGCATTATGCGATTTGGATGGAGGAACAGGGATTGTCCAACTGGGCCGACTATTTCCAGGAGCCGGACCGCATCGACGACGCGGCCCGTCGGGCGGGGTACACGCACGACAACGACCCGCGCAAGTGGAATCTGCCCGAGGAATTGCACTACAGCACGTGGACCGCCGAGCGCAGTATCCCCGCGATCGACAACGCCCGCGCCGCCGACGAGCCTTTTTTCCTCTGGGCCAGTTTTCACGACCCGCACCCGCCCTACATCGTTCCGGAACCCTGGGCCTCGATGTACGACCCGGCCGACATGACGCCGGGCCGCCTGGTCCCGGGCGAACACGACGCCAATCCCGAAATCCACCGCAAAGCCGCGGTGGAGAAAGACCCGGCGTACTGGCATGACAGATGCAAAGACGAAATGGGAATTCACGGCGGCCAGTACCAGGGCGGTTATCCGGATTCGGAGCAGCGCCGCGACATGGCCTGCTACTACGGCATGGTTTCGTTCATGGACCAGCAGATCGGGCGCATTCTCGACCATCTCGACGCGTGCGGACTGACGGAGAACACGATTGTCGTCTTCACCACCGACCATGGGCATTTTCTCGGGCAGCACGGCCTGCGCCTGAAAGCCATTCATCATTACGAGGACCTGCTGCGCCTGCCCTTTATCGTGCGCTGTCCCGGACGCGTGCCCGCCGGTGTGGTCTCCAACGATCTGCAAAACCTTGTGGACCTGCCCCGCACGTTTCTGCACGGCGCCGGTGTTCCGGTTCCCTGTCATTTGCAAGGAGTGAACGAGTGGCCCTCGTGGGAAGGCCGTGGACCCGTGCGCACAGTGTCCATCACCGAAAACCATCATGGAAACCGTCAATTCCACATGCACACGATGGTGACGGATCGATATAAGATCACCTTGCACCGCGATTCCGAGGAAGGCGAGTTGTTCGATCTCCAGGAGGACCCCGGGGAAATCCGGAATCTCTGGAAAGAGGCGTCCGCGCGGGATCTCAGA
>CAZCFM010000033.1:24708-32368 GCA_964497855.1 uncultured Verrucomicrobiota bacterium | reverse complement strand
CGGGAAGGATCATCTCCGATACACCTCTTCATCCTCAGCGGCCAACAGGTCTCCGGTTTTATCGAGGTCCACGCCATACATCACGCCACCTGTGCCGTATGTGATCAGGCTGAAGGTTTCCTGAGGCGCATCTTTAGCAGACTCGCCCAAGGCCTGACGCCCCGCCTCAGCGATAAACGCACTGAAACTTTGTTTCCGTTTCCGGGCTTCCTGCCGTAAACGCTCCCCCAGATGATCATCGAGTATTATGCTGGTTCTCATTCCTCATACAGTATTACTTTCTCATAAACCGTCAAGTTCAGATTTGAGCGACAGCGGTCGCACTCATGAAGGGACGTCACCTTTCGAGGAACTGAAGTGTTTTTAGGGCAAGCGGTTGCCGGCGGCTTTGTAGAGGCCATACCATTCAGGACGGGTGAGGGTTACGTCGACGGCGCGGGCCATGTCGCGTATGTGTTGTGGATTCATGCTGCCGAGGATGGGTTGCATCTTGGCCGGATGACGGAGCAGCCAGGCGATGGCGACGGCGGAGACGGGCACTTGTTGTTGTCCGGCGATCTCCAGCAGCTTCGCATTCAGGGCCGGATAGTCCGGGTGATCCAAAAAGACCCCCTTGAAAAAACCGTGCTGCAACGGAGACCAGGCCTGGACGGTGATGCGATGCAACTGACAGTAATTGAGGGTGCCGTTGTCGCGGTCCAGCGATGGATTGTCGGCCATGTTGACATTGAGCCCGTGATCGATGAGGGGAGTGAATGCGAGGCTGATCTGAAGCTGGTTGGCGACGAGGGGCTGTTTGACGCAGGAGCGCAGCAGGTCCATTTGACCGGGGTTCTGATTGCTGACCCCGAAGTGGCGAACCTTTCCCTGGGCCTCCAGTTCGTCGAAGGCAGATGCAATTTCTTCAGGCTCCATGAGCGCATCCGGCCGGTGGAGGAGAAGGATGTCCAGATAGTCCGTGCGGAGACGGGTCAGAATTCCATCCACCGAGCGCAAAATGTGCTCACGCGAGAAATCAAACGTGCCATTGGTGATGCCACATTTCGATTGCAGAACGAGGGAATCCCGCTTCACGCCGAGGATGGCCAGCGCTTTGGCAAACAAGACCTCGGAATTGCCTCCTCCGTAGATGTCGGCATGATCAAAAAAATCGATGCCGACATCGAGGGCGGCACGCACGGCCTCGGTAGCCACCTCTTGCGTGATGCGTCCCATGCGCATGCAGCCGAGGGACAGCGTGGAAACCTCCAGGGGGGAACGGCCAAGTTGAATTTTTTTCATGGGAGAGGAAACAGGTAGAGGTTTATGTTGGAATGAAAACCGTGACGGGTTCATGCAAAAATGCAAGGGCAGAAAGTGACACAGGCATTCCTGTCTGTGTCACCTTTTCGCAGCCAGCCAGGAACCGGTCACGGCGGACAGCAGGAGCACGAACCAGAGAGAGCTGAGGAAATCGGTTTCGCTGTGTTGTTCGCGGCGCTGGAGAAGCAGCTCCGGTGGAAGATCGACGGAAGCGGCTTGTCGCAGATCGGACTCGGCGGCGTCGGCGGCGATGACGGCGGCGTCGAGCAGAAGGTCCACGCCCCGCCAGAGCTGCAAGGTTCCCGGAACATCGGGGGCGCGAAGGGGAATGACTTCGTTTTCGCTGAGACGTCCTTCCAGATCACTGAAGCGGTAGCGCGTGGCGGAACGATGCAGTGGAAGTCGCTCACGGGTTTCGAGTATGCGCGCCTCCGGCTGTTCGAGACCGTCGCGCAGGCGTTCGCAAAAGCGGTGCAGAAGGAGCACAAACGCGGGCAGTCGGTCGATGTTGGAGGTGGCGGGATCGAAGGTGAAGATCAACTGGCTGTCCCTGGCGTTTTCGCGCAGGAGAATGAGGGGGACTTCGCCCATCCACACGAGAACCTGATCGCCGGGTCGCTGGGCGGAAAAGCTGCGGGGGCTTCCGAGGAAGCCCTGCCAGGAGAGGTCGCGCGTGAGGTCGTGGTCTTCGGCGAGAATCTGCGCAAAGGGAGCGTTTTCACCCGGCAGCGGAAAAAAAAGGCCATGTCCGGAGGCGTCGGGCAGTGCGCCGTCATAGACCCGCCAGGGCAGAAGTCCATCGGCGGAGACTTCGCTGGCGGGAACGGTGGCCATGACCCTCTCGGCGAGGGGCAAGAGTTCCGTCGGAGCGCTCCAGGTGATCTTTTTCAGACGGGGCAGCACAAAGGGGATGTCGTTGTCGGCGTCCAGGGCGTCGCCGTCGAGACGGAAACGTCCGCGCTGCACGCCTTCGGGCAGGACCCCGCGGAGGGTGAGAACGGCACCGGGTTGCAGACGGGCGGGAATGGGTTCGCTCTCGGTGTTGTCGATGAGGATCCGCACATTTCGTTCCGCGGGCTGTGAACCGAAATGCAAAACACTGAGCAGCCATTCGTTGCCATTTTCAAAGCGGATGCCGCCGAAGGTGCTGTTGTCGATGGGCTCTCCGACACCGAGAACCACGGCCGCGGAGGGCGCGGAGGCGGGGGGATGGTCGGTGACAAAAATCAGGAGTCCTTCGGGGCCGATGAGTTCGCGGGCGCGGAGGAGCGCGGCGCGGGGGTCGTGGCCGGGACCGCGCGCCTGGTGGGTGCGGAGAGCGGCGAGGACGGCTTCCGTATCCTCGCCGCGGTGGATCAGGGGCAGAGCGGGATCGGAGGGGAGCACAAACCAGTTGCTGCGTCCGGCACTGCGCTGGATGCGGGGCAGAAGCGCTTCGAGGCGTTCAATCATGCGGTCATGGAAGGCGCGCATGGAGAGCGAGCTGTCGATGACGAGGGCGACGTTCTGGAGCGACTCGGCGCGGAGCCACATGGGTCGGGCGAGCAGAAGGGACAGCAGGAGGACGGCCAGGAGTTGCAGCCAGAGCTGGAGTCCGTTGCGCAGTCGAGTGAAGACCGCGCCGCTGCGGGTTTCCTCGGGCAGCAGATCCAGCAGAAAAAGGGTGCTGATTTCCACACGTCGGCTGCGGCTTTGCAGAAAGTGGATGGCGAGCACCACGGGGATGCCGAGCAGGGCCCATGCGGCGGCGGGATTGGCGAAACTCAGCCCCATGTTTCCACCACTCCCTGACGAAAGGCTTCTTCCTGCAAGGCGCCGGCAAGGTCTTTGCCGGAGGGGACCCGCGCCAGGCGGACGTCGTAACGACGGGCCTGTTCGCGCCAGGTGTGCAGATGACGGGCGTAGGCGTCGCGATAGCGTTGCAGCAGACGCTCCTCGACGCGTTGGCGACGGCGGGTCTGGGTTTCGCAGTCGATCAGTTCCAGGTTGCCCTGCCAGTCGGGCGACTCTTCCTGCTGTTGGTAGGGCACGAGCAGAACCGTGCGTCCTTTGTGGGCGCAGAGGCCCCGCAGGAATTCCTCGGGCGGGTCCGGGTAGAGCAGATCCGAGATCAGCAGGCGCAGAGAACCGGTGCGCAGAGGCAGACGGCTCAGGTCGGGACCGCTGCGGGAACCGGGAAGTTCCGGGGGCGTCCACGTGGGGCGAAACATCGATTCCAGCGGAAGTTCCTGGAAGGCGGAGCCGGAGATCGCGGTGATGCGCAGGGAGGCGGAGATCGAGGAGGCGCTTTCAACGCAGAACAGCGCGAGTCGCAGAAACATGTCGCGTTTTTCGTCGTCAAAGAGCATCGAGCGAGAAACATCGAGCAGGAGGTCGAGTTTGGGGCTGACCTCTTCGCGGTAGAGCTTCATGATGGTCTGGCCGCTGCGGGCGTAGGCGGCCCAGTCGATGTAGCGCGGGTCGTCGCCGGGCATGTAGGGGCGGTGGTCCTGGAAATCGATGGAGGACCCGGTGCCGGCGCCGGCCCAGTTGCCCATGGTGCCCTGCCAGGTGCGGTGCTGCAGGCAGAGGCGGATGTGGCCGACGCAGGCACGGGCGTCGAGCCGGGGTTCGGGACGGAGCTTCATACCCGTTTTGCCAGCTCCTGAATCCGGCGAAGGGGGGCCTGGAGGCGCGACAGAATGGAGAAGAGAATCCCGACGGACGCCAGCAGGATCAAGGCCGTGATCAGATCATCGCCTTCATCAACCAACGACATGACAAATCCCATCAGGGGGAAAATACTGCCCATGATTTCCTCGTCAAAGTCCATTCCGCTCATGCCGATAAACATGGAGACGACGACGGTGATCACAAAACTGATAACCTGCATGATGAAGTATGCCGCGAAGTTTTTCCCCTGCAACCCCGGGATATGCACCAGAATGGCGATGGGAAAAAGCAGCAGATTAAAGAGGCTGAGGAACAGATGCGTGGTGTTGTCCAGATCGGCTTCCATGGCCAGTGCGGAAATGGCAAACAAGGCCAGCATGACGAAGGTGAAGAGAACGCCGGAGGCCCAGCCGGGCATCAATAGCCAGCGAAAGGGATTGCGGACATTTCCGCCTTTGTAGAGGGTCGGGATGAGCAGGACAGGCTCGCAGAGGGCGTCCACCAGAATGGGGATCATGATCACGAGTCCCACGATCATATAAATATGTTCCCCGCCACCGGCCAAAGCAGCGGCAAGAACCGCGAGAAAGATGCAAAAAGCAATCAGGCGCTTGCGTTTGGCGTGATTTTCGGCGGGGGGAGCGATCTGTGCGGCACCGTATTCGATAAAAAACAGGCCCACCAGCAGGGCGGCGACGAGCAGGATCAGCCCGGGACCCCAGTCCAGCCAACGCGTCGATCCGCCACTCATGGCAAAGCCCACCAGCGACATGGGGATGATGTAAAAACTCATGAGGGAACCTGTGATGACCAGTCCCCGGAGCAACTTGGATTTCCAGGAGGAAAGCCCGACGGCGATGGCGACCAGCACCAGGGAGGCCAGGGTTTGCAGGCCAATGAGCAGCAAATCTTGCGCGATGTCAATCGATCCGAGAAAATAGCGGAGCACCAGATACGGCATGACCGCGCAGACGAGAAGCCCAACTTGCACGGCGAGCGCGGTCCACTTGCCGAAGGAGATATCCCACGCCGTCATGCGGGTCAGGAAGAGCATTTCCAGCGTGTTGCCCTTGATTTCTTCGTGGATGGCCTGAAACGCGCGCAGGGGCATAAACACAAGCAGCATCAGGCCGAGCATGAACCAGAAAAAGACATCGGCTCCCTCCAGATTTCCGGAGCTGGAGGCGGACAGGTTGATAAAATAGAAGATCATGCTCAGGACCATCGCGGCTTGCAGGCCGATGAAGGTGGCAATGAAGGAACGCGATTTCAACCCCTGACGGAGTTCTTTGACGACAATGGGATTCAGATGGTCGGAGGTCATGGGTGGTTCTTGTTGAGAATGTCGACAAAGGCATCTTCCAGGCGCAGTTCCTCGCGATGGAACCCGCAGACGGAATGTCCGTCCTGCACCAGCCGTTTGAGGATGCGGGCGAGGGATTCCGGGCTGGAGTCTTCGACGCGGATGCGGGCGCCGCGCACATCCTGTTCGAAAAGACTGAGACCGGGCTGGAACGAAATCCATTCCGCGAGGGACGCCGAGGGTTCGGAGAGGGTGATTTTGACGAGGACGGGATGGCCCTCGCGGTGTTTGAGGCTTTCGGAGGAGCCCTGGTGAACAATGGCTCCCGCGCTGATAAACAGCATCGAGTCGCACATCTGTTCGAGTTCGGAGAGAATGTGCGAACTGATAAAAAGGGTCTTCCCCTGCTCGGCCAGCAGGCGGACCAGATTTTTGAATTCGATGCGCGCTTTGGGATCGAGTCCCGCCGCGGGTTCGTCCAACACCAGCAGATCCGGGTCGGGAAGCAGCGTTCGCCCCAGACAGAGGCGCTGGGCCTGGCCTTTGGACAGCTTTTTGACCGGCCGCTCGGCGAGAGGACCCAGCTCCGTGAACTCCATGACCTCCTGCACGCGGGCGACGCGGTCCCGTCCCCGGAATCCGTAGGCTCTGGCAAAAAAATCGAGGTGCTCGACCACGTTCATGAAGTCATAGGCGCCGTAGGAATCCGGCATCCAGCCAACACGTTTGCGGACCTCGTTGGGATGGTTCAGCGAGTCGAACCCATCCACGCGGATCGTGCCGGCGTCGGGCAATTCGAGCGTGACCAACATGCGCATGGTGGTGGTTTTGCCCGCGCCGTTTTCGCCGATGAATCCGATCACCTGACCTCGCTGGATGTCGAAATGGACTCCGTTGACCGCGTGGACTTTTCCAAAATGTTTAACGAGGCCGCGGACCTCAACCAGGGGTGCGCTCATGGCTGTTCTCCCTTGGCCAGCGGCCCGAACCAGCAGACGGGCTGCGTGGTCCAGCGGATGGAGGCCTGCGTCTCGACAAAGGGCCCCTTCCCTTCCTCCGCCTGCGCGTAGAACCAGTTCTTGGGCGCGTTGAGATGATCGGCGAGAGCGGCATTTTCCCGCGTGAGCAGTTTTTTGATCATAGCCTGCGCCTCCACGGCGGACAGGGAGCGCAAGGGCTTCCGCTCGCCGGCGCGCAGGAAATCGACGGTCCAATAGGCCCCGATGTCGTCGCGCACAACGACATCGATTAGGTGGGCATCCACGGTGGAAACGATCTCGGGCGGGCTGCCGGGAATCACGCGGATAGCGGCGCGGGAGGGCCGTGAGCTGTGCAAAATTTGGCCCTGGATGCGGCGGCTTTTGAACCAATCACCCGAGTGCGTGCCGTCGAGGGCACGGGCAAAACGTCCGGTGGATTCGTTGTATCTGTGCCCCCGTTTGTTTATCTCGAGGTTGAGCTGCGACATGTTGACGGAGGGGGGCAGACGAAAGGAGTCGTTGAGCAGGACGCCGGTGCGGCTGACCTGTTCCTGGATGTGGATTTCCACTTGGTCGTCGGGCAGCAGCAGAATGGCGAGGGAACGCGCACCTTTGCCGCCGAAACCGTCGCTGAGAATGATCACCAGAATCAGCAGGAGGCTTAGACCCGCCGAAAGAAGAGGCGTGGTCCAGAGCACGCGGGCGGGGCGTTTTTTGCGATGGGCGTGAATCAGGTTCAGGGGGCCGAGCAGAATGGCGATCACGAGGACAAAGATCATGAGCAGGCCAATGGGACGGGAGATATCGGGAATGTTTTCACGCAGGCTCCAGCGGAAGGAGGTGAAACGCTGGGGATCCGATGCGAGGCTGTCGCTGAGGGTGGACATGCGTTCGAGGGCTTTGAGGTTCTGGTCGGCCGTTTGCTTGGAAAACATTACGGAATAAAAAGCCCCGTTGCCGAGGGCTTCGGCGGGCCCGCTGCGGTCGGCAAAGACCACCACTCCACCCATGGCGATCCACTGGCGCAGCGAATAACGGACGGCGGGAGGAAGCCCGCTCCACTCCGCATGGGTCAGCACCAACAGGTCGAGACCGAACAGCCCCAGCGGGTTTTCGGGCAGCATTTTCAGGTCTACGCGGGCGAAACGAATTTCCTCCGAGCCCCGGTTGTTCTGCAGTTCGGTTTGCAGCGCTTCGCGGTGGAGAAGGGAGATGGATTCCGACATGCCGACGAGGGCAACCGATGACGCATTGTTGGAATCGGAAACCAGAGGTGCCCCTTGTGCCACAATCCCGCCGGGCCCCTTGACAGTCACGACGAGGCTGAGGTTATAGCCCTGGTCTGTCGACAAGGCATACACGGGAACCATCCATTCGACGCTCTGTTCTTCCCCGGCTTCGACGCGCAGGCGGAATTCGGAGA
>CAZCFM010000033.1:16660-24608 GCA_964497855.1 uncultured Verrucomicrobiota bacterium | reverse complement strand
GCCCAGAGGACGGCAAGCAAAAATGAAGAAAGTCGGAACATGGCGACAAGCTATGGATTGGAAGTGAATGGAAAAGAAAAATGTGCGCTGTGGAGATTAAAAGTGGTTTCGCAACTCCCGCAGGCGGGCAAAAACGGCTGGGGCCGGGGCCTTCTCCATGCCGAGGGCGCGGGCGACGGGCGGATGGTCGGCCATGAGGAAAAGATTGCGGCGGATTTGGTCGTCCAGAAGCAGAGGCAGATGCCGGGGACTGGGCGGATGCGCGGGGAAAATCGAAGAGGCAAAACGGTCGTTGTCGTCCGCGTAGTCGTGGCCGCAGCAGAGACGGGTATCTTCCGGCAGGGCGCGGAGACGCAGAAGGGAGGCCCAGAACCGTTCGGGAGGTCCGGCAAACATGCGCCCGCAGCCGCCGTCGAACAGGGTGTCGCCCACGAAGGCCAGGGCGAGGTCCGGAAAGACAAAACTGATGTCGCAGGGGGAGTGACCGCTGGTGTCGAGGGCGCGGAAAGGGAGTCCGAGGATTTCGCCGGAGGCATCGGACGTGGGCGCGATCACCTCGCAGCCGGTGGCGGCAACCAGGGCGTCGAGGCCTATGACATGGTCGTGATGCCGATGGGTCAGCAGGATGGCGCGGAGTCGCAGGGATTCGCGGCGGAGAAGTGCGAGGGTGGCGGGGGCGTCGGGAGCGTCGCAGCAGACGCAGGAGGCGTCCGGTGCGGCCAGGACCCAGCCCAGGTTGCTGTCGCCGCAGCGGAAAACGTGCAGGCGGAAGCCCAGGGGCAGTTCGGTGGGGGCGGGGGAAATACGATGGGCTTTGGTGGAGGCGTTCATGGGGGAAACGTTGGTGATAGGGTTTCCCGTCCGGGACGGACGGGGGTAGGATTTCCCGTCCGGGACGTACGGGACTACGGTTCCCACTCGCGGAGTTTGTCGAGGCGTTGGTTGCGTTGGCGTTCGAAGTTGGCGAAGAGGAGGAGGAGAAGCAGTCCGGCGATGATGCCGGCGACGTACCAGATCCAGGTCCATCCGAGATGGGAAGAGGCGTGGGCCAACATGCTGAAAATGGAGAGGAGCAGGAAGGCTGCTCCGCAGAAGAGATAGGATCGGATGCGGAGAAGGATGCCGGTGAGGATGCCGAGCACGGAGAGTCCGCTCAAAAGCAGCGGGAGCCAGGGGGCGTTGGCAACGCCGCGGGCAAACATTTCGGTGCTGGTGGAAAGATAAATCACGCCGAGGCAGAGGTAACGGACGCTTCCGCGCGTGGCGGGAGTCAGTCGATGGGCGTGCAGGCGGGACGCGAGCAAGACGGAAAAGGCTGGAGGAAGAATCCAGAGTTGGGGCGCGCGGAGAAGGTCGAGTCCGTTGCCCCGGGAGAGCAGATGCCAGAGGGAGGAATTGGTGGCGAGCACGGCGAGCAGGGCCAATCCGTAGGAGCCCCGGGTGCTGGAGGCGGCGGCGTACAAAATGCCCATGAGGAGGAAGATCAGGGAGTGATCGAGGGCTCCGCCGCCGGTCCAGAAACTCAGCAGGGGAAAGAGGGGCAAAAAGAGTCCGGTGCGGAGCAGGGGTTTGTGCAGCACGGAGGGACCGCGGCGTCCGAAGAGTTCGCCGAGTCCGAAGCCGAGAAATGCGAGGCCCATGAGGATGGCGGGCCACCAGGGCTCGAACCATCCACGAAACAATTCGGGCCAGTAGAGACGGAGGTGAAGGAAAAATCCGGCGGCGAGGATTTCGGCGGCGTAGACATGGCGGGTCGCGGCGTTTTCGCGCCAGCCGAGGAGATCGGTGTCGGGGCGCAGGGCCCAGCGCAAATGCAGAGCTGCAAAGGTGACAATGGTCAGGGCACTGGCGAGAACCCAGCTGTGGGGTGCCTGTCCCACCCAGCCCCCGAGCGTGGTCCAGAGAAGTTCCAAGGGCAGAAGGAAGAGAGCCACGAGCCACCAGCCTTTGGCAACGGAGTGGAGGGCGGTTGTCCATGCGGCAGGAAGGATTGAATGCGCAGAAACGAGTTGTCGGAAGAGGAGAAGGACTGCGGCGAGAGGCAGCGGGAGCAGGAGCCAGCGGAGTCCTGTGGGCGCTGAGGTGCTGGCCGTGGCGGACCAGAGGGCGAGTTGGAACGCGAAGGTTGCGAGGGTCAAGGCGTAGCTGCGGATGGAGGCGTTCTGCGCGAGGCCTCCGATGGCGGCGGCGGAGGCCAGGACTCCGCAGAGGGGTGCGATTCGGAGGAAGGGCGAGAGGTCCGGGGAGTGGAGTCCAACCCCCAGATACACAAGGGCGATCAGGAGCTGGAGCAGCGACAACAGGCAGGCGAAGCTGAGGAGAGACACCCGCGGGGCGGGCGGTGGGTGGATGCGCAATCGCAGCAGGAACGGGCGCAGGCGATGTCGGAAGCGGAAAAGCAGGGTCCACACGAGCGAAAGGGCCGCGGGCAGGAGAAGGAGAGCGCGGAGTGTGGCGTCGAAGGAAAACGTTCGGGTGGAGATGAAAAACATGCAGGCGATGAGGCTGTGGTTGTGCAGGCGCATGAGCACGCGGGGCGCGCGGGAATCCCAGAGGGCAAGGACAGAGGGAAACGCGGCGACAAGGAGGGCTGCGGCGGCGTGTGCGGTGGACGCGTTCGGGGTGTCGATGTACGACAGAACGATCAGCACAGAGAGCAGAAGGGTGAAGGTCGGCAAGTTGCGGGTGAGCGAGATGCGGGGGTCGTGTCGCTGCAAAGCAAACGCAAAGGCGCAGGTGGGGACAATCGCCCAGGAGAGATCCTGCAAAAGCTGGAGCGCGGTGGGATGGGTGGATTCGGTGAGTCGGAGGAAAACGGCGAGTATCCAGAGGACGCCCTGCGCGGAGAAGAGCCATCGATTGGGAGAACCGTACACGGTTTCGAGGTTTCGGATACGGGCGAGGATCGGAGGAAGAAGCAGGAGTGCGAAAACACCGGCGAGGGGGGCGGCGCTCCATTCGCGGGGCAAAGACGGGACCTGTGTTCGGGCCAGAATTGGCAGCAGGAGAATAGCGCACAACGTGAGGGGAATCCAGACGAGACCCGGGAGCGGATATGACGGGAGTGGGGAGGCGTTGCGCCAGATTTTTGGAAGGAGCAACAGGGAAAATCCTGCGCTGGCGAGCAGGGCGAGGGGCAACACATGACGGGCGAAGAGAAGGCCTTCGGGCAAAAAGCGCAGAGAGAAAAGGACGGATGCCGGGAGCAATATTCCAGCCAGAAGAAGCCCGGAGCGTTCGGGGGAAATGAGCAGGCGAAGGCCATTGCGGGAGCCGAGACGAAGGGCCAGGGTGATCCAGAGCAGCGGCCACAGGGCGAGAATCCAGGGGGCGGACAAGGCCAGCGCACGGGTCGGCAAATCGGGCAGAAAAAGGAGGTCGGCCAGGGCCGCGCAGAGTCCGGCGAGTCCCCAGGCGAAGGCCAGCGCGGCTTGTGCGCGGGCGAAGGGTGCGGTCGGACCCTGTTTCCAGAGCCAGACCAGCGCGATGCCTCCGCACCAGAGGGCGGAGAGTTGGGTCCAGGTCACGGCGTGGGGCAACAGGCGGAGGGGAAGCGCAACAAACACGAGCCAGAGATTTAGATTTCCGAAAAGGGCGGCAAGAAAAATCGACGAAGCGCGGCGCTGACGAAGGCTTTCGAGGAAAACGAGAGCGCTCAGCATCGCGAGCGGAAGGGCGAGGTTCCAGAAATGGCCGAAGCGGAGAAAGAGACTGGCAGCCTGTGGTCCGTTTGTTTCGGGAAAGAAACCGAGCAACAGCGGGGGCAGGATGTGAAGAATCCAAAGGGGAAGTCCGATGACCCAGAGGCCGGCGCGGCGGAGATTCCGAGGCAAAAAGGCGCTGAGGGCGAGCAGCAGGGCGAGATTCCAGCGAAGGGCGGATGCGAAAGCGTTGTCGGCGAGGTGCAGACGGGCGAAGACCAGAGCCAATCCGGCGGCACAGAGCATCAGCCAATACTCGCTGAAGGCCGCGATGCGGCTGTCGCGGCGACGTCCGGCCACATGGAGGGCAAGGGTCGCGAGAAGGGCGACAAACAGTAGCGAGGATTCGAGGGGGGCGACGGCAACGCCTCCCTGGATTTCGCGGAGGAGGCCGCTCAGGTTGTCGAGAGCGAACATCGCGACAACGAGAGGGGGGAGCAAGATCGCGCTCCAGACGTCGAATTCCTGACGGCGAAGGAGGGACTGGGTGTGTTGGAAAAGACGACGAAGGCGAAGGGATGAAGCGCTGACGTGAAGGGGGATGATGGCTTTGGCAAGGAGCATCCAGAAAAGCCCACTGAACGCGACGGCGGCGAGGTAAGGGAGAACAGTTTCGAGGGAGCGTGTGTGGATTTCGATGCAAAGGCCAAGGGCCAGAAGGCATTGGGCGAGATGAAAGAGCGCGAGGCGTCGACCGGGGAGCGAAAGGAGCAGTCCGGCAGCGCCCATGACCAGGCAGGCCGTGGCGAAGGATTCCGAGCGGGTGTCGCTCCAAGGCGTGAGAGCGACGAGGGTGCAGAAGGCGAAAAGGCGTAGGGTTGCCGCGGCATAGAGGCGAAACAGGCGGCGAGAACACCAGAGGAAGATGTGCAGGAGGGCGGCGAAAAGTGCGGGAGCCAGTGCGGCGAGGTGGCGATCGAGGGCAAAGAAATCGCTTCCGCTTCGGTACAGTACAAAGGCGGCGAGGAAAAGGCCGACGTGGATGAAACGCTGGGCCAGGGGAAGGTTCATGCGGCGTCCGCCGGGGAGCCAGGCGAACCAGGGGGCGGCAAGCAGGGCGATGGCGTAGAAAGCGCTGAAACGCAGGAGGCCTTCGGGATCGCCGGGGCGTCCGGCATCCAGAAGAAAAAGCTGTAGCAGGGCGGTAGCGGCTTGAAGAGCGGCGGCGTAGAGGAGTCCGCGGGCCATGGGGCGTCCTTCGGGGAGGCCGAAGATGAACACGGCACCCAGCGCGATCAGGGGCGCGACAAGGGCAAGGGAACGTCCGGTGCCGCCGCGGAGAAGAGCGGAGATCAGCAACAAGGGTTCCTGGGAATTCCAGAGCGCGGGCTGAAGGAAGGAAACGGCGACGAGGCAGAAGGAGGCACCCAGGCAAAGGCCGGAGGGAAGACCGACGAAGGGAAAACGTTCGCGGAGTCCGGCATGGGCCAGGACGGCAGTGGCAAGGAGCAGGCAGGGCAGCAGGGCGGCGGTGGCGGGCCAGGCGACGACCAGGGCGGCGATGAGTGCCCCGAAACCAAGAAAACCAAGGCTGCCGGCGCTGATCAGGAGGCTTTCGTCGCGGGAGTCGGGCAGACGGCGGAGATGCAAGCCCATGGCCCAGGAGGGAAGTCCGGCGAGGGCCAGAAGGGGGGCGAGGACAGTGGCGTTTTCGCCAATGCGGGCCAGGTGAAGGAACAAGGCAAGAGCAAGCAACATGGCGTAGCTGCCGAGGGCGTGTGCGAGCAGGAGAAGTCGGGGCGAGGGGGAAGGTGGCGCTTCGCGGCGAAGGAGAAAACAGGTGCTGAGTCCCTGGATGACCACCGGGATGGCGGCCAGGACAAGGAGCAGGGAGGGTGGCAGTCCAGGAACGGCAAGTCGGCGCAGAAGCAGAATCCACAAGACCTGTGCAATCAGGGTGAGGGAAAGGGTCGTGGATTGACGGGGTACAATTCCGCGCAGGGAGTGATGCTGGAGAAAACCGAGACCGACGAGGGCAAGGGTTTCCATGCCCAGGGAAAGTGGGTCAAGGGCCGGTAACCCTTGGCCCAGGGCGCTCAACAACAGAAAACTGAGAGGGGTGAGCAGCAAGGCGATCAGCAGGAGGCCGAAGGTGGTGTCGGGCAAGTGCCAACGGCGGCGGGCGTAATGGCCAAGTCCGTGCAGGGAAGCAGTTACCCCCGTAAAAACGAGGGCTTGCGCGAGCCAGCGTCCGGCGATGTGGCTCCAGAAGGTGAGGACCAACGCCGCAGAACACCCAACAATCAGAAGCCCCCCCGTGAGTTCGCCCCAACGAATATGGCTTTGCTCCAGGAAGGCATTGAACCCTTCTTTCCAGGTGGGCGCAGGGGGCACACGTGGAGGTGGGGACGGCGCGGGAGGTGGAGGTGGGAGGGTAACCGGGATTGTGCGACGAGGAAGAGGCGGAGGTGTGACCGGGGTCAACGGCACAGGTGGTTTTGGGATGACCGATATGGGGGGCGGAATCGGAGGCCTGGAGGGTTGAGGGATATCGGCTTCTTGCAACAATTCGCGCATGGCCTTTAAGACACGTTCCCCCGTTTCTGTGTCCAGTTTCCCGGTGTGCATCAGCCGCTCAATCATCGCCAGTGGGGCGGCAGGCAATTCCTCCCGCCTGCGTTCAGTCGGTTTCGCCAATTTCGACTTCCCTCCCAAGCTGCGAAGGCCTTTCGACACCAACACCCAAATGCCATGGCCGATCGTCGTCAACATGCCCAGAAGAAAAAGGAGAATGAGAAATTCGTTCATGGCAACACCCACAGCGGCTTGAAAGACAACAAAACTGTCATTTTAGCGGGAGGCTGTCAAGCGAAGAACAAAACGAATACCTGCCTCTACCCGCATGGGAGGATACAATGGAAGCCAAGTCGCCTTTGGGGAAAGAGGCGGGACGGTGGTCCTAGGGCTGCCGTCGAGCCTCGGGACAGGCGATGGTACGTGGACAGCAATCAGGTTTTTTCTGCGGGTTCCACTGCGGGCGTTTTGGGATCTTCTTTGGCATAGTCCGACTTGGCGTAACCGGAGGCGAAATCCTTGTAGTGGACGTCCAGGGGTTCAGCGGCTTTGCGCATGTTGAAGTCGTTGACGATGATGCCCAGGACGGAGGCACCGACCCCTTTGAACTGTAGCAGCACGTGGCGGAGGGCGCGGTGGCGGGTCTGACCTGTACGACACACCACGACAACACCGTCGGAAAGTCCGGAAATAACCAGACCGTCCGAAATGATGCCGATCGGAGGGGTGTCGATGATAACGCGGTCGTAGTGTTTGCGGGCCCAGAGGACCAAACGGCGGATTTTATCACCGCCGAGAAGGTCGGCGGGGTTGATTTCCATGGAGGCAACGGACGCCATGAGATGCAGGTGCTCGGTTGGGCCAGGCAAAACAATCGAGCCAAAATCCAGGTCATCGCTTTTTGCGAGGTGGTGGAGCAAGCTGTAGTCTTCGGGTTTGCCACCGGAGCTCAGCACCGCATCCTCGAACACTTTGGCCAAACGGGGACGGCGCATATCGCAATCGATCAGCAGGCAGCGCTGGCCGGCACGGGCTGTGGTCACAGCAACGTTGGTGGCACTGACGGTTTTGCCTTCACTGGGCGAGGCCGAACAGAACATGATGACCTGTCCGCCGGGATGGGCGTGGCCCTTGGAGCGAATTTCCTTGAGGCGGTTGTTGTTCACATGGTCCATCAACACACGGACCGCATTGAAGGCCTCGGCCACCTGACCAAAACGTTGGTTCAAGGAGATGAGCGCAAGGTCCTGACGTTTTCCGCCGCTGATGTGGGGAATAATACCGATGATTCGGCTGGAGATACCCGCTTCCAGTTCGGCGATGGAGAAGATTCGGTCTTCTGCGGCTTCCAAGGCCAGGGCGAGAAGGAAACCCAAACCGAGTCCGGCCATCACACCCACCGGCAACATCACCATCAACCGGGGATGCACGGGGATTTTCGGAAGGCTGGCACGTTCCACAATCACGAGGGTGGCGGTGTCTTCATCGGCGGAAAGGCGGGCCAGTTCGATGCGCTGCAAGAGTCCCTGATAGGCCGTGAGAGCGGCGTCGCGTTCTCGTTCCAAGGTGTTCAAACGGGATTTAAGTCCGACAAGACGGAGTTCCTGACGCGTGACCTGGCCCGTCAATTCGGAAATTCGGGCCACCACGGCCGCGCGCTGCCCTTGGATCACGTTGATTTGTTGATTGAAGCTGGTTTTGGCCTCCAGAATTTCCCCGCGAATGGATTCTTC
>CAZCFM010000033.1:9350-16560 GCA_964497855.1 uncultured Verrucomicrobiota bacterium | reverse complement strand
ACATCATTCAAAATGCGTTGTCCGCGAACACTCATTTCGATGAGGGCTTTGGCTTCGAAGACACGCTCCGCTTTCCAGAAGTACAGCACGGCCCCGACAGCTCCAATCAGGGTCAGAAGAATAATCAGGAACCAGCGGCGGCGAATGACCTTGAGGAGGCGGCGGGGAGACAGGAACTCCACCGCATCTTTGCCATACCCGTATCCGCCGTAGCCATAATAATTGCCGTACCCGGAAGGATTGTAGCCCCCAGGAACGGTTGGGTAGTAGCCTCCGCCTCCGGTGTAGCCGTGTCCGCTGTACGGAGCGTAGCTGGTATCGATCACTTGCGGATTAGGCGGCTGCTGAGAGCCAAAATTCTGGGGCGGCGGTTGTGGATTCATGGGATGCGTTGGTTTCAGGATGATGAAACCGAACCACCTATAGGGGCAGACGCGCGTTGGAAAGACGAAAAATACATTTCTCCACTTTTTCCAAACCCAGACAGTCCCCGGAATAATTAACTGCGCAGCTGCTTTGCGACCAGTTCCTGCTCACATTCGATCAACACCCCATACATTTCGTCGGAGCTATCGGCTTCGTTCAGACGAAGCAAAAGGTCCGTGTGATAACACATCATGCCGAGACGGGCGAGAACATGGAGGTGGATGCGGTCTTCCTGGGAGCAAACGAGAAAAAACAAGCGGGTCATGCACCCGTCGGGTCCACCGAAGGGAATGGGCGCAAAGCTGCGGCCCAGAACCACAAAGGTGTCTTCAAACATGTGCGGGTCATGATGAGGGGGATGCAAAAGAGCCACCCCACCGGACAGGGCGGTGCTGCAAAGGCGCTCACGCTCCTCCACGCCCTGCATAAGCCCATCCTTGTCCCAGACCTTGCCCGTGGCATCGGCCACTTCCACCATCTCGCGAAGAACGCGGGCCTTTGTTTTTCCGGGAAGTTCCGCATGCACATACTCCACCCGCATGAGTTCGGGCAGGAGGGCTCGGCGGGAACTGAGGTCGTGTTCCTTGGCCGTGGAGCATTGATGAAAGTCATGCATATCCTCCGGCTTCATCCCCAAAAGGCGCTGGGAGGCCCATCGATCAATCTCCACTTGACGGAAACGCAAGCTTCCTCCCATTTGGACATGCGGAATCTCCCCCCGCTTGGCCAGAAGCCGCACAGCATCGGGTTGGATGTGGAGATAGGAGGACACTTCGTCCAAAGAAAAAAGGCGATGCGGCATGATCACATCCGCAGGATTGCGGGAAAATGGAGCCAAAGATCGGAATCGAACCGACGACCTATTCATTACGAGTGAATTGCTCTACCAACTGAGCTACTTTGGCCCGTGCGAGTGCGTTCTTTGCCCAAAGCGAAGCGAAAAGTCAAGGGCTCATCCACCCGAAGTGAAAGACTTTATCGCAGTTCGATTTCGTCCCGACTTGCCAAATGGCGACGGCTACCATATTCCACGAGGCGATCCCTTATCACCCTCTCACCCGGAACACCACATGTTTGAGTCCATCTCCTCCGCTCCCCCTGACGCCATTCTCGGTCTTACCGAAGCCTTCAAAGCTGACCCGAATCCCGCCAAAATCAATCTGGGCGTGGGTGTGTTCATGGATGACCGCGGGCAAACCCCCGTGCTCGAAAGTGTGCGCAACGCCGAAGCCCTCCTGCTGGAACGCCAAAGCACCAAGAGCTATTTGCCGATCTCCGGATCCCCCGCCTACGCGGCCGGCGTGCAGGAACTTCTTTTCGGAGCCAACCACCCCCTCCTCCGCGAAAAACGCGTGCAGACGGCCCAAACTCCCGGCGGCACGGGTGGACTGCGCGTCGGCGCCGACTTCCTGAAACGTTTCCTCCCCGAAGCCAGTGTCTGGATGAGCAATCCCACCTGGGCCAACCACAAAGCCGTTTTCCAGGCCGCCGGCTTCCGCACCGCTGAATATTCCTACTATCACCCCGCATCCCACGGCCTCGATTTCGATCGCATGACCGCTGAACTCGCCCGCATTCCCGCCGGCGACATCGTCCTGCTTCACGTGTGCTGCCACAACCCCACCGGTGTCGACCCCAGCCCTAAGCAATGGTCCGTGATCGCTGATCTTGCCGCCGCCAGCGGCTGGTTCCCCTTCTTCGATTTCGCCTACCAGGGCTTCGGCGAATCCGTGGAAGCCGACCGCCTCCCCCTCATCCTCTTCGCCGAACGCGGCATCGAATTCGGTGTCGCCGCCTCCTGCTCCAAAAACTTCGGCCTCTACAACGAGCGCACCGGCAGCTTCACCATCGCCGGACGCACAGCCGCGGCAACCGACGCCGCGTTCAGCCACGTCAAAACCGCCATCCGCAGCAACTACTCCAACCCGCCGCGCCACGGGGGCGCTGTCGTCGAAACCATCCTCAGTGAACCCCTTCTCCGCAATCAATGGATGCGCGAACTCGACGAAATGCGCGAACGCATCTTCTCCTTGCGCAGCGATCTGGTCAACGGCCTCAACGCCCGCGGCGTCAAAAGAGACTTCAGTTTCATCGCCCAGCAAAAGGGCATGTTCTCCTTCAGCGGTCTCAACGACGCCCAGGTCAAGCGCCTTCGCGACGAATACAGCATCTACATGGTCGGCGGCGGACGCATCAACGTGGCGGGAATCACCGCCCGCAACCTCAATCCTCTCTGCGACGCCATCGCCGCCGTGCTCTGATCTCCGCCATGCGCACCCTGCTGCGGCTGCTCCTGCTGCTGTACCTGAGCGCCTTCGCCCTTACCCGCGCCCAGGCCCGGGTGCTCCGGACGTCGCTCTGGATTTCCGGCGGAGCCGACGACCTGCTCATGGGCGGCGACGAAGCTCCCGGATGGCTCTCCCTCTCCGCCCGCATCGCCGAGGAAGACGGCCCACTCTGCTGGATCGACCACGGCGGAGGCAGCGCCCTCGCCTGCCTGCGCTCCTCGCCAAAGCTCCGCCTCCCCGACATCCTCGTACCCGGCGAAACCCTCCTCCGCAGCCGCGGCACGACCTTTCTCAACGAAAACACCTTGCCTTGGACCCTGCTCAACATCGGACGCCTCCCCCAGTTCCCGCAAGCCCCCATCCCATTCGAAAACAGCCGCGTCTGGGAGCAGGCCGACGGACTCCGCATCCGCGCCGTGGGCCTGCTCAGCGAAAAAGCCCCCCTGCGCATTCCCCCCACCGAACTCCAACCCTTCCGCGTTCTCCCCCTGCAAGCCAGCCTCAACGAAGCCCTCCCCCGCTGGCGCGCCGAGCCCCCCGCATTCCCCGTGCTTTTTCTTCCCGACGACAGCAGCCCGGACGATTCCACCCTCTACCCCGATTTCACGGTGCTCGTCATGCCCGCCTCCGCACGCCCCGAAGTCATCTCCCTCGACGACGGCAAACGCCTGCGCGTCACTCCCGGACGCAACGGACGCGCCCTGATCCGCGTCGATATTTCCTGGGACAACGTGACCGGACGCTTTTCCCCGCCTCACGCCGAAGTCGTCTGGGTCCGCGCCGCCGATCCCGCCAGCCTACCCTTGCCGGACTGCGCACGCGCCCCGTTGCGGCCCGTCACGCCTCCCACTCGCAGCCTCGCCGAGGTTCTGAGCAGCGAAGCGGAACTGCTTCTCATCCCGAATCCGCCATCAAGCCCCAAAACGCTTTCGCAGCTCCCCGACACCCTGCGCGCCCTGCACGTGCCCGTCGACCACCGCTGGGTTCGTGCCACCCTCCCCAGCGCCACCGCCCGCAGCTGGAGCGAACGCGAAATTCCAGGTCATCGCTGGGTGGGGGCTGCTGGCTCAGGACGTGAAACCCGTGTCCTGCTGCCCGATCAGGTGGCCGCCGGACTCGGCGGACTCACGCTCGAGTTTCGCCGCGTGCTCGATGATCCCGAAACTCACAGCGAAGTCCTTCCCCTCAGCTCCCGTGAACGCCTCGTTCCGATTCCCCCGCGATGAAACCTTTCGCTTTTTTAAAACATGACCCCCTGCTGGCGCTGGTCTGCGCGGGTCTCTGGATCCTGCCCCTGAGCAATGCCATCGGCCAGGTCCCGATCTACCTGGCCAGCCTGCTGTGGCTGGTGGAGGCCGTTCGCGGCAAACGGCCCGTGCCCAGGGCCACCACGATTTTTATCGTCCTCTACGCGCTGGTCATCGGGATCGGCCTGTTCTTCGCCGCCCACCCGCAGACAGGCCTCTCCAAACTCAACCGCTTTCTGTTTTTCCCCTTCGCCGCCGCCGTGGCCTGCGCGGGCGCAAAACGGGAGAACTGGGCCCGGATCAGCTTCTCCCTGGTCGGCGGTGTCGCCCTGCTCGGTCTCAAGGATCTGGTCCGTTTCCCTTATGAAATGATCGTCCATGAACGCGGTCTCTTCGAATTGGGCAGCATGACCTCGCCGCAGGTGTACATGATCGGGCTCTGTCTCCTGCTGGGACTTCGCGCCGCCGAACCGGAAAAGGGCCGCCGCATCTTCTGGCCGCTGCTGCTGCTCTTCGCCGCCGGACTCCTCCTGCACAACAAACGCGGTGTGTGGCTGGCATGTGCCGGAGCGATCGGCTTCTGGACACTGGCCAGCCGCCAATGGAAAGTCCTGCTCGGTCTCGTCCTCGCCGTCGCCCTCGCCCTCTGCATCCCCAAAGTCCGCGAACGCATCGGCCAAATCCGCGAAACACTCTCGGACACCCACGGCAGCCGCGTCACCCTCTGGAAACACGTCGCCCCGCCCCTCTTCGAACGATATCCCTGGGGCATGGGCTACAACGGCAGCAGCTACGCCGAATTCCGCGAAGTGCTGCCCCGCAAATACCATCTCGAAGTCGGCCTGCGCCACCTCCACAACAACTTCCTGCAAATCCGCCTCGAACTCGGACCCCACGGACTTCTGCTGTGGTCCCTCTGGATGCTCGCCATGCTCCGCAACGGCTTCCGCTCCCCGCCCGGTGCCCCGCGCCCCGACTTCCTGCGCCTCAGTGCCCTCACAGCGCTCGTCGGCCTCCTCCTCAACGGCCTCGTCGAATACAACTTCGGCGACAGCGAAATCCTCATGCTCTACCTCGCCCTCTTCGGCCTCCTCGACGCCCCGCACCTGAAAGACCCAAGCGCGGCACTTGCCAAAGAGCCCACCCCCGCGTAGTCTTCCCCCTCCATGTCCTCCTGCTCCCCCCACTCGCCTTTCCTCCGCGCCTGCCGCGGCGAACCCGTCCCCTTCACCCCCGTCTGGCTGCAACGCCAGGCCGGCCGCTACATGCCCGAATACCGCGCCCTCCGCGCCCGCCTGCCCATTCTCGCCATGATGAAGGACCCGGTCCTCGCCGCCGAGGTCACCCTCCAGCCCGTCGACGCATTCCCTCTCGACGCCGCCATCATCTTCGCCGACATCCTGACCCTGCTCGAACCCATGGGCCTCCAGCTCGAATTCTTCCCCGGCAAAGGCCCCGTCTTCCACAACCCCATCCGCAGCCGCGCCGACGTCGACGCCCTCCGCTCCGTCCAGCCCGAACGCGACCTCGACTTCACCCTCGCCGCCATCCGCCTTTCCATCGCCCGCCTCGCCGGACGCATCCCCCTCATCGGCTTCTCCGGCGCTCCCTTCACCCTCGCCTGCTACGCCATCGAAGGCGGCGGCAGCAAGGACTTTGACGACGTCCGCGCCTGGATGCACGCCGATCCCGCCCGCTGGTCCGCCCTCATGGACCGCCTCGCCGACGCCGTTTCCGCCTACCTGCTCGCCCAAATCGACGCCGGGGCCGATGCGGTCCAGCTCTTCGACAGTTGGGCCGGCTGCCTCTCCCCCGCCGACTACGCCCGCTTCGCCGCCCCCTGGACCCGCCGCATCCTCGAAACCCTCGGCGACCGCGTCCCCCGAATCCATTTCTCCGCCAACGGCGGCCACCTCCTCGAACAACTCGCCGACATGCCGATCGATGTGCTTGGCCTCGACTGGCGCGTCGATCCCGCCGCCGCCCTCCGCCGCGTCGGCACAAACCGCGTCTTCCAGGGCAACCTCGACCCCGCCCTGCTGCTCGCCGACGACGCGCCGATGCTCGCCGCCGCCGCATCCATCCTCGACGCCTTCCGCCCCGCGCGGGGCCACATCTTCAATCTGGGACACGGCGTCATCAAAACCACCCCGCCCGAACGCGTCCGCCTCCTCGTCGACGAGGTCCACCGCCTCTCCCAACGCGCCCCATGAAAACCGCCATCCTCGGAGGCGGCATCGCCGGACTTGCCGCCGCCTGGTATCTGCGCCGCGCCGGCCACGACGTCACCCTCTTCGAAGCGGGCCCCCACTTCGGCGGAAAAATCATCTCCCGCCACATCGACGGCTGCCTTCTCGAAGGCGGGCCCGACTCCCTGCTCACCGAAAAACCCTGGGGCATCGATCTCTGCAAGGACCTCGGCCTGGAGAACGAACTCCTGCCCTCCAACGACGCCCAGCGCTCCTTCTCCATTTTGCACAAAGGACGCCTCCACCCCTTCCCCGCCGGCTGCAAACTCTTCATCCCCCAGAAAATCAGCCCCATCCTCTTCACCCCCCTGCTCAGCCTGCCCGCCAAGCTCCGCATGTTGATGGAACCCCTGCTCCGCCACACGCCGCCCGCCGGCGACGAAAGCCTCGCCGACTTCACCCGCCGCCACTTCGGACAGGCCGCCCTCGAACGCCTCGCCGGACCCCTGCTCGGGGGCATCTACGGCGGTGATCCCGAAGACATGAGCATGGACGCCACCTTCCCCCGCCTGCGCGAACTCGAACGCAAACACGGCAGCCTCGTCCGCGGCATGGCTCTCATGATGCAACAGGCCGCCGCCCAGCGCCGCCAGGGACACGCCCCGTCCCTCTTCACCTCCCTTCGCTCCGGCATGCAGGCCCTGCCCGACGCCCTCGTCGCCTCCCTCGGCGACACCCTGCGCCCCAACCACCGCGTGCGACATCTCGAAAAATCCGGCGACGGCTGGAGCGTCGATGGCGAGTCCTACGACGCCCTCGTCGTCGCCCTGCCCTCCCGCGACGCCGCGCCCCTGTTCGCAAAAATTTCCCCCGAACTCCAGGCCCGGCTCCAGCAGCAGGACGCCTCCAGCTCCGCCACGCTGTCCCTTGTGTTCGACCGCGCCGAACTCCGCGACATCCCCAAAGGCTTCGGCTTCATGGCGTCGCATCCCCTGCCCTCCCTGCTCGTCGGCTGCACCTGGACCGGCAATAAATTCCCCGGACGCGAAGCCTCCGACCG
>CAZCFM010000033.1:5710-9250 GCA_964497855.1 uncultured Verrucomicrobiota bacterium | reverse complement strand
CGCCCTCGGCAACCTCCACTTCTGCGGCAGCGGCTACGGCGGCGTCAGCGTCTCCGACTGCATCCGCCAGGCCCAGCACCTGGCCGACACTGACATGGGTCACAATTCAGAATCTAACGACGGCACCAACAAACGCAGCGCCGGGAAATATCGGCGCACATAGCCCCGATCGAGTGCGGCAAGCCGGTCAGCCTGCACCGAGGCATGGGCCGCAATCAAAAAGTCGGGAATGAGGGTGCAGCGGGGGCCACCCTCTTTTCGGTATTGGAGGAAAACATGACCCGCAAGCCAGGCCGCTTCGGGGGAAATCGTCTCATAGGTGATCTGCAGCAAATCGAGATCGTGCAAGGCGTCATTCCAGCTTGAATATCCTGGTGAAAACTCGGCGAACACCACCGGACACACCACGAGCGGACCTTCCCGCGATGCCGCGTTCAAGGTTCGCTTCCAGTCGGCCCATCCTGCCTGCCGTTTTTGGATCAGGAGCAGTACCGAGGTGTCGATGGCCGTGATCCTGTTGCCTCCGGCCTGTCCGAACCTGCGGCTGGCAGGTCCACGGGCCCGCGCAGCGCATCCAGTGCAGCCTCCACCGTTTCTTCCGGCCACGGGTCCACCTACTCCTTGCCAAAACATTCCTTGCAGCTCCGCCGTTTCAGGATAAGGAGGACGCATGACTTCCTCTCCCGCCGCCCATCCCGCCTACACCCTCCTCAAAACCGAGTTTCTTCCCCTTTGGAACGCCACCGGCTCGCTCTATCTTCACAGCAGCGGCGCCCGCGTGTTGTCGATTTCCTGCGCGGACGACAACAAAACCTTCGGCATTTTTTTCCCCACCCTCCCCTACGATCACACGGGTCTTCCCCACATCCTCGAACACTGCGTGCTCAGCGGCAGCGAGAAATACCCCGTTAAAGAGCCGTTCAAAGAGCTGATCAAGACCTCGCTCCAGACCTACCTCAACGCCTACACCTACCCCGACCGCACCTGCTACCCCGTGGCCAGCCGCAACCTGCGCGACTACCACAACCTCGTGGACGTTTATCTCGACGCGGTGTTTTTCCCCCGCCTGACTCCCGAAGTGCTCGGTCAGGAAGGCTGGCGCCCCCAATGGAACCGCAAGGGCGAACTGGAAATCCAGGGCGTGGTCTACAACGAAATGAAGGGCGTTTACGCCAGTCCCGACGCCCGGTTGCAGGAACTGGAGCAACACTGCCTCTATCCCGACACCCTTTACCGCTTCGACTACGGCGGCAGTCCCGCCCACATTCCCGATCTGGACCACGACCGCTTTGTCGCCTTCCATCGCACATACTACAACGCCGCCAATGCCTTTGTCGGATTCTACGGCGACGATGATCCGCTCCAGCGTCTGGAAAAGCTCGACGAAGTCCTTTCGCGGGTCCCGCCCGGCGAGCCCGCCGCGTTGCCGGAGTTGCAGGCCGGCTGGGGCCATACCCGCCGCGTGCAGGAGTTTTACCCCGCCTCCGAAGAAGGCGATGAAGGTGTTTTCTGTCAGCTCAACTGGCTGCTCCCCGGCCTTTGCTCCGACACCCTGGCGGGGCAAACCGCGGCCCTCGTCGCCCAGTTGCTGCTGCAAAGTCCGGCCAGTCCGCTGCGCCTGGCCCTGCTCGAAAGCGACCTCGGCGAAGACGTGCTCGGTCACGTCGGCCTCCACCTGCGGCAGCCCAGCTTCAGCGCCGGCCTGCGCGGCGTGGAACCCGAAAACACGGAAAAGGTTTTCGCCCTGATTCTCGAAACTCTGGAACAACTCGCGCGCGAAAACTTCCGTCCCGACCTCATCGAAGGCTGCCTCAACACCACCGAATTCAACATGCGGGAAATGAACACATCCGCCCGCGGACTCACCGCGCTGAACACCGCCCTTTTTGGCTGGATGCAAGGATGCGACCCTCTCGACACCTTGCGTCCGGAGCAGCGCGTCGCCCATCTGCGCCAAACCTGGGAACAGAATCCGCGCTGTTTCGCCGACTGGATCCGCGACAATCTCCTCAACAATCCCCAGCGCTGCGAAATCGTGCTCGCCCCCGATGTTGCCCTGGAGGAAAAAGAGGCCGAACAGGAACAAGACCGTCTCCGCGCCCTCGCCGCCCAGTACGCTGCGAATGCCGATGCCAACGCCGAAGCGCAGGCCCTCGCCGCCGCCGTGGAGCGTTTCCAGAACACCCCCGATTCGCCGGAATCCCTGGCCATGCTCCCCCGCCTCCAGCTCGACGACGTGACTCCGCCCACGCCCGGCGCTCCGCTCGAAACCGGCACGGTGGAGGGCGTCGATGTCTGGACCAGCCCGGTGGACAGCGCCGGCATCCTATACGTCAATCTCGCCTTCGACATCCATTCCGTGCCCCTCGAGGACCTGCCGCTGCTGCCGCTCTACGGACGCTGCCTGACGGAACTCGGGGCCGGCGACCTCGACCACCTCGCCTTCAACGAACAGGTCGCCTGCCACACCGGCGGGATTTCCCAGCAGTTCGAAACCGCCGAATGCCTGCGCCCCGGCGAAACCCTGGCCGCGTTTCTCCTGCACGGCAAATGCCTGCGCGGCAAAATTCCCCAGCTCTTCCGTCTGCTGGCCGATCTGCTCCGAGCCCCGCACCTCGGCCCCGCCGAGCGCGTGCGCCAGCTCCTGCTCGAGGAAAAGGCCAACGAGGAGGCCGA
This sequence comes from uncultured Verrucomicrobiota bacterium, assembly GCA_964497855.1. Lineage (GTDB taxonomy): Bacteria > Verrucomicrobiota > Kiritimatiellia > SS1-B-03-39 > UBA6053 > CAYLNG01. The sequence goes on along the minus strand of CAZCFM010000033.1, from coordinate 6,574 downwards.
TCTGGTCCAGCGCGGCAACCGCGTGGTGACCCTGCGCCTGCGCGCGGCCCTCTCCAGCATGGAGCGTCCCATCGAGGAAATGGGCGGCATCAGCTACCTCCAGGCCCTGCGCCGCTTCGAGAACTGCGACGCCGAAAAACTCGTGCACCGCCTCCGCGACCTGCACGCCCGCATCGTCCGCCGCTCCGGCTTCACCCTCCACTTCGGCGGCGATCCCGACTGCATCCAGGACGCCCAGCGCGAGGCGCAGCGCATCCTCGACGCCGTCCCCGCCGGCGATCTCCTGCCCCGTGCCCACTGGCCCCTGCTGCCCGCCATGGCCGAAGGCCTCGTCGTCGCCTCGCCCGTGCATTTCGTGGGACTCGCCACCCGCCTCCCCGTGGAGGGCGAGGAGGTACACGCCAGCATGACCATCGCCAAGCGCCTGCTCGGTACCGACTATCTCTGGGAACGCGTCCGCATGAAAGGCGGGGCCTACGGCGTCTCCTGGACCTTCAATCCCGGCAACGGACATTGCTTCTTTAGCAGCTACCGCGATCCGCAGGTCCACGACACCCTCAACGTCTACCGCGCCTCCGCCGACTGGCTGCGCGCGCTGGATCTGACGACCTCCGCCCTGGAGCAGGTCAAAATCGGCGCCATGGGTGCCGAGCCGCCGCGCAAGCCCTCTCGCGACACCTACCAGGCCTTCTACCACCGCCTCGTCTCCCTCACCCACGCCCGACGCATCCAGCGCTGGGAACAAATGCGCGCCACCGAAGCGAAGGACTTGCGCCACTGCGGCGACCTTCTGCGCGACGCCCTCGCCCAGCAGCAGCTCGTCAGCGTCCTCGGCGGAAAATCCGGCCTCAGCGCCTCCGCCAC
>CAZCFM010000033.1:0-5610 GCA_964497855.1 uncultured Verrucomicrobiota bacterium | reverse complement strand
GTTTCCCGTCCGGGACGGACGGGACTACGGTTTCCCGTCCGGGACGGACGGGACTACAGCCCCAGCGCGTCGATGTAATGATCCTCGAAGGACGCGATGGCGTTGAGTTCTACGAGCGTGGTTTGGGCGCGGAGCTGGTCCATGGACTCCAAAACATCGGGGTCGATCAGGGCGAGTGAGGCACCGCCCAGCGAACTGTTTCCTACCAGACGGATTTTGGCAGGATCGATGCGCGGAATCAGCCCTACCGCCATGGCGTGTTCGGGGTTGAGATGATACCCAAAGCCCCCCGCAATCCAGACGCGGCGCAGTTCCGACATCTCCACCCCCGCCACTTCCAGCAGCGTGGTCCATCCCGCCTGCACCGCGGCTTTGGCCTGCAACAATTCCGCCACATCCATTTCCGTTACCCGCACCCCCGGCACGGGCTCCACACTCGCTCCCGCCCCTGCTTGGAAACGCCCGTTTTCGCCCAAAAGCCCGGAACGCCGCCCCAGCGCCAAAAAATCCACGTACGCGGCACCGGATATCCCGTGGACCGCTCCCGGTTTGCCTCCCACGGCCTCCATGCCCTCCCCGTCCGGCCCGGCCCGGAAACCCGACACGACCCCCTCCCCGGCCCGCGCTCCGCAGGTCAAGCGCCCGCCCTCGAAGGCCGGCCCCGCCGCGGTGGCCGTCGCGAATACTCCAGCGGAACTGCGCAGCAGAATTTCGCCGTTGGTGCCAAAATCAATCAGCAAGGAGGGCGTTTCCTCCTCCATCATCCCGCAGGCCACGGCCCCCGCGGAAATGTCGGCCCCGACAAAGGGTCCCAGCGAGGGCAGCAACAACACCGTCGTGCCCGCCGGAAACCCCAGAAGCGCGGGGTCAACTTCGCGCCGCTCCAAAAACACGGGACGAAAGGGAAACGACGCCAGGCCCGCCAGCGTCTCTCCCGCCACACTATGCAGCATCGCCGGATTCCCCGCAATCACTACCGCGTCGGGCGCATCGTCGCCACAAAGCTGTTTCACCAAAGGCGCAATCCCCTCCTCCACCAGCACCCGGTGCAGACGACGGTCGCCGCCCTCTGCCGACACACTGTACTGGATGCGGCTGACAACGTTGTCGCCCAGGCCGATTTGCGGATTGGCCTGGGAGAGCGTACCCAGGCAACGCGGCTCCGGACCGCTCCAGAGCGCCGCTGCGAGCGTGGTCGTGCCAATGTCCAGGGCCAACCCACGGCGCGGGGCCCGGCATCGCTCCCGCAACAGATGCGTGTCGATGTCGAACGCGCTAACCCCGGTGATGGAACGATCCTGCCGCGACGCGCGGGGAATGCGGATCTCCAAACCCGCCAGGTCGCGGGCCTTGCACTGACAGGCTTTGACAACGCCGGCGTCCACCCGGATTTCACAGCCGCGGCACAGTCCACGTCCCCCGCAGCGCATATTCAAGGGTTGACCCTTTTGCGCCAGCCACTCCGCCGCCGTCACCTGCGGCGGCACATCGTCCGCGTCCCAGCGGAACATCGGTTCCGCGTCGGAACTGCCAGGGAATTCGGGGAGATTTCGGGAGGGTTGCATCTTCGCAGCTGGCCTTCAAGGGGTGAATTTCTTACAAACGGCGGAAGACGTCTTGAGCGCACGGGGAATTGGATTGGCGCTCTGCAACGGATTTTCAGCACCAAAGGTGCGTCCGCATCCCAGCCCCGCGCAACGCGCGGGGTTCGAGGTCGGTATCGCGGATGCGGTCTGTAGGACCGCCGCATCCCCTGCGACACAAGGCGTTTGCAGAGGCATTGACCTTTGCGGCGGTCCTTCAGACCGCACTTCCCGTGTGGCGTCCCTACCCGGCGCGCTGCGCCGGGCTGGGATGCGGCGCTCCCTTGGAGCTGGAAGACCCCGACTCAACCCGCACCCCATTTGGAGATGCGCCCGCGCCGGAGTCATGCTTCCACCCGGAAGATGGAGGCGTCGCCTGTGGCCCGCAGCGTGTGGCCCGGGGGCACACACACGCAGCGACTGTCGTCCGCCGTTCCGTCCAAAAATCGCCGCAGCCACCCGAGGTCGCCATCGATGGCCTTGAAACGCCAGCCCAGATGTTTGGCGCAACGCTGACAATAGGCTTCTCCGTCCCCGGAGGCGGGCGTGCGGATGAAGAGGGCCTGTTCGTAATGACGGAACGCGTCGGCATCGGCGTCGATCAGCTCGCCGATCATCTCTTCGTCGTAGCGTTCCGCGTAGAGCGTGCGGAGCCAGTCGGCGCGGTCCGGACCCGGCACGCGGTGTTCGCGAATCCAGCCACGGGAGTAGAAGTAGGTGCCGGGACATTTTTTCTGAATGTCCTGATGCTGTTCATTGGAACCGATGAGCAGTGCCAGGCAGTCGTGGGCTCGGGGCAGCCGCAGCGGACGACGGCGGGCCTGGAGTCCGTTCAGTCCTCCGCCGCAGAGTCCGTAGAGGAGAGGGATCGGCGCATCGCCCGCTTCGGCATCCAACCCATCGATTTCCTGCTGGAGCCGCGCGCGAAGCTGATCGGGCCGATCATGCAGGCCCATTTCCACCCAGCGCACGCGCTCCAAAGGGAACCCGATCGCCTCAAGTTCCTCCCGGAACACATCGCAGGCGATCAGGACCTTGGGAAATGCGGCTTCGGCGGGGTCATGCATATCGTTTGCGCTCTACGCCTTTTGTCCCGTGTTGACAAGCGCCATGACTTTGCGGTGCAGCGAACATTCGCAGCCGGGCACACTCAACACGTCGCACTCGGTTCCGAGCAGGAAGGGATGTCCCGTGGCGGCCATGCGCTCCGAAAGGCGATGGCAGTCGGCCACGAGTTGCTCTTCGGTGATGGCGGAGTCGGCGTAGAACTTCTTGGAGGGCAGATTGCCCATGATCACGGTCTGGGCCGGAACCCATTTCGCGACCGTTGGGAGGTCCACCGGACTGCCCAGACTGAGAATCGCCGGATCGAGCACGGCGAAGGAGCGCAGGATCGTCTCGTTCAGCTCCCCGCAGTCATGGAAGATCAAATCCGCACCGCGGGCCGAGAGACACTCCTTGATCCGCAGATTGTAGCGCAGCACCAGTGTGTGCAGAAGCGAGGGATCGGCGTCGATCTGGTTGGGCGAGAGATAGACCGTGTTGCAGGCGGGTTCGCAGACGCAGACGGCCTTTGCGCCGGCCTCGATTTGCAATTCCACCCAGCGGCAGATGATGCCGGTGCCGATGTCCAGCAGCTTCAGCACACGTTCCGCGTCTTCGTCTTCCGGGTCCACGCCCACCATGTAGGCGGCGGTGATGGGATCGGCGAGCAGTTTGGTCATCAGCGAAAAAGGACCAATGCACATGCCCACCGGGATCAGGTCGGAGTGCTCCGCAACATGACGCAGGGCGCCGAGAGAGGCCTTCATGCGGGCAGTGGGTGGCGAGCGAAAGACGTCCTTCATCGCGTCAAGGTCCGCCGCCTCCGCGTCGTCGAGATGGGTCTGGTCCACGTCGTCCTCGTCCACGCCGAGGCCCGTGAGCAGCCATTCTTTTTCGATGCGCAGATCCATCAGCGGAAACGCCAGCGGCATGCGGTAGCGCCGCGCCGCTTCGATGAGAACCCCGCCGAGGCCCTCGCCGGAGAAGCGGCAGGCCTTGGGATCGGGGCGCTCGTGCAGGACCAAATCCGCGCCGATGGGCGCGCGGCAGCCGGAGGCCGCGAGCGAGAGATAGAAGTCGCGCGTCATGCGCGGCCCTCGTTGAAGTCGCGGACCGCTTCGATCATGGCCACCACATTGTCCACGGGCGAGAGGGCCTGCACATTGTGAATGGCATTGAAGACGAAACCGCCGCCGGGACCGAAAGTGCGGCAGCGCTCCAGCACTTCCGCGCGCACCTGCGCCGGCCTGCCGAAGGGCAGCGTTTGCTGCGTGTTCACGCCGCCACCCCAGAAGGTGATCTTGTCGCCGTAGCGCTGCTTGAGACCGGCGGCCTCCATGCCCTTGGCCGAGCACTGCACGGGATTGAGGATGTCGAATCCGGCCTCGATAATGCTCGGAATCAGGGTGTCGATCGCCCCGCAGGAGTGCTTGAAGGTTTTCCAGGCGGTGTTGGCGTGAATCCAGTCGTTGATGCGGCGGTAGTGGGGCAGCCAGAGTTCGTGGAAACTGTTCACGGAGCAGAAGGTGGATTCCTGCGTGCCAAAGTCGGTTCCGCAGACCACCACCACGTCGAGGACGTCGCCGGCGATGGCGTTGAGTTTGGCCATGTTGTCCAGGGCGATTTCCGTCTGCCGCTCGAAGAGCTTGAAGACGAAGTCCGGATCGGAGGCCAGCAGCATGTACCAGTCCTCGACGCCACGGACGCCCTTGGGGTTTGTCAGGAAGGGCGCCGGCACGAGGGCGATGTCGCCGAGGCAGGTGCCGTTGAGGTGGGTGATGACGGCGCGGTCGCCGCCGCGGACCCGGGCCGCCTCCGCCTTCCAGTAGGCTTCCTCCTCGGCGTTCATGGGACCGAACTCCTCGAGGTTCTCCTCCAGATTCAAGTCGTCCTCGTCGTAGTCCTGGGGACGCACGATCGTGTCGAAGAAATAGCTGGTTTTCGGCATGTGGCCGCTGGGGGCCGCGCTTCGGTCGCCCTTGGGATAGATGACTGTTCCGTCCGCCTTCTCGTCGACCTGGAAGTGCTCGGAGACGAGAACCGTCTGCCCCCACCAGGTCCGGTATTCCTTCCAATTTTCGTTCACGAAACCGAAGATGGTGCGGTTGGGGAAAATGCCCTCCACGTCGATGCCCATGGCCTCCTTGAGATCATCTTCGACCAGCCCCAGCATCTGATAGGGTTCGCAGACCTTGACCGGACGCTTGGCGAGTCCGTAGGCGTCCCGCAGCTTCTCCACCACGCTGCAATGGACACCGGTGATGAAACAGCCGCCGAAATCGACGGGAATCCGGTCGGGCGTCTCGTGGGAGACGGCCGCCCGCACGCGTTGTTTGCTGTTCATGCCTTGGCTCCCACCAGGCTGCGGGCCAGATCGACTGCGCTCGCCGCGTCCGCAGAATAGCCGTGCGCCCCGATTTCATCGGCAAAGGACTTCGTGATCGGAGCACCACCCACCAGAATTTTCACGGGCAGGGCGGCTTCGCGCAGGAGCGCCACGGTGCTGCGCATCGCCGGCATCGTGGTCGTCAGCAACGCCGAAAGACCCACCAACTGCGCCCCGTGTTGACGCACGGCATCGACAAAGGCCTGGGCGGAAACGTTCGTGCCCAAATCAATCACCTCGAAATTGGCGCCCTTGAGCATCATCGACACCAGGTTCTTGCCGATGTCGTGCAGGTCGCCTTCAACCGTGCCAATCACGACCTTGAACTCAGGCCGGATGCCCGAGGCCACCAGTACGGGTTCCAGAAGTTCCATGGCGGTTTTCATCGCGCGGGCGGCGACCAAAACCTCCGGAACAAAAATCTCGTTGGCCTTGAATCGACGTCCCACGTCGTCCATGCCGTTCTTGAGGGCGTCGAGGATGAGTTGGGGAGAGGTTTTGGCCTCCAACGCGGCGGCGGTGACCGCCTGTGCGTCCTTGCGTTTACCGGTTTTGATGGCTTCGGTAAGAGATGTCAGGTTGATTTCGCTCATAGGA
>CAZCFM010000032.1:0-32513 GCA_964497855.1 uncultured Verrucomicrobiota bacterium | reverse complement strand
GCCGGGCAGCCCGGACAGCCCGCGCAGGCGGCGCAAGCGGCTTCTGCGGCGGCGATGGAGGCGGCGGCGGGGCAGTTGGCTTCGGCGGAGTCTTCCTTGCGTCAGGGCGACACGCCGGCGGGGGCGCAGGCCTTGCAGGCGGCGGCGGCTTCGTTGGCAAGCGCGCAGTCTGCATCTTCCGCGGCGGCAGCAGCGTCTTCTGCGTCGTCGTCGTCTGCTCCCTCTGCGCCGTCGTCGCAGCCGGGTCAGGGGACATCGTCGGCCCCGTCGATGACTCAGGGCGGTGGAAGTGGTCAGGGCGGATCGCAGGCGGAAGCCAAAGGCGGCGCGGAGGAGGGGCTGTGGAAAGGTCCCGAAGGCGGCAACTGGGAGGGCGCGTCCTCGGGAATGGAGACCGGCGACGCCCGTCGGGCGGGTCAGCAGTATTCGCCCTATTATCGTCGCGCGATTCAACAGTACATGAAGGATTTGCAGCAGGAGCAACAGCCATGAAGTTTTTGTGCATGTGGATCGGTGTCGTGTTCGCGTGGAGCGTGTGTGCGGATCCCGCCGTGGAGGCCGATCTGAAACACCTCGCCCGCATCGCCGAAGCGGACGATGTGGACCGTTCCATCGCGCGCGGTCTGGCCTGGATGGTGCAGCGGCAGGATCCCGTGACGGGGCGCTACGAGGGTCAATTGGGAAACACCTACACCGCGCTGGCGTCGATGGCCCTGATGGCCGCCGGACATCTCCCCGGACGCTCGGAATACGGTGAACATGTGCGCAAAGGCATCCTCTATCTGGCGGGCGTGGCGGAAAAAGAAAAAGGCTATTTTGGAAACGAAGGAAAAGGACGCATGTACGCGCACGGCATTTGCAGTCTGGCGCTGTCGGAGGCCTACGGCATGATGCCCACGGAGGAGGAGAACCGACGCGTCAAGGACGCGTTGGAGGCGGCGAACCGCGTGACCTTCGGGGCGCAGGTGACGGACAAGCGGAAACAGAAAGACTACGGCGGATGGCGCTACGAGCCGCGTCCGGAAGACGCCGATTTGTCAGTCACGGTCTGGCTTGTGCTGGCGTTGCGCTCGGGGCAGAATGCGCAGCTGCCGATTCCGGAGGAGGTCATGGAACGGGCCATCGGCTATGTCGAAAAAACCTGGCAGCAGGACCGGCAGAGCTACAGTTATCAGCCGGGCAACAATCAGTCGGTCTCCATGCGCACGGCCGGGGTGGTGGCGATGCTGGCGATGGGGAAAAACGAAACGCCGGAGCTGCAGAAACGGCATGAGCAAACCATGACCTTTCTAAAAGACTTCGATCCGCGGAAAGACAGCAATTATTATTATTACCAGTCGTATTACGTCGCCACCGCCGCGAACATGATTGGAGAAGAGCAGCGGGAGTCCTTTCTGCCGCGCATGGAAAAAGCGCTTATGAGCTTGCAGCGCGAGGACGGTTCGTTCGAGAAAAACGGCGATCAGGATGACGGCGTCTATTCCACCGCCTTTGCCCTGCTTACCCTCGCCATCCGCTATCAGTATCTGCCGATCTATCAGGAGTGAGGACGGAATTCGTCTTGACCTTGACGTGTTACATGGATTTCACCAAGGCGGTCACTCCGGTCATGGATCCGAAGCAGTTTGTCGTTTTGATCCGTGGGACAAAGTCGGTGCCGTGAATCGGCTTGTTCAGCGCAAGGGGAGCGAGGAACGATCGGAGCTATTTCTTGACACGCGATTCTTCGTTTCAACGATCGACTTCACCATTCCGATGAAAAAGGCTTTGGCAAAATGCGTATTCCTGACAGGATGTATAGCACCAACGGTGCGAGGCATCCCAGCCCAGCACAACGTGCTGGGATTCGTGGATACTGTGTTCTGGCGCGGTCTGAAGGACCGCCGCAATTCGTGTCGCACAAGCACGTTGCCCTAAGCTGCGAGTTGCGGCGGTCCTTCAGACCTCATCCCGTTTTCCTCTCCAGAGACCCCGTGCGCTGCACGGGGCTGGAATGCGGCCGCACCTTTGGTGCTGAACTCCGGCCCGGCAGGGCGAATCATTGTTTGGAAATGGACCAAACATTTGTTTCGCCTTCACGCAAACGGCGCGTCTCCGAGCCTTGGCGGAGTTCCAGTTCTCCGCGTTGGACGCTGAGGGTGATGGCCTGAGTGGAACGGTTGATCTGGAACGCGGCGGAGGCGGGAAGGATGTGCAGGTCGCCGATGCGGAGAGAGGGGGCGCTGTCGGCATCGAGGAAATCGATCTGTACGAGGCCGGCCTCGATGGAAAGGAGGGGTTTCAGGGCCAGATCTTTGAGAACGCGGATTCGGGCGCCGGGCTCGAGTTCAATGCGGGATCCGTCGAGAAAACGGAGCTGCGTTCGACGCAGGGCTTCGAGGCTTGCGCGCGCGGGCACGCGTCCGTCCCGCAGGATGTCGCCGTTGCTTTGCAGGTTGCCGTTTTCCAGAATGATGTTCGGGGAACGAAGAAAGCCCCAGAGCCACAGACCCAGGAGCAGGGCGGCGGCGAGGGCAGGCAAGCGGCGGGGCCGCAGGCGCGGCGCGGGTTGCGGGGGCATCGCCGGATCGGACGGGTCGAGGAGCGGAGCAGAGGCTTGGGTCCCGGCGGCGGAGGCTTCGTTTTTGTTTTCGCAGAGTACCTGAAACAATTCCATGCATACCCGGCATTCGAGCAGATGTTCGGGAACGTCAAACGCCGCGCCCTGCTGACCGCGCCGTCGGGCGAGATCTTGGAGTTCTTGCAGGTCCAGATGCGTCTGCTGGGACATGTCCGCCGCGTCGGGCAGCCATCCGCGGAGGCGGCGGCGGGCCTCGGTGTTGCCGGAGGGGTCCGTCTCCAGATCGCGCAGCGTGGCGAGAATCGCCTGGCGCAGGGAGGCGTCCGGTGCGGGCACGGGAAAGGGGGAGAGTGGATCACTCATACGTTTACAGCGTACAGGAAGGGGGTTTCGTACAGAAAAACGGGTTTAGTGCACATGGTTTTCCTCGGATTCAATGCGCTGTCGCAGGTGTTTGAGGGCGCGTTGCAGGGTGGGGCCAATGCTGTTTTCGGGGATGCCGCTGACCTGGTGGATATCGTGGTAGGAGAGGTCCTGGAGGTAGAACAGTTCGATCAACAAACGTTCCCGGGGCGGCAGGGCGCGGATATGCTGCAGCAGCCACTCGCGCTCCAATCCGGCACCGTGTGCGGGCGCGTGTTCTTCTTCTTCGTCGCGGACTTCCGTGTCGGAAAAACTGAGTTTGCGGAACTTGCGGATGTGGTCGATGCAGCGGTTGCGGGCGAGGGTGTGCAGCATGGGGAGGAGGCGGTTTTCCTCCAGACAACTCCGCAGCAGGCGGCGGTCATCGGCCAGCAACTGATGCCAGATGTTGGAGCAGATGTCCTCGCAGGTGGCTGGGTCGGCGCTGTAGCCGTATTTGGAAAAATTGCGCTGGGCGAGTCCCTTGAGCAGGGGCAGGAGTTCGCGGACCATTCGGTCCCAGGCCGCGGGGTCCCCCGCGAGAAGTGCGGCGTGGTCCTGCATGGCCATCAGGTCTCCAGTCCGAATTTGCGGCGCAGTTCGCGGAAGCCCATATGGATGAGGGTGGGGCGTCCGAAGGGCGTGGTGTAGGGCATGCGGCAGCGGGCGAGGGCGTCGATCAGGCCGCGCAGGGCGTCGGGCGGCATGTGGGCGCTTTGTTCGGCGGCGATGCGGCAGCAGGAGCGGGCGAGGGCGTCGCGGAGTTCGCGGGGCGTGTGCGGACGCAGCGCGGAGGGGTCCATTTCGCGGGCGAGGCTTCGGAGAGTGGGGCCGGGATCGACGTCGCCGAGCCAGGCGGGCACGGACTCCACGAGAAAGGTGTCGCCGCCGAAGGGTTCGATGCCGAAGCCGAGTTCGCGGAAGCGGTCGATGTGGCTGCGGATTCGGTCGGCTTCGAGCGGATCGCAGGCAACTGTTTCGGGCATCAAGAGTCCCTGGGACGCGACATTTTGTTTGTCCATCTCGTCTTTGGCGCGTTCGAAGAGCACGCGTTCGCGGGCGGCGACGGGGTCCATGAGCACGAGTCCGTCTTCGGTTTCGAGGAGACAGAAGCGGTGGTCGATCACGTCGAGAAAACGCGCCTGTTTCCAGGGGCTGGAGGGAGACGGGGGCGCGGCGGGGGCTGGCGGCGGCTGTTGTGGAAGCGGGCCCGGAGGAAAACGCGGCTGGAGCGGGGGCGGCGGAAGCGGTGGATAGGTTTCGGGAAATTCGGACTGGCGTTTGGAGGGGGCGAGCGAGGGCGGAAGTGCCGCGGGAGGCGTTGTCGGCGGCGGAGGAAGCGGCGCGGGGGACGCGGACGAAGGGTCGCGCAGCGCGGAGGCGAGGGCGTGCAGGAGGCTGTCGCGCAGCAGTTGCGAGGGACCGAAACGCACTTCGCGTTTGGTGGGGTGCACGTTGACGTCGACCCAGTCCGGGGGCATGTCGAGGTGGAGGAAAACGACGGCGTTGCGGTCGCGGGGGAGGCTGTCGCGGTAGGCTTCGCGCAGGGCGTAGCCGAGAATGGGAGCGGTGGCGGGGCGGCGGTTGATGAGGGTGATCTGGTCGCGGCGGTCGGCGCGGTGCAGGGTGGGAAGACCGGCGAAGCCGTGGATGTGGAGGTCGCCCACGTGGGTGTCGACCGGGCGCAACTGGGCGAAAAAACTGTCGCCATACATGTCGGCGATGCGTTCGGAGAGCTGGGTCTGGCTGGGGTAACGCTCCAGTTCGGCGCCGTCGGCGCGGAGGCGGAGGGCGATGCCGGGATGGGCGAGGGCGAAGACGCGGAACATGGCGCGGATGTTGGCCAGTTCGGTGGATTCGCTGCGGAGGAACTTGCGGCGGGCGGGGACGTTGTGGAAGAGGTTGCGCACTTCGAGGGTGGTGCCGGGTGGGCGGCCGGTGTCGAGCACGCTGCGCAGTTCGCCGCCCTCCACGAGGAGTTCGGTGCCGGCGAGGTCCTCGCGGCGGCGGGTGCTGAGCACGAAGCGGGAGACGGCGGCAATGGCGGCGAGGGCCTCGCCGCGGAAGCCCATGGTGTCGATGTGCTCGATGTCGTCCACGTCGCGGATTTTGCTGGTGGCGTGGCGCTCGATGCTGAGGAGGGCGTTCTCGCGGTCCATGCCGCAGCCGTTGTCGGTCACGATCACCGCTTTGCGACCGCCCTGGAGAATTTCGATGTCGATGTCGTCCGCGCCGGCGTCGATCGCGTTTTCGATCAGTTCCTTGAACACCGACGCGGGCCGCTCAATGACCTCGCCGGCGGCAATTTTGTTGCAGACGTGGTCACTGAGCAGCTGGATGCGCCGGGGAGGCGCGGGCGGGGCGTCATCGGGCATATTCGATGGACCGGCTTTCCCGGATGACGGTCACCTTGACCTGTCCCGGGAATTGAAGTTCCTTTTCGATGCGTCCGCTGATGTCGCGGGCCAGTTCCATCGCGCGGGCGTCGTCGATGGCGGTGGGTTCGACGAGCACGCGGAGTTCGCGGCCGGCCTGGATGGCGTAGCTGCGGGCGACGCCGCTGTAGCTGTTGGCGATGGCTTCGAGGTCGCCGAGGCGTTTGAGATACTGCTGGGTGTTTTCGTTGCGGGCACCGGGACGGGCGGCGGTGATGGCGTCGGCGGCCATCGCCAAGTGCGCGTAGACGCTTTCGGCCTCGACTTCGCGGTGGTGGGCGGCGACGGCGTTGACCACGAGCGGGGCTTCCCCGTGTTTGGCCAGCAGGTCGGCCCCGATGATCGCGTGGGAGCCTTCCACCTCGTGCGTGAGCGCCTTGCCGATGTCGTGCAGCAGGCCGATGCGTTTGGCGACGGCAATGTCCAGCCCCAGCTCCGCGGCCATGGCGGCCATGAGGTGCGCCATTTCGATGCTGTGGCTGAGCACGTTCTGCGAGTAGCTCTGACGGAATTTGAGGCGACCGACGGTGTGCAGCAGGTCCGGATGAATCTTGGTGAGCCCGAGCTGGTAGGCGGCGTCTTCGCCGGCCTTGCGCACGGTTTCCTCGACTTCCTGGCGGACCTTGGCGACGGTTTCCTCGATGCTGGCGGGGTGGATGCGTCCGTCGGCAATGAGGCGGGTGAGGGCGATGCGGGCAATCTCGCGGCGCATCGGGTCGTAGCCGGAGAGGATGACCACCTGCGGCGTGTCGTCGATCATCACGTTCACGCCGGTTTCCGTCTCGATGGAGCGGATGTTGCGCCCTTCTTTGCCGATGATGCGGCCCTTCATTTCCTCCGAAGGAAGCTGCACACTGCAGGTCGTCACTTCGTGGACGGTGTCGGCCGCGTAGCGTTCGATCGCGTAGGTGATGATTTTCTGGGCCTCGCGTTTGGCGCGGGACTTGAGGTCGGCCTGCACACTGCGGATGAGGTTGGCGGATTCCGCCCGAACTTCCTCCTCGATGCTGGCCATCATCTGGGCACGCGCCTGCATGGGCGTGAGACCCGAAATTTCCTGCAAACGCGCCTGCTGTTCCGTCATCAGTTCATCAAACTCGCGGCTGCGGGCCAGCAAATGCTCCGCCTCCATCTTGAGCTGCGTCTGGCGCTGTTCCATGCGGTCCTCGCGCTGATCGAGCGTGTTGGATTTTTGCTCCAACAGGACGATGCGCTTGTGATATTGATCTTCGAGTGCATCCAGACGTTGACGCCGTTCGCGGGATTCCAGATCAAATTCCTTGCGGGCATTGTTCAGGATTTCCCGGGACTGGGCCTGGGCCTCGCGCAGCAGGACTTCCGCCTCGTGACGGGCATCGCGGACCAGTTCTTCCGCGTTTTGCTCGCCATTTCGAAGGGCAATCTGCTGCACATGCCAGTGCCAAAACCAGCCGAGTGCGGCGGCAGCGAGCGTGGTAAACCAGGCTAACCACCATTCTACCATGGGGAACCTCCAATCCCGCGCGGGGCAGAACCGTGCGGGGGTGTAGTGTTATAAGTTAAGGGATAGATTCTTATAGCGCATTTCGGCCAATTTGCAACGCTTCGATTTTAGATTCGCGGAAGCATCCCGAAGTCGTGTATACCCTAAAAAAAGTAGGTTCCAGGAATTCCCGAGTATTGTAATGGCCGAAAGCCATCGATTCGTGCAACATCGGAGCACAATCACCCTGCCGCACCCGAGAAACCCGTTGAAAACCATGCATCCCCATCACAGCTACAGACCGAGTCCACTGGAAATCAAGCAATTGGCGGAATTTGACGCGTCTCTCGGCGATTCGCCGGAGTCGGAGCAACGGCGGAAACGAATTGTGTACCTGCGCGATGCGCTGCGCCAAATGCAGGTGTTGGACTACTGGAACATACGCCAAGACGAACTCACCGTGGGGTGAGGGAGTGAGGGAAGTCAAAGCCGCCGTTGGACCGCCGGGGCAAAGGGCCCACACATTTTACTCTTGATCAAATGGGTTGTTCGGGCCGCAGGTTGCGATCCGATGAGGCCTTTGGATTTGCGACTTTAATCGGCCTTTCGGTCCCTTCAAACGGAGGTCTGGCACCCGCTTCGGGGATGCCCCCCCGCCGTCGCTCGGAAACACTGGGTCATTGACTCCCCGTCTCCTTGCGCTAAGGAGATAGGCATCATGGAACTTCAACGCCTTCCCCCCTGGATTCGCCGCCCGCTGCGGACGGACAACCAGTTCAACCATGTGCACGGCCTCGTGCACAACCTCCGCCTGCACACCGTCTGCGAGGAGGCCAAGTGCCCCAACCGCCACGAATGCTGGAGCAGCGGCACCGCCACCGTCATGATCCTGGGCGACACCTGCACCCGCAGTTGCCGCTTCTGCTCCGTCAAGTCCGGTCGCCCCCCGGCCCTCGACGCCCTCGAACCGCGCCGCGTCGCCGCCGCCGCCAAGGAAATGTCCCTCAAACACATCGTCATCACCAGCGTCAACCGCGACGACCAGATCGACGGCGGGGCGACGATTTTCGCTGAAACCATCCGCGCCGTGAAGGAAGCCGTCCCCGGCATCACCGTCGAGGTCCTCACTCCCGATTTCGAGGGCCGCGAGGAGAGTTTGGCCATCCTGCTCGACGCCGAACCGCACATTTACTCGCACAATATCGAGACCGTCCGGCATCTCCAGGCGCAGATTCGTCCGCAGGCCAACTACGGACGCTCCCTCTGGGCGCTGCGCCGTGCGGCGGACCGCGTTCCCGCCCTGGAAATCAAGTCCGGCCTCATGGTCGGCCTCGGCGAAACCGAGGAACAGGTCTACGAAACCCTCGCCGACCTGCGGGAAAACGAGGTGACGATGCTGACCATCGGCCAGTACCTGCGCCCCACGCTCGAACACGAGCCCGTCCACCGCTACGTCACCCCGGAGGAATTCGAGCGCTACGCCGTCCGCGCCCGCGACATGGGCTTCCAGGCCGTCGCTTCCGGTCCCTTTGTGCGCTCCTCCTACAAGGCGGAGACGCTCTACGCCGAAATGCTGCGCTGGCGGCAGGAGGGGGCGGCCCATGCCGCGCTGGTTTGAAACCACCAACGGCGGAACCGCCGAAAAACTGGCGCTGCAGAACGACCTCGTCCTGCTCCCTGCCCTCAACGAGGCCGCCACCGTCGGCCCTCTGGTCCGCGCCATCCGCGACCTTGGCGTCCGCGTGCTGGTGGTGGATGACGGCTCCCGTGACGCCACCGCCGACATCGCCCGCGAGGCCGGTGCCGATGTCCTCCGCCACGAAAAACCCCTCGGCAAAGGTGCCGCCCTCGCCACCGGTTTCCGTCACGCCGTCGAGGAAGGCTACGACGCCGTGGTCACCTTCGACGCCGACGGCCAACACGAACCCGCCGAAGTGCTGCGCTTTTTCGACACCTACAACCGTACCGGAATTCCGGTATTGATCGGCAGCCGCATCCGCGACCGCCACCTCATGCCCCTGACCCGCCGCCTCGCCAACCGCTGGATGAGTTTTGTCCTCAACCGCCGGATGCGGCAGTTTATTGCCGACACCCAAAATGGTTTCCGGCTCTACCAGACCGACGTCGTGGCCATGGTCCATCCCGAAAGCACCGGATTCGCGGCGGAGTCGGAAATTCTGCTCAAACTCGACGAAATTGGCATCCGCATGGGCTCGGTTCCGGTCTCCGTTCAGTATAAACACGGGGGCCGCAGTCATATCCATCCGCTGCGCGATCTGCTCCTCTTTCTCGAAATGTTGCGCAAACACCGCCGCAAACCTCTCGCCACGCGCTGATTGTCATTGCAGCGCACAAATCCCCCGCTAGGTTGATGTCATGAATCCCTCCCCCGCCTCCGAAGACCTCCGCATCCGCGGCGAATTCACTCCCGACCCCCAGGTCTGCCGCTTTGTGGTCTCCAAACCCGTGTTTGACGACGACTGGACCTTCCAATTCCGCAGCACAGCGGACGCCCCGGGCTCCGCCCTCATTGCCGCGATTTTTGCGGTCGACGGTGTGGCCGACGTGAAAATCCACCGCGACGTGTTCACCATCACCAAAAACACGCTGGACGCCTGGCCGAAACTCGCCGGACGCCTCATTCCCATCCTCAAAACCCAGCTCGCCGCCGGGGCGCAGGTGCTCGACGCCGCCCGCCGCGAGGAAATCAAAACCGCGCCCCTTGCCGCCGAAGTGCCGGCCCTGATCACCAAAATTCTCGAGCAGTCCATCAACCCCGCCCTCGCCTCGCACGGTGGCTGGGTGAAACTGCTGCGCATCGAGGGGCAGGACGTGTTCGTGGAAATGGGCGGAGGCTGCCAGGGCTGCGCCAGCAGTCGCGCCACCATGAAATTCGGCATTGAGCGCGCCATCCGCGAGGCCGTGCCCAGCGTGCGCAACGTGATCGACGCGACCAACCATTCCGCCGGGTCGAACCCCTACTACACCTGATGCCCGCCGCCCGCAAAAAAGCCTCCGTTTCCGCCAAAGCGCCCGCCGCGCCGCGCTGGACCTTGCACATCCTCTCGGATGCCACGGGCAATCTCGCCAGCCACATCCTGCATTCCGTCATCACCCAGTTTCCCGGCGTCAACTTCACGCTCCGCTACCACCTTTTTCAAAACAACCGCGACGAACTTCTCAAAACCCTCGGCAGCCTCAAAGGCAAGCGCCACCTCGTCCTGCACGCCCTCCTCGATCCCACGTTTAAAGAACTCACCCACAATCTCTGCCACAGCAAAAAGATCGACGACTTCGACCTCACCGGCTCGCTCGTGCAGTTCATCGCCGACCACACCCGCACCGAGCCCGTCAACGAACTCTCCCGCCTCCACAACACCGGCCCCGGCTATTTCCGACGCATCCGCGCCATGGAATTCACCGCCCAGCACGACGACAACCGGCGTCTGGAGAGCATCGACGAGGCCGACATCGTCATCGTTGGCCTCAGCCGCGTCAGCAAAAGCCCTACTTCCTTTTTCCTCGGCGCGAAAGGCTACAAAGTCGCCAACGTCGCCCTCGCCCCCGAAACCGGGTTTCCCAGGGAACTCGACGCCGTCAAGGAGCGCATTGTCGCCTTCACCACGCGTCCGCGCGACCTCTGGGAGATCCGCCGCCGCCGTTTTGCCGACTTCAACGAAAAGATCGAGCAGCAGAAGATCGACGAGCTGCCCTACTACAATCTCCGCGACATCATCCACGAGGTGTCCTGGGCCGAAACCGAATTCCGCCGCCGCGGCTATCCGATGCTCAACATCCACGACCGCACCGTCGAGGAAACGGGATCGATGGTCCTGACCCAACTGAATCTGCACCACGAAGACCTTTTTTACCCCTCCGACTCCCCTCCCACACCATGATCCGCGTCGAACATCTCACTAAAAAATTCCCCGGAGGCATCACCGCCGTGCGGGACGTCTCCTTCAGCGTGGAACGCGGCGAGGTCGTCGGTTTTCTCGGCCCCAACGGTGCCGGAAAGTCCACGACCATGCGCATCCTGTCCGGCTTCACCGCGCCCACGGGCGGCACGGTGATGGTCAACGGCCTGGACGTCACCCGGCAGAGCCTCGAGGTGCGGCGGCGTCTCGGATACCTGCCGGAAAGTTGTCCGCTCTATCCCGAAATGCGGGTCGGCGAATACCTGCGCTACCGCGCGGAACTCAAAGGGGTGCCGGGACGCCATCGGCGCAAACGGGTGGAGCGGGTGATGGAGCAGTGCGGACTCGGCGAGGTGCGCCGGCGTCCCGTGGGGCAGTTGTCGAAAGGTTTTCGTCAGCGCGTGGGCATCGCCGATGCGCTGGTGCACAATCCCGATCTGCTGATTCTCGACGAGCCGACCATCGGACTCGACCCCAACCAGATTGTGCAGATTCGCGGCCTGATCCGCTCGCTGGCGCAGGAGCACACGCTGCTGTTGTCCACACACATCCTGAGCGAGGTGGAGGCAACCTGCGGACGCGTGATCGTGCTGCACGAGGGCCGCATCCTCGAGTCCGCCCCGCTGCGCGGTTTGGAGCAGCGCTGGTGTTCCGGGTCGAAAGTGCGGATCGAAGTTCGCTGCGCGAAAGAGGATCTCGCGGCGGCGCTCGGAAACCTGGCCCATCTCGTAGAGTGCAACATCGAGCCCTCGGAAGAAGGCGAGGGCTGGGTGCGCGGCGACCTGCGCTTTGAAGGCGGGGAGGATCCCCGCAGCGAAATCCACCAGCGCATCCGCGAACGCGGCTGGGACCTGCGCGAACTGCATCGCAAGCGCCGCACGCTCGAAGAAGTGTTTGTCAACATGACCCGCGGCGATTCCCCCGTCGCCGAAACACAGGGGGAACCCGCATGAGTGCCTGTTTCACGCTCTGGAAACGCGAAACCGCGTCCTATTTTCTGTCGCCCGTCGCCTACATCCTCGCCACCATGTTTCTCGTGGTCATGGGCGTGGGCTTCTGGTTCATCGCCAGCGTTCGCCTGGTCTCCGGCGCGTCGGTGTACGACCTCTTCCGCGGCCTCTACGGCGGCATCGCCTGGTTCGCCGTACTCATGGTGATTCCGGTCTTGTCGATGCGCTCCTTCGCCGAGGAAAACCGCTCCGGCACCCTCGAAACCCTGCTCACCGCGCCCGTCAGCGATTGGGAAGTGGTGCTCGCCAAATTCGCCGGACTCTTCACCGTCTACGTGCTCATCTGGCTGCCGACACTGCTCTACGTCCCGCTGCTCAACCGCCTCAATGACGCGCCGATTCCGATGGACGGCGGAGCCCTCGCCGGGGCCTGCATCGGCATCCTTCTGATCGGCGCGTTTTTTCTCTCCATCGGCCTCTTCTGCAGCGCCCTCACGCACAACCTGATCATCGCTTCCATCTCCACCTTCGCGATTCTCTCCCTGATTTTCCTCGCCGGCTTCCTCCCGGAGGTCAGCCCCGTTCCCTCCCTCCGCGAACTCTCCGCCCCCTTCTCGCCCGTACTGCACATGCTCGAATTTTCGCGCGGCCTGATGGACTCCCGCCCCGTGGTCCTCTACCTCAGCAGCACCGTCTTCATGCTCAGCGCCACCACCCGGGTGCTGGAATCCAGGAGGTGGCGCTCATGAACCCCGCCAGCCCCGACGCCCGACGCCACATCCGCCGCACCCGCCTGCGCAAAGGCCTCCAGGGACTGCACGCCGGTGTCGGCCTCATCCTGCTCGCCGCCCTCTGGCTCATGGTCAATTATTTGTCCTTCCGCACGTTCCGCCGCGAGGACTGGAGCCGTCAGCAACTCACCGCCCTCTCGGAAAAAACCGACGCCGTGCTCGCCGGCGTTTCCGCCCCCATCCGTTTCATCGCCTACACCGGCAAGGAATTCCGCGGACGCGACGAACTCGAAGACCTCCTCAAGGAATACAGCCGCCGCAGCTCCCTGCTGAGCATCGAGTGGGTCGACCCGGACCGCGACATCGCCGCATCCAAGGAAATCAAAACCCGTTTCGAAATCGCCGAAAACGACCAGCTCATCGTCGTCGGCCCCAACCGGCATGTGCTGGTCCCGCTCGATGCGATGCTTGTGCACGAGGCGGATGACACCCGCAAACTCGGGGCCGAACCCCGCGTCATCGGCTTCCAGGGCGAGGCGCACATCACCGCCGCCCTGCTGCGCCTCTCGCGCAAAGACCGTCCCGTAGTGTATTTTCTCAGCGGCCACGGCGAAAAAGATCCGGACCTCTTTGAAGCCGTCCCCGAGGCCTATTCCGACGTGCGCGAACGCCTCGAACGCGACAACGTGGAAATCCGTAAACTCTCCATCGAACAAAGCCGCGCCATTCCCGACGACGCCGCCGCCGTCGTTGTCGCCGGCCCCCGCACCCGCATCTCTCAGCCCGAAATCGACGTGCTCCGCGCCTACCTCGAAGCCAACGGACGCCTCCTCGTGATGATCAATGTGCTCAACGACGCCGGACTTGAACCCCTGCTGCGCGACTGGGGCATTCAGCTCCTGCCCGACATGGTCGTCGATCCCACCCGCACCCTCCAGGGTGCCGACCTCCACGTGCTCGAATACTCCGAACACCCCATCACCCGAGGCATGAAGGGCATCCGCAGCATCTTCATCCGCCCCCGCTCCATCCTCCCCGCCGGTGGCAGCGAACAGAAAACGCCCGGACGCCCCCACTACCGT
Source organism: uncultured Verrucomicrobiota bacterium (assembly GCA_964497855.1). GTDB lineage: Bacteria > Verrucomicrobiota > Kiritimatiellia > SS1-B-03-39 > UBA6053 > CAYLNG01. The sequence goes on along the minus strand of CAZCFM010000032.1, from coordinate 18,974 downwards.
CCTCTCGCCGGATCCACCAAGGAGGGCTGGGCCGAACTCGACCTCAACACCCAGCCCATCACCTTTGATCCCGCGACCGACCAGCGCGGCCCCATTCCCATCGCCGCCACCATCGAATGGGCCTTCCCCGGCGCCCCCGCTCCCCGCCATCCCCTCGGACGCATCGCCATCTTCGGCGACTCCGAATTCGCCGGCAACTGGCTCCGCAACGGCGGCGGCATGCTCCTCTTCCAGAACAGCGTCCACTGGCTGCTCGACACCAGCGAACTCATCGCCATTCCCCCGAAAAACATCGAGGAAATCCGCCTGCAAATGGATCAGTCCTCCCTCAACACCCTCCTCTTCCAGGTGGCCGTACTCCTGCCCGGCGCCGCCGCCATCCTCGGATTTTTCGTTTTCAGCCGACGCCGCTCCTGACATGAAAGCCTCCCGCACCCTCTTCCTCTTCCTTCTCGTCGCCGGCCTCGGCGGCTGGATCTATTTCCACGAACGCCACCAGGTCTCCTCCGCCCAAAAACGCGAAAATTTGCGCAAAGCTTTCGACCCCGACATCGAGCGCCTCACCCACATCGGCATCCGCCGGGGCGACTATTCGATCGACCTCCGCCGCGACGGCGACGCCTGGTTCCTCGAAGAACCCAAAGGCGCTCCCGCCCACCTTCCCAGCATCCGCCAGCTCCTCTCCCGTCTCCGCAGTCTCGACCGCGGCGAACTCATCACCCCCGCCGACATGCGCGAGCGCAGCCAGACCCTCGCCGACTTCGGCCTCGTCGTCCCACGCCTCATCCTCACCCTCGGCGACTCCCGAGGACAACGCGAATACCGCGTCGGCGACCCTAACCCCCTCGGCAACTCCCTCTACGTCAAAGAAGAGGGCTCCCAAAACGTGATGCTGGTCTCCACCGACCTCCTCGACATTCTCCCCGAAGACCCCGACCGCTTCCGCGACCGCCGCCTCACCCCCCTCGACGAACGCGACATCACCGCCCTCGTCCTTTCCGGTCCCGACGGTTTCCTGCGCCTCGAACGAAAGGAACAGGCCTGGGTCTTCGCCGAACCCGTCGCCGTCAACGCCGACGATGCCCTCGTCGACAAACTCGTCTCCCTGCTCCTCAACGCCCGCATCGAAACCTTCATCAACCGCCTGGACCCCCGCCTCGACACCGGACTCACCACCCAGCCCGCCGTCATCCGCGTCCACACCCGCGGCCGCGAGGTCCCCTACGAAATCAGCGTCGGCGGCCCGGTCGACGGCGCCCCCGGCTTCAGCTACGCCCGCATCGGCGGACAGGACGGGCTGCTCAGTGTCAGCACCGGCGTCCGCGACCTGGCCCTGACCCGCGCCGACGGATTGCGCGACCGCCGCGTGTTGCCCGTTTCGATGAACGACATCGTGGACATCGCCGTGCTGGAGGGAGAGCGGAAGTTGCGCCTGCTGCGCAACGGCGATGAGTGGTCTCTGCAGACCCCCGGCGAACGCCCCGCCTCCGCCCTGCGCGTGGGCCGCATGATCGAACGCTGGCAAAGCGCCCAAATCGAAGCCTTTTTGCCCGCCGATCCGCAGGCCAGCGCCCTCACCACCGTCACCTTCGGCGTGCGCAGTCCCCTCACCGGCATCCCGCTTGCCTTTGACGTTCTCGCCGGAGATGTTCCTCCTGGACGCGCCTGGCTCCGCCCCGCCGGAAGCTCCGAAATCTGGCAGGTGGTCCCCGATCTGCTGCGCTTCAGCCCCGCCGATCCCATGCCCTACCTCTCCCGCGACATGCTGCGTTTCGATCCCGACCGCGTCATCCGCGTCACCCTCCGCAGCACCAACAACACCTCCGTCGTGCTCCGCGCCTCCGCCGCCTCACCCTGGACATCCCCCGATCCCGCCCGCGCCCCGGACGCGGAAAAAATCGACGCGATGCTCCGTCTGGCCTCCACCCTTCAGGCCGAAGATCTTGTGGAGGTCCAGCCCGCCTCCCTCGAAGCCTACGGGTTGCAGACCCCCAGCGCCAGCCTCTCCCTGGGTCTGGACGGCGAAGTCCCCGGCAACCGGACGATTCTGTTTCATGCCGGCCCCGAGCGCCTCAGCGCACTCATTCAAGGCCAGGATGTGGTCTTCCGTCCCTTCCTGGAGCAGTACCAGATTCTGACCGGCGACGGATGGAATCCCCCCGCCCCGGCCCCAGTCCCGGCTTTGGAGAACCAGGATGTCCCCCCCGCGAACGCTGCCCCCTAAGCGCACCCATCGCCTGCGCCGCATCGTCGTCCGCGTCCTGCTCCTCCTGCTGCTGCTGGCGGGAATTCTCTACGGCACCGGACTGCCCGCGCCCGCCGCCAACGCCCTGCTCCGCGCCTTCCCCCCCGCCGGACTCCCCGTGGAATGCGACGGCATCCTCCACCGCCCCGGACGCGGCTTCATCGTCCACAACCTCCGCATCTACTCCCGCCACGACCTCGTCACCCCCTGGCTCCGCGCCCCCGAACTCCGCCTCCGTCCCCATTTCGGCACCCGCATCCGCCGCGGCCACTGGAGCGGAAACCTCCACCTCGCCGACGCGAAGATCCGTAGCGATCTCGGTGTCTGGGCCGACGACCTCGTCACCCGCCAGCCCCTTACCATCGACCAGCTCAACCTCAACCTCCGCCTCGACGCCCGTCGCGTCACCGTCCATGCCGGCAGCGCCCGTTTCGCCGGACTCCGCCTCAATCTGGAAGGCCCTGTTCCGCTGGAAGGCTGGCCAAGGTCCGAGGCAGCTCCCAGCGCCCGCGGTGGACGCTCCGGGTCCATCCGCCGCTTTTCCGCCGCCGCCGCCCCCATTGTCGCCCTCATCGAACGTTTTGAATTCAGCACTCCGCCGGACCTCTGGTTCCGCCTCCGCGAAACCGCCGAACCCAACAACCCCCTGCGCATCGAACTCACCCTCCGCCACACCGGACCCGCCAATCTGCGCGGCGCCGAACTGCAGAGCATCGAACTCGACGCCAGCGCCGACGCCCTCCGCGCCGACCTGAAAACCCTCGTTCTCGAAGACGCCAACGGCCAGCGCCTCGCCGTCAGCGGAAACGCCAACCTCGCCGCGTCCACCGCCGAGGTCCGCCTGCAAAACACCCTGCCCCGCTACGCCGTCGAAGCCCTCTCCCCCGTGGCCATCACCCGCATCTTCGCCCGCCTCGCCATCCGCGTCGAAGGCAGCGCCAACTTCGACCTCCACTTCGGCCCCAGCTCCTTCGAGACCTTTGGCAATCGACTGGAGGGACACATCGCCCTCAGCGACGCCTTCTACCGCGACGCCTTTTTTCCGGAAATCGCCCTGGACCTGAAATACGCCGGTCGCATCCTCGAGATTACATCCCTGCGCGGACAAGCCGGACACGGCAGCGCCCGCGGTCCCGTCGCCGGCGAACTCTCCTACGATCTCAATACGGGAAAACTCGTCATCCGCGCCGAGGGTGCCTTCAAGCCCGACGCCGTCATCTCCCTCGTCGGCCCCGTCGCCGAAAAACAAGTGCGCGAATGGGAATTCCAGGGCGAGCCCCCCCGCATTGCCCTTCGGCTGTCGCAGGAAAACGACAACGCCCCCGTCCTGCTCGACCTCAACCTCAGCGCAACCAAAATCCTCAGCCGCGGGGCGCTCTTCGACTCCGCCGAACTCCGCGTCACCCTCCGCCCTGATCAGATCCGCATCGAAGACCTCCTCATTTTCCGCGGCACCCAGATGCTCAAGGGCAGCATTCTCGCCGACCCCGCCTTCGAGCGCCTCGATCTCGACATCTCCTCCTCCCTGCACCTCCCCGACGTTGCGCCCATCCTCGGCCCCGCCGTCGTCGAATTCCTCCAGCCCTTCCGCCTCCGGGGCAGCAACCAGATCGACATCCGCGGACGCCTCGACCTCCGTCCCAACGGTGAACACCGCCTCAGCGGCACCGCCAACTTCAACGACCTCATCTGGGAATGGGCCAAAATCGACAACATCTCCAGCTCCTTCCGCCTCGACGGCGGCACCCTCCAGCTCCCCAACATCCGCGCCACCCTCAGCGGCGGCGGCATGACCGCCTCCTTCCGCGCCGAAGATCTCTTCAGCGGACCCGGATCCTTCCAGCTCGAAACCGACATCCAAAACGCCGACCTTTTCCGCATCATCACCGCCGCCACCGACACCACCGACACGCCCTACACCGGCAGCCTCACCCTCCTCCTCAAACTCGCCGGAGCGCTGCGCGGGGACGACATCGCCCCCGCCTCCACTACCTATCGCGGCGAAGGCTCCATCCGCATCCGCGAAGGCACCCTCTTCCGCATCCCCCTCCTCCTCGGCCTCAGCCGCATCCTCAGCAAAGTCGTCTCCGGCTTCGGCTACGCCTCACAGACCGATTTCAGCGCCGACTTCCGCCTTGCCGACGGCGAAATCCGCTCCGACAACCTTTTCCTGCACGGCAGAATCCTCTCCGTTGGCGGCGAGGGCCGCTACCGTTACGACGGAAAGATCAACGCCAACCTCCGCATTCAATTGCTCAACGAGGGCCTGATTTCCGACGCCCTCCGCCTCATTCTCTGGCCCATCCGCAAACTCATCGAAGTCCAGCTCACCGGCACCCTCGACGAGCCGGACTGGCAACCCCGCAACCTCCCCAAGGAACTCTTCGGCAAATGACCACCCCCGACACCCTCTGGATTCTCTCCGTCCCCGCCCGCAGCCTCGCCGAGTGCGAAAGGCTCGCCCCGCGTCTGGAGGAACTCGCCGCCTCCCCGCCCGTGGAACTCGAAACCCCCGGCCAGTCCATCCTCTGGCTCGAAGTCTATTTCGAAGACGAAGTTCCCGCACGCCTTGCCGCCCAGGTCCTCCGCGGCGAATTTCCCCAGTGTACCCCTGAAATCCGTCCCTGTCCCCACCAGGATTGGACCACCTTCTGGCGACACCACTTCCACCCCCGCCCCATCGGCAAACACCTGCTCATCCTCCCCGAATGGCTGCGCGACGAAGCCCAGCACCACGGCAACCGCGAGGTTGTGCTCATCAACCCCGGCCTCAGCTTCGGCACCGGCGACCACTTCACCACCCGCTTCTGCCTCGAAATGATCGACCGCCTCCACGACGAACCCCTTCCCAAGGGCCCCATGCTCGATGCCGGCTGCGGCAGCGCCATCCTCAGCATCGCCGCCCGCAAACTCGGCTGGACATCCATCCTCGCCATCGACAACGACCCGCAGGCCGTGGGCCAGGCCGCCGAAAACCTCGCCCTCAATGGCGTGACCGACGGCATCGACCTGCGCGTCATGGACCTCACCCGCGAATGGCCCGACAGCACCTACCCCCTCGTCGTCGCCAACCTCTACGGCGGACTGCTCATGGACCTCGCCCCGCGCCTGCTCGCCACGTGTTCGCACACCCTGCTCCTCTCCGGCATCCGCGTCGTCGAAGCCGAAGCTGTCTCCGCCACCTTCAGCGAACTCGGCGCCAAAGAAATCGCCTCCGACGCCGACCACGAATGGTGCGGCTTCCGTTTCGAGAAATAATGGGAGATCACACGTTGTGATTTTCCCATTTATCCACGAACCCCCGCACAAGGGATTGCCATGTGGGAAGGGGTTTGATAGGGGTGAGACCTCACAACCACCACCCTCTCCCCGGAACTCCTATGTGCGGCATTGTCGGAATGATCGGAAAAACCAACGCTGTCCCCGTCCTAATCGAGGGACTTAAACGGCTCGAATACCGCGGCTACGACTCCGCCGGGGTGGCTGTGCTGCAGAACGGGGGCCTCGAACTGCGCCGCGCGGTGGGCCGCCTGTCCTCGCTGGAGAAAAAACTGGCCAGTCATCCGCTCTCCTCTCCCGTCGGCATCGGACACACCCGCTGGGCCACCCACGGCGAAGCCACGGAACGCAATTCGCATCCGCACCTCGACGGGGCCAAACGGCTGGCTGTCGTTCACAACGGCATCATCGAAAATTACATGGAACTGAAACACGACCTGCTTGCGCGGGGCGTGGTGTTTCATTCGGATACTGACACCGAAGTTCTCACCCATCACATCGCCCGCCGCGCCAGGGAACTTGGATTTCTTCCGGGCTTCCGACAGGCCCTGCGCGAGGCCCGCGGCGCCTATGCCCTGGGTGTTCTTTCCGCCGACGAACCCGGCGTGCTCTACGCCGCCCGCCTCGGGTCTCCGCTCATTGTTGGACGCGGCCCCGGCGGGTTTTTCATCGCCAGCGATGTCCCCGCCATCCTCCCGCAGGTCACGGACGTCATCTATCTCGAAGACGGCGAAGTGGCCCGCCTCTCCGCCGACGGCGTGAGCATCTGGAATCTCGACGGCGTACTCCAGACCGAGAAGTGGGTGCAGGTTGAACTCAAGGACACCTTCGTCGATTCCGCCGGATTTGAAACCTTCATGCTCAAGGAAATCCACGAACAGACCCGCGTGCTCCAGGGCCTGCTGGAACACTACGCCCCGGGCGGCGACGACGTGGTCCTGCCGGACTTGAATCTCAGCGACGACGCCCTGCGCGGCATCGAACGCATCATGATCGTCAGTTGCGGCACCGCCTACTACGCCGGGATGTTTGGCCGGTTGCTGATCGAAAAAATGACGTCGATTGCCGTCGAAACCGACCTCGGAAGCGAGTTCCGCTACCGCAATCCCAAGTTGAACCCGAAGACCCTGGTGTTGGCGGTTTCCCAGTCCGGCGAAACAGCCGACACGCTGGCCTCGATCAAAATGGCGAAAGCCGCCGGCTGTCCGATTCTCTCCATCTGCAACGTGTTTGGCAGCAGCCTCGTCCGCGAAAGCCATCACCTGATCTACACGCACGCGGGACCCGAAATCGGCGTCGCCTCGACCAAGGCCTTCACCGCCCAGCTCATGGCGTTTGTGCTCTTTACCCTCCGTGCCGCCCGCGCCCGCGGTGAACTTGTCCCCGCGGAAATGGAGCGCCTGCTGGCCGAACTGCACAAAATCCCCGTGGCCATCCATCGCGTGCTCGAAAACAAAGAGGACATCCGCGGCATCGCGGAAAAACACCACGACGGCCCCAGCTCGCTGTATCTTGGACGACGTTTCAATTATCCGATCGCCCTCGAAGGGGCGCTGAAAAACAAGGAAATCTCCTACCAGCACGCCGAAGGCTACGCCGCCGGGGAGATGAAACACGGCCCCATCGCGCTCATCAACAAATCCCTTCCCGTCATCTGCATCTGCACCGCCACCGAAGACGAGGTTGACGAAAAAATGATCTCCAACGTGCGCGAAGTGCAGGCGCGGTCCGGCCGGATCATCGCGCTGATCACCGAAGGCGACCGACGCCTGGAGGGCGTGGCCGAGGACAGTTTCGCCGTTCCCCGCACGCTTGAATGTTTCTCGCCCCTCGTCAACGTCGTCGCGCTCCAGCTCCTCGCGTATTACGCCGCCCGTGCGCGCGGAACCGACATCGACAAACCCCGCAACCTCGCCAAAAGCGTCACCGTCGAATAACGCCATGTCCCGATTTATCGTTCGCGGCGGACATCCGCTTCGGGGTGAATTCCATCCCACCGGCAACAAAAATGCCGCCCTTCCCCTGCTCGCCGCCTGCCTGCTCAGCGACAAGCCCCTGCGTCTGCACCGCGTGCCCGACATTGCCGACGTGCGTGTCATGTGCGAACTGCTGAGCGAAATCGGCGTGTCCGTTTCACGCGAAGGCGACCGCGTGGACCTTCATGCCGCACACGTCAATCCCGACGCCCTTTCCTCCCACAAAGCCCGGCTCATTCGCGGCAGCATCCTGCTTGCCGGGCCTCTGCTCGCCCGCTGCGGACGCGTCACCCTCGCCCCGCCGGGCGGCGATGTCATCGGGAGGCGTCGCCTCGACTCCCATCTGCACGGACTCGCCGCCCTCGGGGCCGACGTCGTCAACGATGCGCAGGGCCTCGGACTCCGCGCGGAGCGGCTGCACCCGGCGGACCTTCTGCTGGACGAGGCGAGCGTGACCGCCACGGAAAACCTGGTCATGGCCGCCGCCGCCATTCCCGGCGTCACCACCCTCTACAACGCCGCCTGCGAACCGCATGTCCAGGATGTCTGCCGCCTCGTGCAGCACATGGGCGCACGGGTCGAGGGCATCGGTTCGAACCGACTTGTCATCGAGGGCAGCCGCAGCCTGGGGGGCGCGGAGTTTGAGATTGGCCCCGACTACATCGAGGCCGGCAGTTACCTGGCCGCCGCCGCGCTCACCGGAGGATCGCTTCGCCTCTGCAACGCGCACGACGCCGACATACATCGTGTCATTCACCGCGGCTTCGAGCGCCTCGGTGCCGGCTGGCGCGTGGAGCAGCGCGATTGGGTCTACGATGCCCGCAGCCGGCTTCAGGTGGCCGACGACCTCGGCGGAGCGATCCCCAAAATCGAGGACGGGATCTGGCCGGCCCTGCCTTCGGATTTGATGAGTATTCTGATTGTGCTCGCCACCCGCGCCGAGGGCAGCGTCCTCTTTTTCGAAAAAATGTTTGAAAGCCGCATGGTCTGGGTCGATCGACTCATCAGCATGGGTGCTCGAATCGTCCAATGCGACCCCCACCGCGTGCTCGTCAACGGCCCCAGCCGTCTCAGTGGCTCGCACCAAACCAGTCCCGACATCCGCGCGGGGATGGCGCTCATTCTCGCCGCGCTGGCGGCGGAGGGAACCAGCATCATCGACAACGCCCAGATGATTGACCGGGGCTACGAGAGGGTGGACGAGCGGCTGCGGGCCCTGGGCGCGGACATCGAGCGCGAAGACTGAGGGTTGTCCTCAGCAGCGGACCCTCAGTAGCGGACCATTGCCGGATCGAGATCCACGGCCCAGCGGTTGATGCCGCCGATGAGGTTGTACACCTCCTTGAAACCGCGTTTCCGCAGAAACTGGGCGCCGCGCTGACTGCGGATGCCGTGGTGGCAAACCACGATGATGGGGCGTTCTTTGGGAAGGGAGTCGGCTTTGGCGGGAAGTTCTGCCAGCGGGATCAGGACCGCGCCCGGCAGGTGGACCGTGTCCCATTCGTGGGGTTCGCGGACATCCAAAAAAAGGGCATTGGGAAAACCCGCCGCTTTGGCCGGAGTCAGTTCTTGAGTCAGTGTGGAGAAAATCATGGGGCGCAATCTGCCCCGAATCCGCCGAATAGCAAGCCCAAGCGCACAGACGAATCTGAAACTACACAAACCCGATAGGGATATCGCAGATAAAATCATTGATCATATTTCAACAGCTGCAATATTAAATATAGACTCGGGAACGACCTATTTACGCTCTTACAACTGCAATATTTAATTTCTCTTTTCTCGTCCGGGACGGACGGGACTACGGGACGAATGGGACTACGGGCAAAACCAGCTCTTCAGGAACGTCCCGTCTTTCTGCACGCATTTCCCGTCGATCCACAGCTCACCGCCCTTGCGCAGGTCTTTGATCATGTCCCAGTGCAGGCCGGACTTGTTGACGCCGCCGGTTTCGGGATAGGAGGAACCGAGCGCGAGGTGGATGCTGCCGCCGATTTTTTCGTCGAACAGGATGTTCTTGATGAAGCGCTGGATGCGAAAATTGGTGCCAATGCCCAGTTCGCCCAATCGGCGCGCACCGGGGTCCATCGACAACATGCCGCGCAGGAAACTCTGGTTCTTGGTGGCCGTGGCCTCCACCACGAAGCCCTGCCGGAAGACTAGGCGGATGCCGTCGATCTCCCGTCCCTGATTCACCACCGGGAAATCGTAGCTGATCTCGCCTTCCGCACTGTCCTCGATCGGCCCGGTGAACACTTCCCCGCTGGGCATGTTGTGAATGCCGGGCGAGTTGATAAAGGTGCGGCCGTCCACCCGCAGACTCAAATCGGTGCCGGGTCCAACAATGCGAACCTCCTTCGCGCCTTCCAGCTTGCCGATGAGCTTGTCCTGCTTCACCTTGAGGGCGTTCCAGGCCTTGATCGGGTCGGCTTCATCGGAAAAGGTCGCGCTGTAGACAAAATCCTCGAAGGCTCCCAGCGACATTTCCGCGTCCTGCGCGTAGGCTTCGGTCGGAAACAGGGTCAGGGTCCACTTCTTCTTGAGCATCTGGTCCTTAATCGGACGGGTGGCGATGGCCATGCGCCCCTGCAGCGAGGGATCAACCGCCGCCAGCGCCCGCGTGTTGCGACTGCTGTAGATAAAAGCCGTGCCGGCGAGGGTTTTGACGATCGCCTTGTCGGCAGGACTCACTTCGTCGAAATGGTGCGGCTGTCCATGGAAAAAGACCGCATCGGCCGCCGCATCGGGGACCATCCGCAGCAGCGGCCAGGCCCCGCACTTCAGCAATTCCTCGTTGAGGGCCTCCACCAGCGGCGCGGCGGCGGCGCTGGCGTTGATGGCGAAAACTTCCCGGGGTTTCGCGGAAAGACAGTGCCCCGCCATGGTGCGGGCCAGATTGCGTGTGCGTGTGTCCATGCACCGCACTCTAGGGCAAGCCGTCCGTCTGACAAGCGCAAAGGCGATTCGACGGCACAGACCGTTCGACAATCCTGAATCCAGCCGTAAGGTCCATCCAGAATTGTCGATCAAATAGGCACACTCAACTCCCCTCCAACCTCTTCCTCTTCAACCCGAAACCAGAAACTCTTCCCTCTTCAACCTGAAACCAGAAACCAGAAACTTGGAACTCTTCCCTCTTCCTCTTCAACCTTCCAACCTTTTAACCTTCCAACCTTCAACCTCTATGTCCCACACCTTCCCCACCCTTGACGGCGACCGCACCTTTCCCTCCTTCGACCTCGTCCGCCTGCTCCGCACCGTCTTCGTCCCCATCGAAGGCCTCCGCGTCTGCCTACTCATCGACCTCGACGACCCCAGCCTCGTCAAAGACCTCGCCTTCACCCGCCACCCCATCTACAAGGTCCAAAAGAAGGCTGTCGAAGTCTTCTACAACGGCCTCCACAACGGCGGAATGAAGGAGCTCGGCCTCCACGGCGGCGAAATCTTCGCCTACAAAACCACCGGCGGCAGCAACCTCGACCTCCCCGACACCGGCGTCGCCATGGACGGCTCCGTCGTCAACCTCGCCGAAGCCGTCTACAAACCCTACGACCTCATCCTCTGCATCAGCGACTACTCCGCGACCGCCCCGCTTACCGCCCACGCCAAAAAATACGGGTTCCGCGGCTCCACCCTCCACGGCCTCAACGACGTCATCCTCGCCTCCGGCCTCGCCGTCGACTACCGTGAAGTCAGCCGCGAAGCCGAAAAACTCCGCCTCGGCCTCACCAAAGCCGACCGCGTCGAAATCGACTACGCCGTCGCCGGACGCAGCTGCACCCTCACCCTGCATCTCTCCGGCCAGGAGGCCCAGAAATCCCACGGACTCTGCCACGGCACCCACCCCGACATCGCCAACCTCCCCGCCGGCGAAGTCTATTTCGTGCCCAGCAGCGCCGACGGCTGTTTCCCCATGAAATACGAACACGACACTTCGACCATCGCCTTCCAGCACGTCAAGGACGGCCGCATCGTCGATGTCGAACTCCTCTCCGGCAACCCCGCCACCGTCGCCGCCCACAAACAAAAATTAAAAACCGACCCCATCACCGGCGAAATCGGCGAACTCGGTTTCGGCACCCAGGTCCTGCCCTTCTCCCACGCCGACATCCAGGACGAAAAAACCCTCGGCACCATTCACGTCGCCACCGGACGCAGCGACCACCTCGGTGGCCACCTCGTGCCCTCCATGTTCGCCGAAGCCGGCAACGCCACCCACGACGACATCCTGTTCCATCCCAAAAAGACCCCGGAAATCGACATCGCGCAGGTCCGCTGGTACAAAGGCGACCGCCGGGAAATCCTCATCGAACACTACCGCCCCTCCGCCTACATCCGCAGCCTCCTGGCCTGAGCGTGTACGAAAGCGACGCCCTCCTCGAACAATACCTCGCCTTCCACTACGAAGGCGATGCCCCTACCTATCTCCCCCACCACCACCCGCCGCCGGAACTTCTCGGCTACCCCCGCCGCTGCGCCGAACTCCTGCTCCGCCACGCCACCCGCCACGGACGAGCCCTCGACCTCGGCTGCGCCGTCGGCGGCAGCAGCTTCGTGCTCGCCCAGAGCTTCGACGAGGTCGTCGGCCTCGATTTTTCGCGCCGCTTCATCGACGCCGCCACGGGCATCGCCCGCGACGGCGTTTTCCGAACATCGGAAAAGGACTACCGCCTCCCTTCCGACCTTCGGAAAACGACACCCGTTTTCCGCCAGGCCGACGCCTGCGACTTGCCGCCCGATCTCGGAACCTTCGACGCCGTCCTGCTGGCCAATCTCCTCTGCCGCCTCCCCGATCCCGCCGCCTGTTTGCGGGGCTTGCGCCGCGTGACGGCTCCCGGCGCGGTAATGGTCATCACCACCCCCTGCAGTTGGGACGCCGCCTTCACCCCGCCCGAAAAATGGCTCGTCCCCACCCTCGACGCCCTCGGCGAACAGCTACAGCCCTGGTGCGACCGCATCGACGTTCTCGACCTGCCATTCCTTCTCCGCGACCACCCGCGCCGCGCCCAGTTCACCATCGCCCAGGCTTCCGTCTGGCGCGTGAAATCGCATTTCTTTCTCCAAAGTCTGACTTTCGGCTTTGACAATCATTCCCGGCTTTCGCAATAGAAAACGCCATGAGCAGCTCCCCCTCCAAAGAATCCTGGAACTCCCGGATTGGCGTCATCCTCGCCGTCACCGGCAGCGCCGTCGGCCTGGGCAATTTTATTCGTTTCCCCGGACAGGCCGTGCAAAACGGCGGCGGGCTCTTCATGATCCCCTACCTGGTCGCCTTCCTCGTCGTCGGCATTCCCCTCACCTGGTCCGAATGGGCTCTCGGGCGCTACGGCGGTCAACTGGGCCACAACTCGGCCCCGGGCATTTTTAAAGCGATTTTTCGCCACAAAAGCGGCGGCTACGTGGGCATGATGGGCACGGTGATGCCGCTGCTGATTTTCACCTACTATGTCATTATCGAAGCCCTCTGCCTCTACTACGCCTGGGGCTATCTCAACGGCAGCCTTTCCAAACTCGGCTCCGACAGCGCGGCGATCGGCGCGTTTTTCCAGGGCGCGCTGGGCATGTCCGAGCACGGGCAGCTCTTCATCGGCGGCCACCGCCTGATGCTGGGCATGATTGTCTTCTGTTTCGTGCTGAACTTCTGGCTGATCTACCGCGGGCTCAGCCAAGGCATCGAAAAATTCTGCCTCTACGCCATGCCCCTGCTCGTCGTCTGCGCGCTGATCGTCCTCGGACGCGTGCTGACCCTTCCGCCCAACCCCGCGCACCCCGAACAAAACCTCGTCAACGGCCTCGGCTTCATGTGGAATCCTGTCGCGCCCGACGGCGGCTCGATCTGGAAGGCCCTGGCCCAGCCGCAGATTTGGCTCGCCGCCACCGGACAGATCTTCTTCAGCCTCTCCCTCGGCTTCGGGCTGATTCTCACCTACGCCAGTTACCTCAAGAAAAACGACGACGTCTGCCTCTCCTCGCTCACCTCCGCCGCCGGCAACGGCTTCTGCGAGGTCGTGCTCGGCGGCATGATCGCCATTCCCGCCGCCTTCATCTTCCTCGGGCCCCAGGTGCTGGCCAACCGCGCCAACACCGGCACCTTCGGCCTCGGCTTCGTGACCCTGCCCAACGTCTTCAACCAGATGCCCGCCGGCTCGGTTTTCGGCTTCCTCTTCTTCTTCCTGCTCTTCCTCGCCGCCGTCACCAGCTCCCTGTCCATGCTCCAGCCCGCCATCGCCCTGCTCGAAGAAGGCCTCGGCCTCACCCGCAAACCCGCCGTGGCCATTCTCGGCTTCATCACCTTCAGCGGCACCTTCTTCATCACCTACTTCAGCAAAGGACTGGCCGCCCTCGACACCGTCGACTTCTGGATGGCCAACTTCTTCATCTTCATCTTCGCCACCTTCCAGACCATCGTCTTCGGCTGGTGGATCGGTCCCAAACGCGGCTACGCGGCCATCACCCAGGGCGCGCAGCTCCGCGTCCCCCGCTGGATCATGACCGTGATGATCCGCTGGGTCTCCCCGCTCTATCTGGTCACCATTTTCGGCTTCTGGTGCGCCATGAATCTTCCGGACTACTGGCGCTCCATCGTCAATCCCCCCGAAGGCGAGCCCCCCGTCGTCCTCCTCTCCATCGGCTTCATTTTCATGGTCCTGCTCTTCTTCAGCTTCGTCATTTCCGGCGCCAACCGCAACTGGAACAACCCCCAAACTCCGGAGAAACGCCCATGACCCCCGCCGGCTGGATTTTCATGATCAGCGCCCTCGGCTCCATGACCCTGCTGACGGGCTGGTGCATCTTCCGCGTCCTGCGCACACCCGAATCCGCCGAACATCTCCACAGCCCCGCCGACATCGACACGCACGACACTTGACCCCGCTTCCGGCTTGATTCCCCCCGCTTGCTCCGCCATAAGAAGCGTATGTCTTTCTTTTCCCGCCATTTTTCCCTTCTGCTTCTCCTCGTCCTCGGCACAACACTCGGCGCCAAGGAGCGCGAGATCTACGACGAAAGCCTCGACAGCCAACGCAAATTCCACCTCTTCGGCGGTCCCGACCGCAAAGGGCCCGAAGCGCAATGGGAAAACATCCAGGAAATGGTCACCCGCCGCCACTACCGCAGCGCCACCCGCCACAGCGGCTACCTCGTCGATACCTGGCCCGAACACCCCCTCGCCGTCAAAGCCCAGCGCCTCCGCGCCGACCTCTACTTTGCCCGCGGCCACTTCAGCGACTCCTTCGATGCCTACCAGGGCCTGATCGACCGCTTTTCCGGGCAAATCGACTACGAAGAGGTGCTGGCCCTGCAGTTGGAATGCGCCCGCCGCCTCGAAACCAAAAAATTCTCCGCCTTTTTCGGGCTGGGCTCCTACACCGATCCCCTTGAGGCGGTTCCCCTCTACCGCCAGCTCCTCACCAATGCTCCCCGCATCGAAATGTCCCCGGAAATCCTCCTCCGCATCGGCAAAATTCAATACGACAAGTATAAATACAGCGAGGCCATCATCGAGTTTGACCTCCTCGAACAGCGTTATCCCCGCACCGCCCTCGCCGAAGAGGCCGCCTACCTCCGCGCCTCCGCCTTCGAGAAAATCGCCCTCAAACACCCCACCGACCTCGGCCCCCAGGAAAGTGCCCTCCAGGCCATCTCCCATTTCCTCGAAACCTACCCCAACAGCTCCCGCGTCGAGGATCTACGCCAGCGCCGCCGCGTCGCCTACGAACGCCTCGCCCTCGAGCGCTTCGAACAGGGCCGTTTTTACGAAAAACGCGCCAACAACCCCGCCGCCGCCATCGTCAGCTACCAAAGTCTCCTCACACAATTCCCCGATTCGGAGTGGACAGCCCCCGCCCGGGAACGTATCCTCTCCCTCACTCCCCACGCCGAATAACACGATTCCCATGCGCACTTCCCTCCTCCTGATCCCCCTCTTCGCCCTCCTCACCGGCTGCACGGGCTACCGCCTCGGCTCCATGCTCCCCCGCGATGTCCAAAGCGCACACGTCAACATCGCCCGCAACCTCACCGAGGAACCCAACCTCGAAACCGATGTCACCACCGCCGTCCTCGCCCAAATGCAGCGCGACGGCTCCCTGCGCGTCACCAACGCGGCTTCCGCCGATGCCGAACTCTACATCGACATCAGCGCCTTCCGCCTCGAACCCCTCGCCTTCGACGCCGACAACCGCGCCCGCCCCAACGAATTCCGCATGATCCTCGAAGGACGCGTCGAGCTCATCCGCCGCCGCGACGGCGCCACCCTCGTCCGCAGCGCCACCCTCACCGGACGTTCCACCTTTGAATTCACCGGCGATTTGACCTCCGCCAAACGCACGGCCCTCCCCGCCGCCGCCGAAGACCTGGCCCGTCATCTCGTCTCCGCCGTCACCGAAGCCTGGACCGACTGATTCCGGTCGTTCCGAGCCTCGGATATTCCTCCCGCCCTCCCCACCGAACCTCGGAATAGATCCCATGAAACGCCTTTTCCACCCCATCGCGGCCGCCCTCCTGCTGGCCCTCTTCCCCCATGTCCTGCCCGCCCAAAGCGACATTCCCGGCGAGTTCAAACGCCTCCAGGACGCCTATACCCAGCGGCTGAACGACATCGAAACCCGCCTCCAGGCCTCCGAGCGCGACCTCCTCAACGCCTTTATCCTCTCCCTCGTCCGCACCGAACAGGCCTACCGCGACGAGGGCAACCTCGACGGTCTCGTCCTCAGCCGCGAACTCCGCGAAACGCTCCTCCATACCCCCGCCTTTCCCGACCTGGAGGAACGTTTTCCCGACACGCTCAAGCAGATGGTCCAGACCCTGCTCCAGCAGCGCGAAGAGGCCCGCCTCAAAAACCAGAAGGAACTCGACGACCTCAACCGCATTCTTTTCACCGCCCTCGAACGTTTTCAGCGCGAATTCACCCGCGCCGGCAATTTTGAACAGGCCATCGAAATCCGCAGCATGCGCAACCTGCTCCGCGATTCCCTCGGCCTGGAACAACCCGTTTCCCAGCCCAGCGGCCCCGTCGTGATCTCCACCGACCCCAATGTCTACCCCATCTGCATCGAACCCCCCGGCTATGCCGATGTCGCCGGCGTCACCCCGCGCGTGCCGCAAATCCCCTTCCAGTTCGCCGTGGAGAACCCCGAACGGGCCACACGCACCCGCCATTCCTTCAACTTCCGCGGCGGGGCCCTCATCCTTCCGTCCGAGGCCAGTTTCGCCCTGATCCAGCAGGTGCAGCAGAACCAGATGCTGAACCTCGAAATCGGCCTGCACGCCGTCCACGGTCACCAGGGAAACCGTGGACTCCCCGCGCCCCTGCTGCTGTTTGGAACGACCCTCGCCGACAGCAACCTCGCCGTTCTTCAGGAAGGCCCCAACCTGTTCCTCTACCTCCGCACCACCATGCCTCCCACGGGCCAAACCCACCACCGCGTCAACCTCGGCCCCATCGATGCGGGCCGCGCCCATTATATTCAAGTCACCTACCGCAGCGGCGAGCTGACGGTCTTCCGCAACGGCGGCGAAACTCAGAAAATCCGCGGCTCCATCAACGGACTTCTCTCCAACTGGAGCGCCGCCCCCCTCCGCATGGGCCAACTGCCCGCGCCGCCAGAACAGCCGGAACCCTTGACCTGGCATGGAAATCTGATTCAGGTGTACATGAAATCCACGCTCGACAGCCCCCGCAGCGCCGAAACAAACTTCAAACGCTTCAGCACCTATCTCGCTCGATGAAACGTCTTTTTCGCTCCATTCGCACCCACATCCTGATCGGCGGAGTTCTCGTCACTCCCGTCGCCGTGACCCTCTGGGTGATTCTTCTGCTCGTCAACCTGCTCTCCTCCTCCAAAATCAGCACCTGGTTGGCCACCCCGGTCATCCGCCGTCTTCCCGGCGGCGACATCGTCTTCGTGCAGGCTGCCGTCAGCCTCTTCATCGTCCTCGCACTCCTCTTCCTCGTCGGTCTGCTGTTCCGCAATTTTCTCGGACGCCGCGCCTACCGCGTGCTGGACCGGATGATGGAAAAAACGCCCTTCATCAACAAAGTCTACACCTTCGTCCGCACCGTCAGCGAATCCATCGTGGCGCAAAAAGAGACCATGTTCAAGGAAGTGGTGCTGATCCAGTACCCCAACCCCGGGAGTTACGCCATCGCCTTCGTCAGTGCTCCGGTGCCCCCCTCGATTCAGGCCAAACTCGCCCAGCCCGCGGAACCCCATGTCCATGTGTTTATGCCCACCACCCCCAATCCGACCACGGGCTTCCTCCTGCTGATCCCCCGCAAAGACATTATCCCCCTTTCCATGGCCACCTCCGACGCCATGCGCATGATCGTCTCCGCCGGCGCTTCCGGACCCGGCGAAATCCCCGTCGGCAGCACCGTCCCCTCCCTCCTCGAAAAACTCGAGTCCATGGTCGAAAGCCACCGCCTCTCCTCCCGCCGCCCCTCCCCAGAACTCGGCCCCAGCCTCAACCTCGACGACTTCAGCGACCCCGAGTGATCTCCGCCGAACCCATCGCCCGCGACCACGCCATCGTCCTCCGCTGGTATCCGGTGACCGATACCTCCCGCGTTGTCGTCTGGTTCACCCGCCACCACGGTCGCCTCTCCACTCTCATCAAAGGGGCCCTCCGCCCCAAATCCTTCGTTCTCGGACAATACGACCTCTTCCACACCTGCGAACTCCTCTTTTACACCCGCAGCAGCGACGACCTCCACATCTTCCGCGAATGTTCCCCCCTCCGCCGCCGCTCCCCCCTCCGCCACGACTGGCGCGCCTGCGCCGCCGCCTCCTTTGTGGCCGACCTCCTCCACCGCGCCTCGCCCCCCCTCGCCGCCGCCGAAGCCCTCTTCGATCTCGCCTCCCTCTGCCTCGACCAGCTCGCCTCCGGTCACGCCTCCCCCGCGCTCCTTTTCTGGTACGAACTCCGCCTCCTTCACGAACTCGGCCTCGCCCCCGATCTCGGCGATTCCCCTCTTCCCAACGCCATTTTTGATCACCGCGACGGACGCATCATCCCCCCCGGCACTCCCCCCTCCGCCCACGCCTCTCCCATCAGCGGCGGCGCCCTCGCAATCCTCCGCCATCTTGTCGATACTTCCGCCCCCGCCGATCTCCGCCGCCTCCGCCTCAGCCCCGGCCAAATCCGCGAAATCGCCGGACACCTCGACCTTTTCGCAACCTGGCATCTCGACCTCCGCCTCCCCTCCCGCGCCCTCGCCCTCGACCTCCTCACCCGCCCCGCCGCCGCCTGACGCAACGTCGCGGCTCCCCGAACCCAGCACTCTACGGGGTGCAATATTGCAACAGTTACAATAAAGCTTGACCCACGAGGGGAGATGGGGTAGATTAGTGGCATGAAACCGAAAAAATCCGATGGTGTGATGACGATTCCGAGTGTGTGGGCGGGAGCTTGTGAGGAACGGAAGCGGGGGTTGCGGATCCTGCCGAAGTCGGGGGATTACTTTGTGCATGTGA
>CAZCFM010000031.1:3994-32769 GCA_964497855.1 uncultured Verrucomicrobiota bacterium | reverse complement strand
GCGGTAGAATCGGGGGATGTTCGGGAGAAGGGCCTGCGGATCGGTGACGGTGACGGGAGTGGTGAGGCTGACGCTGCCGGGGTTGGTGGCGAGGTCGGCCCAGGCACCGAGATTGGGGGAGACCTGCACCGTGTAGGTGAGTTCGGCGCGGGCGCGGAGGAAGCTGAATTGGGGATTTGTTTCAGTACCCGGGAGAAGGTTCAACGTTCCCGGGGAGGCTTCGAGGGGGTTGCGGTTGAGGGCGTACTCGAAGAAGTTGGTGAGACCGTCTTCGTCGGGGTCGGCGTCGGGGTCGGCGTCGGGTCCGATGAGTTTGGCGGCGGCGGCCCAGGTGGAATACGGGCTGATGATGGTGATAGTGAGGTCTTGGACGACGCTGGATTCCCCATCGCTGACCGTGAGCAGGAGGGTGTAGGTGCCGGGGGCGGAAAAAGAAACCGTGGTCTCGAGGGCAAGTGCGTTGCCATAGGTCACGGCACCTGGGCCGCTGAGTGTGCTCCAAGTGCTCGTGAGGGTGCCAGGGTCGGCGGGTAATCCGTCATCCGTGGCGCTGCCCATGAGGGTGCCCGTGGTGGCACCGGCGGGGATGGGATCGCGTAAGGCAGCGGTGATGGCGGGTGCTTGATTGGGCGTGGCGGTGAGCGGGAGGAAGGCGGCTTCGTCGGCCGAGAGGATGCGGTTGTAGAGGCGGGCTTCGTCGATGCGGCCTTTCCATGCCTGGGCAGCGTTGCCGCCACTGCCGCCGATGCGGGTGGCGTCGGTAGTGTTCACCGAGCCCGAGGGTGCGGTGGTGCGGGTGACAGTGACGGCTGCGCCGTTGATATAGACGATGGGATTATTGGCGGTGGAGGATTGGTCGTAGGTGACAGTGACGTGGAACCATTCGCTGGCGGGCACGGTGTAGCCAGTGACATCCCAGACGCCCTGGGTGGCGTGCGAGCTGCGGAATTGGAGGTTTTTCTTGGCGCTGGGAAGGGAGAGTGCGGCGCGGGTATTGGTGGTTTGGCGGAAGGCGAGGAGGTAGCGGAAGTTGCCGCCGTCGCCGGGTGAGACACTGGAGTTAACCCAGGCGGAGAAGGTCAGCGCCGTCGGCTGGGTGAGGGTGGTGTTGGCGGCGAATTGGGTGTCGGCTGCGCTGCCGTTATAGGCATTGCCTTCGAGACCGTTGCCGAAGGTGACGGTGCCGCTGAGGGTGAGGTCTTTGGCGTTGCCAGAGCTATCGGCGGCGCTGGTGCCAGAAGCTTCGTTAAACCTCCAGTAACCTTGCAGGCCGGTGGTGAGGGCGGCAGTGGTTTCAACGTAAATAACGATGTCTTTTGAAGTGCTGGCGGCACCATCGTTGGCGGTGAGGCGGAGGCGGTAGGTGCCAGGGGCGGAGAAGGTGGCCGAGGTGGTGGTGGCGGAGGCATCTGCGAAGGTCGTGGTGCCAGGACCGCTGAGCTGGCTCCATGTCGTGGTGATGGCAGGAGGCGAAGCGGGCAGGCCGTCATCGGTGACGGTGGCGGAGAGCCTGAAGGCGTTGGCGAGACTGGCGATTTGAGCAATTCCGAGGGCTGGAGCCGTGAGGGTGATGACTGGGGGGCGGTTAAGCGTGAGGGTGAACGTTTGGGTCGTGCTCGTGATGCCATCAAAGACGAGGAGAGTGACGGGATGGGTGGCGACGTGGGTATTGGGCGCCTTTCCGGTGAGGGTGGCGCTGCCGTTGCCGTTATCGGTGAGAGTGAGCCATGCAGGAAGTTCGGTGGCGGTGAGGGTGCGCGCATGGCCGTCGGCGTCGGATGACGTGATGTTGTAGGTGTAGGTGTCGGCGACGCTGAGAGAGAGCGCGGGGGTGCTGGTGAAGGTGGGCGCGGTGTTGCCACCACTCGGAGCAACGGTGAGGGCGAAGGTCTGGTCGGTGGAGGTGGTGCCATCGGAGGCGCGCAGGGTGATATTGGCAGTGGAGGGACTCGGGGGCGTGCCGGTGAGGGTGGCGGTGCCGTTGCCGTGATCGGTGAAAGTGAGCCACGCGGGTTTGGTGGGTGCGGTCAGCGTGAGGGAGTCGCCATTGGCATCGGTGGCGGCGAGGCTGTAGGAATAAGTGCTGCCGACGGTGGTGCTGAGGGGGGGGGTGGTGGCAAAGGCGGGGGCGAGGTTTATGGCTGTGCCGCCGTAGAGACTGAGGTCGCTGTTGAAAAACGGCCGAGGTGACGACGTGGTCTCGAAGTAAGGCGAGGGCATGGTGTTGGCGACGCCACTGGAGAGGCCGACGATGCTCGGGTTGGTCAAGGTGGAGCCGATGTGGGTGATGCGGATGCGCCCGTCGTCGAAGAGTTCAATTTGGAAGCTGGTGGTGCCGCTGGCGACGACGAAACGCACGGCGTTGTAGTAAAAGACATGGCGTTGCTGCCCTGCGGTGGTGATACGCTGGTAGTTGATGGTGCCGCCCGTGCCGGGATGGAGGTCGAGGCCGAGGCCGGCGATGCGGGGCGAGCCGACGACAAAATGCGCGTCCGCCGTGCCGTTGAGGTCGTTGCCGTTGTAATTGGTGGAGGCGAAGAAGAGGTAGCCGTTGGTGGCGACTTTGAGCGTGTTGTAACTCACGCCGAAAAACGTGAACGGGGTGGCGAGTGCCTGGATCCAATACCCGTCGTCCGTGGATCCGCTGTTCATCGCCCCTTCGTCGTAGGCGGTGAAGCCGGACGTGCCGGAGGGGAAGGCGGTGACGGGGGTGGTCTGGGCGGTGTAGGAGCCGCCGGAGGGAGTGAAGGTGATCGACAGGTTATTGAGGTCGAAAAGGCGGCTGCCGATATTATTGCTGAACGCTTCTGTGAGGTAATCCACTGCGTCGTCGTCGGCGATGGTGATGGAGGCAACGGTGGGGGTTCCGAGCGTGTAAGTGGGCTGCGCCTGGAGGGTGAGCGTGGCGGTTTCCCAGGCTTCTTTGGTGGGGTCGTTAAGGGGGGTGAGGGTTAATACGACTTGGCTCTGACCGTCGGGAATGATCACGGAACCATTGCCCGTGGTGCTGTTATAGGAAACGGAGGCACCGGAGAGGGTGAAGTCGGCGGCTGTGTCGGCGGTGCCAGAGAGTGTGAAGTTGACGCTAATAGCACCGGCAAGGGAGGCGGTGCCGCTGCGGGCGAAGCGGAAGGTCTGCGGGGTGGGGCTGGCGGCTTCCCTTGCGTTGCCGTTGGAGGTGACGTTGATGATGGGTTGGTCGTCGTCGGTGATGGCGGCGCTCAGGGTGCGGGCCGCGAGACCGGAGTAGTTGCCACCGGTGGCTGTGAGGGTGAGCAGGCCGGTATGAGGACCTTCGTTCGCGGTATCATTGACTGCACCGAGGGAGATCGTCTGGGCGGTTTGCCAGTTGGCAGGGGTGAAGGTGAGGGAGGTTTTGTCGGTGGTGAGCTGGGCGTCGGGGGAGACGGTGACGGTGACATCGGCAGTGGGGGCGAAGGCGAGGGCGAGGGTGAGGGTGTCGAGGGTGCCGGCCTCGGAGACGGCGGTGGAGCCGCCGGTCTGGCGGAGGATGAGGCCGGGGGCAGTCGGCGTGACCTGAATAATCTGAATGGCGGAAAAGTAGCGTTTGTGGCGGCCGGTAGTGCCCGTGGTAGAGCCATCGCGGCGGGTGGCTTCGAGTTTGAAGCCCGCGGAGGTCTGGTTGCGGAAAACGACGTAGTTACCGGCGAGTTTGTCGGCCGGGTCGGTGAGGGCGGTGGCGGTGGCTTCGCGGAAGCCTGTCCAAGTGTCGTAAGTCGGGTAATCGCCTTTGCCGTCGCTTGAGATGAGGGAGTTTCGTCCGAAGCGCACACTTGGGGTGCCGCCTTCGGTGGGGGTGAGGAGGTAGCGCTGGGCGGCTGCGTCCTCGGGATAAGTCTCCAAGCCGTCGAAATAGACGTAAACGTCGTAAGCGGCGTAAGGGATATCGGTGATGCGGGCGTAGGGGTTGTGTTCGATGGCCGGTTCGATGTCATAGTCGCGCATGAGGAAGCCGCGAAGGAGTTTGCCGTTGGCGGTGGAGGTATCGGCGTTGGATGTCATGGCGCCGGATCGGGTGCCGTCGGCGGCGAAGGTGAGCTTGGCCGGGGAGGTGTTGCCGACGTGATCTAGGAGGGCGGCAGAGGTGGCGGTCGCGGTGGAGGGGTTATTCCAGTTGCTGTAGGCATAGACGGCCCCGGCCGCCTCGTTGGCAAAAACTTGTTTATCGCTGGCGTTGGCACCGAAGTTGATGCCGATCCCGTTGGTGGGGGCAGGGCTGACGACGGAGAAGGTGACGGGGGCGGATTTGGTCCAGCGTCCCGTGGAATCGTAGGCGATGGCGGTGAGGGTTTGGCTGCCAACGGAGACCTTGGGCCAGACGATGGTGTAGGGGGCGGTGGCGTCTTCGGCGAGCACGCTGCCGTTGGCGAAGAAGACGACCTTGGTAATGCTGGTGGTGGCCGAGGCGGTGGCGGCGATGGCGATGCCGGAGTTGACGATGAAGCTATCCGCCGGGGTGGGCGAGGTGATCGCTACGCTTGGAGCTGGGTTGCCTGCCCAGTCGCTCTGGAGGAGGTTCGTCGTGGGGATGACCGCTTGGGGTTGGCCGATGCGCCACCATTTAACCTGAAGGGTCTCGGTGCCGTCCTTGTGGAAATACTCGAGGCGCAGGGAGTGTTTACCAGCGGCGAGAGCGATGTTGCCGGTTTTGTTGAGAGCGGAGAGCTTGAGACCGTCGTTGGTGACGACTGTCTGACCATCGATGAGGAGCTTGGCCCCATCGTCGCAGAGGATTTCAAATTGATAGATATCCGTGGTGGGGGCTTCGAGGTAGCCGGTGTAGAGGATGGCGAAGTTATCCGAGCTGGGTTTTACGGTGAGATCGAAGCCGGAGCAGGTGCCGGAGGAAGTGGGCTGGAGATGGTCGAAATTGGGGAGGGCGGACCAGGTGCCAGCGTAGGTGCGGTAATGGAGTCCGGCAGCGGTGGTGGTCGTGGTGGCAGGCTGGGTGGGCTGGTTGGCGATGTTCGCCCATTGGTAGGCGGTGGCGGTCTGCCCCTTCATATCGCTGATGGTGCAGCGCACGAGGTAGAGGCCGGGGCTGGTGTAGGTGGGAGATTGAGAGGCGGAGTTGGTGATGCTGTAGGCACCGTTGCCGAAGTCCCAATCGTAGGCGAGGGGGTCGCCGTCGGGGTCGGAGGCGGTGACGGTGAGGCTGAGCGGGGAGTTGGCGGAGCCAGCGGTCGAGGAGACCTCGAAAGAGGCGGAGGGTGCGGCGTTGCTGGTGATGGCATTCTGGTAATTGACGACGACGTCGATCCATTCGTGGGTCTGGCCGTTGACGGTATCGGCGCCGCGCGCGACGGGGGTGATGTGGAAACCGCCATACATCTGGGTGCCGTTGACGGCGGGGCCTTCGGAGTAGGTGCGGCCGATCTTGATAGCGCTGTCGTCGGCATCGCTGCCAATGATCGAACCGGGGGTGGTGTCGATGCGGCTGGAGCCGTTGATCGCGAGAGCGGTATGCACGGTGACGGCGTTGCGGTTCCAGACCGTGCGAAGGTCGGTGCCAGTGGCAACGTGACCGAAGCCGAGGAAGATGCATTTGTTTTCGGTGAAGTTGGACATCGGGATCAGCAGCCCGCGAGTGAGTGCAGCGGGTTGGCGGCGGTCGGGATGAATGTAGTCGTAGAGTCGATACGTTCCGCTGGTGGCGACATCGACGACCTCGTTGCGGGAGCGTTCGAGAAAGCCGAGGGATTCGTGAAAGAGCACATTAAAGCCGGAGGCGACGTTGTTGCCGCCCATGAGATCCCATCCGTCGCCATATTCTTCGTGGGAACCGGAGGGCGAGCGGGGGGCGGCTCCGGAAGGGACATTCCATGCGTTGGCGTGATAGACGCCCCAGTTGTGGCCCCACTCGTGTTCGGCGACGCCGCCGGAGAGGCTGCCACCCGTCCAGGCGAAGCGGGCGCCGACGTAGGCGAGGCCGGTGGAATTGATGAGTTTCGTATTGCTCATCACGACCCAGCGGTCGAAGTTGTTGTAATCATTCACCTGCCCGGCAGCCCATGTGCCGCCGAGGGCGCGAACGGCCGCGAGGCAGTCGGATTGGAGCAGGCCGAAGCCATTGATGTAGGAGGCCGTCGTGCCCGGCAAATTCAACACCGGGGTAACGACGAGACGCGGGATGTCCATGCTGTTGCGGCGCTTCGGGCCGAACCAGGTCTGCCGGTGGCTGTAGTTGTTGTAGTAGTTGGCTGAGGCGGTGTTGAGCTGGCCATCGAGCGTGGCGAAGGTGGGCGGTGAGGCCCAGGCCGGGCCGTCGCTGGGGCGCACGAGAAACACGAGGACCGTTTTCGGCCCTTTTTGATGGCTGTAGGTGCCGGTGTATTCGTTGTAAAGCTCTGTGGGCGGGTTCGCCGAGGTCGGCGGATTGGCAGGGTCAAAGGTCTGCTGGGCAAAGGCCGTGGCGGCGGCCCAAACGAGCACGGCGAAGAGGGTAAAAGAGGAAAATGTGATTTTCATAGCGAGGAAGGATGGAGGGACTTGTGCAGTGCGTGTGGGGGGATCGAAGCACAAGGGGCACGTTGCGAGGCATGGCTGATTTTAAAAAGTACCCACACGGGGAAATTTGGGATAGGCGCAGCTCGTTTATACTGATAAAAAATAAGGAATCGCATGTCTAAAATCTAAACGAATTTCCATGCAGGGTCAACCGCTCCGAAAGGCCGTCCCGCGAACTGGACGCCATCCGAAACCGTTGCTCAAAGCCACCGTCAAGCGTTCCAGATGCCCATACACGGGTTGTTTGTTCGGCGAGCCTCTGGCAGATGCAAAAGTCTCAAAAACCCACACCCGAAAGGTACATTCCGATGAATAGGAAAATTGCATACCTGGCATACACTATAAAGTTGCGTCCCTCTGCGAAACATGTTTTATTTCGGTGAATGTCCCTTTCGCAGCCCCCCCGCCTCCTCCAAGTCCCCGCCGGGATCTCCCTGCGCCTCCGCTGGTTTCTTTTAGCCGCACTGGGGCTCGTCAGTCTTGCATTTGTGTGGGGATTCCGCGCCAACGTTGACCACACGATGCGTGAGGAATTGCTTGCGCAGACGCGCGTGGTGGCCGGGGCACTGAACCTCGAACAGGTGCAAGCCCTTCGTGGACACGAATCGGATCTGGCGCTTCCGGAGTACCAGCGCCTCAAAACCCAGCTTGCCGCAATCCGCGCCGCAAATCCGAAGTGCCGCTTCGTGTATCTGATGGGGCGCCGCGACGATGGAACCGTTTTCTTTTTTGCCGACAGCGAGCCTCCTGGCTCGGAGGACGAATCGCCCGCAGGACAGATCTACGAAGAAATCACTCCCGAGGAGCTGCAGGTCTTCAACAGCCCAAACGGTTTGGCGATGGGTCCCTTTGAAAACCGCTGGGGAACCTGGATCGCAGCGCAAATCCCCTTGAAGGACCCTGCGACAGGAAGGTATGTGACGGTGGTGGGCATGGACATTGATGCCAAGGACTGGAAATGGACCGTGTTCGCCCGCTCTGCGATTCCACTCAGCCTCGTGCTCTTGCCCCTGATGGGTTTTGCCGCCGTGATCGCGTCCTCCGCTTTCAGTCCGGCGTCCCCCAAACCCGTTTTGCGTCGTTTGCTGCCGGGTCTGGCACTGATTCTTCTCCTGTTGATCGGGGGGGCCTCCTGGGGATTGTTACACCTGGAAGAAGATCATCTGCGCAATGTGAGTCTGTTGGTGAAGCAACAAGCCGCCGGAGATGTGCAACAACTCCTCGAGGAGCAGGCGCGCGGACTCGACGCCGCACTGGTTCCCCTGCTGCACAATCCAGAACTCATCGCGGCGCTCGCCGCAGGGGACCGCCCGCGTCTGCTGGAGATGTCCAAACCGTTGTTTGATGAACTGAACACGCGGGTCGCCCTCACCCATTTCTACTTCTCCGACCCCCACCGCGTCTGCCTGCTGCGGGTCCACAATCCTGAAAAACACGGGGACACCTTTAATCGCTTCACGGCTCTGGAAGCCGAGCGAACCCAGGATCTGGCCTGGGGCATCGAACTGGGGCCCCTGGGCACGTTTGTCCTCCGCGTGGTGCGTCCGGTGGTCCAGAACGGAAAACTCCTGGGCTATCTGGAACTGGGCAAGGAGATCGACGACGTATTCTCACGCATCGAAGCCTTCGAGGGTATCCTCACGATCCTGGCGATCCGCAAAGATGCACTTGAGCGCAGGCGCTGGGAAGAGGGCATGACCATGCTCGGCCGCGACGCCCACTGGGAGCGCCTTGCCAATCATGCCATCATTTATAGTTCCATCCCTCTGCCCTCCGAGGCGGGGGATCTCATCAACGTCACAACTCAAGCCGCCATCGAAACGTTTGAGGACATTCACTTTGACAACAAGACCTGGAGGGCCTTGACCCAGCCCATGGCCGATGCCTCCGGGCATCACGTCGGGGTTCTCCTGCTCTTGCACGATGTCACGGCGTTGAAAGCCGCCCACCAGCACGTGCGCCTGGCGGCAGGCGCGGGCGCTCTGCTGGTGCTGGCCTCCCTGCTGGCTCTGGTCTTCGTCATGCTCCGCCGCACCGATGTCGGCATTCGCGCCCAGCAGGATACCCTGCGGGAATCCGAGGCCTTCCAACGCGAGCTGCTGACGAACCTTCCCGCAGGTGTGGTCATCGTGGACCCCGTCACGAGGCAGATCGAAATCATCAACGAACACGCGGCAGGCCTCTTCGGCGCCCATGCGGAACTCCTGATCGGCAAACGCTGCCACAAACTCCTCTGTCCCGCCCAGGAAGGGGCCTGTCCCGTCTGCGATCTGGGGCAAACGGTGGACCACTCGGAACGGGTGATGCTCTGCGCGGATGGCAGTCGGCGCGCGATTCTCAAAACCGTCCGGCGGGTCCGGCTGGGGGGACGGGAGAAACTACTGGAGTGTTTTGCCGACATCTCCGAGCGCAAAGCGTCCGAAGAGCGCTTGCGGGCCTTTGCACAGTGCCTGTTGGAATTCAGCGCCGACTCCCAGGCGAACATTGATCGCCTGGTGGCCGTGTGCGGAACCCTGCTCGGCGGGACCTGTGCGCTGTACAACCGTCTGGATGAAAAACTGCTGTGCTCGGTCGGTCAATGGCATACTCCGCCGGATTTCCAGCCCGAAGACTCTCCGGATGGGCATATTTGTTACGACATCATCCGGCAGGGAAAGGATGCGCCGACGGTGGTGCGCGACCTGCAATCCTCGGCATACGCCGACAGCGACCCAAATGTGAAGACCTATGGCCTGTCGACCTACGTCGGCATGGCGGTCAAATGCCGCGGACAGGCCGTCGGATCTCTGTGTGTGGTCTATCAGACAGATGTGAAACTGCTCGAGGACCAGCTCAACTTCCTGCGTCTGGCGGGGTTTGCGATGTCGGTGGAGGAGGAGCGCCGCTCTCAGGTTCGAATGCAGGAACTGTTGACACGCATCGCCGCGACCTACATCCACCTTCCGCTCGACCGGGTGGACGTGGAGGTTCAGGGCTCCCTGGGCGAACTGGGCCGTTTTGTGGGCGCGGACAGGGTGTATCTTTTCGAGTATGATTTTGACTGTGGAATCTGCCGCAACACCCATGAATGGTGTGAGGCGGGAATCCGTTCCCTCCTTCAGGACATGCAGAACGTGCCGATGTCAGACTACAGGGAGTGGGTGGAGACGCATCAGCGCGGCGAGGCCATGCACATCCGGGATGTCGGGGACCTGGCAACGGACGATCCCGAACGCCGCATTCTCGAGTCGCAGGGCGTCCGCAGCCTGCTGGCCATGCCCATGATGGATTCCGGACGCTGCCTGGGCTTTGTTGGTTTCGACTTCGTCCGCAAACCGCATGTTATCCAAGAGCAGGAAAAGCGCCTGCTCGCGGTGTTTGCGGAAATGATGGCCAGCATCCGTCTGCGCCGCGAGATGGAGGAGGCCCTGCGCCTGCACCGCGAGAAGTCCGAGGCGGCAAACCGGGCGAAGAGCGAGTTCCTCGCCAACATGAGCCACGAGATCCGCACCCCGATGAACGGGGTGATCGGCATGACCAGCCTGCTGCTGGACACCCCCCTGAACGACGAACAGCGTTCCTTTGCCGAAACGGCCATGAGCAGCGCCGAATCCCTGCTGTCGCTGCTGAACGACATTCTCGATTTCTCCAAAATGGAGGCCGGTAAAATGGCCCTGGATGCAGCCGACTTCAGCCTGCGGAAACTGCTCGCCGAAGCCATGGCCCCGCTCGCGTTGCGGGCACAGAACAAAGATGTCGAGTTCATCTGCGATGCCGCACCAGACGTGCCGGACCGCTTGTGTGGCGACGCCATCCGTCTGCGGCAGATTCTGCTGAATCTGGCAGGCAACGCGGTGAAGTTCACTGAGCATGGGGAGATCACGTTGCAGGTGGAAAGGACCCTGGCCCCGGAGGGAAAGGCGTCGTCCGGCACGGGACAAGCCCCGGACCTCTGTTGGTTGCGCTTTTCCGTGAAAGACACGGGCATCGGGATTCCGGAGAGCAAACTGAAACTGCTCTTCGAAAAATTCAGTCAGGTGGACACCTCCAGCACACGCCGTTTCGGCGGCACAGGACTGGGCCTGGCCATTGCAAAACAATTGACCGAATTGATGGGCGGCGCGGTCGGGGTGGAATCGGAGCCGGGCCGTGGAACAACCTTTTGGTTCACCCTTGGTTTTGCGCCTGGTACAGAAGAGAACCCTTCCGGGGACGCCGATCTTTCGAACTCCGTCGCAGCAGACCTTCATGGGGCGCGGATTCTGGTGGTGGACGACAACGAAACCAACCGAAAGGTGCTCCTCACCCAGCTGAAAGCCTGGGGCTTCCAGGTGCAGGAGGCGGAGGACGGTCCTTCAGCCCTCGTGCTGCTGCGCCGGGCGAAAGCACAGGGCCTCATTTACCGGGCGGCCATTCTGGACATGCAAATGCCGGGAATGGACGGCGTGGCCCTGGCCCAGGTCATCCGCCTCGATGCAGCCTACGCCTCCATGCGAATGATCCTGCTGACTTCGATTGGCCACTCGGGCGACAGCCAGCGCCTGGAGCAGGCTGGATTCTGCGCCTGGCTCTCCAAGCCAGTGAGAGCCTCCTCTCTGCTCGATACACTGCAACAAGCGTTGTGGGTCCGTACCCGTCCGATATCCATCTTACCGCGTACCCCCCTGCCCTCCACTCCTGTCGAACCCACACCCAGCGAAGCCCCTCGTATCCTGCTGGTGGAGGACAACCCGGTCAATCGGATGGTGGCGGAAGGCATGCTCAAAAAGCTCAAGATGCGAACCCACAGCGCCACCAATGGGGCCGAAGCCCTCGCCGCGTTGGAAAGTGAAACCTTTGATCTTGTTTTGATGGACGTGCAAATGCCGGTGATGGACGGATTGGAGGCCACCCGGCACATTCGAAAACTCAACCCCTTAAGCCCCAATCGGGATATCCCCATCATCGCCATGACGGCACATGCCATGCAAGGCGACGAAACCATGTGCCTCACGTCCGGCATGGACGACTACCTTCCCAAGCCCATTCTCTCAAAAACACTGGAACTGAAGCTGCAAAAGTGGCTAAGCCAAAAACACACCTCCCCAGGTTGAACATCCCTATGAGCAAAAACATCCTCGCCCCCGCCCCGCTTTTTCACGACCACGCCGTCCTGCAACGGGACACTCCCATCCCCGTTTGGGGCACAGGAACTCCAGGGGAAAAGGTCCACGCAACCCTTGCGGGCTCGACAGCGGAAACCCGGGTCAACCCCGATGGCTTCTGGCTCATCCGCATCCCGCCCCTGCCGGCCGGTGGACCCTACGAGCTGATGCTGCACAGCGGGGAAAGCCGTCTGGCCATCCACGACATCCTTGTTGGCGATGTCTGGATCTGCTCCGGACAGTCCAACATGCAGTTTCTCCTGTCCCAGGTGGACCCCAACGGCGAACAATCCGCCGGGTGCGATCTCGCTGAAATCCGCCTGCTCAGCGTCTCCACCCCCGCCTGTGCGAATCTCCAAAGCAACCCCTGCGGACGCTGGCTTCGCTGTACTCCGGACACCCTCGCCAATTTCTCCGCCGTGGGCGGCTACTTTGGACGCAAACTCCATCAGGAACTCAACGTTCCCATCGGCCTCATCGCCAACGCCTGGGGCGGCACGCGCATCCAGGCCTGGCTCTCCCGCGAGGCGCTGATGACCCTACCCGAAGGTGTTGAGGAGGTGGAAACCTACGAACGCCTCCTCTACGGCCCCGTGGATTCCGAAACGGAGATCTTTCCAAACTTTGATGCGTGGTTTCAGGCCAAAGGCCCCGAACAGCCCGGCAATCCCGGCCTCGACGCGGGCTGGGCCACCCCCGACTTCGACGACAGCCGCTGGCCCTCCATGCCCCTGCCCTCCCGCTGGCAGGATCAGGGCCATGACTTCAACGGCATTTTCTGGTTCCGCAAACTCGTGAAACTCCCCGCCGCCTGGCGCGGACGGCCCCTGAAACTTGACCTGGGCTGCATCGATAAACACGACCAAACCTACGTCAACGGCGTGCAGGTGGGCAGCATGGGATGGGAAAACCCCAACTCCTGGTCCACCCCCCGCGAGTACGAGATTTCCGCCGAACTCACGAACAAGAGCGACACTCTGCTCATCGCTGTGCGCGTCCGTTCGCATCAGTATCACGGAGGCATGACCGGGCCAGCCTCCCGCATGAAACTAGGTCCTGCCGGAGAGGAAAAAGCAGCGGTTGTGCTTGCGGGCGACTGGACCTTTGCCATCGAACAAAACTGGGGCATCATCACTGCGCCGCCGGGAACCTTTCAAGGCGGCAACGGCCCCGACCAGCCCAATGCCCCCTACTCGATGTTCAACAGCCGCAACGGCCCCGTCCTTGGCTACGGCATCCGTGGCTGGCTCTGGTATCAGGGAGAATCCAATGGAGACGAAGGCCCCCTCTACCGCCGTCTGCTCCCGCTCATGATCGATGACTGGCGCCGCGTGTGGGCACAGGGACCTCTCCCCTTCCTCATCGTGCAACTGGCAAACTATAAGCCGGCCAAAGAAATTCCCTGCGAAAAAACCGGATGGTCCCTGCTCCGCGATGCCCAGCTCGCGGCACTCAAACTCCCCAACGTTGGAATGGCCGTCGCCATCGATGTGGGCGATGCGATGGACATTCATCCCAAAGACAAAAAAACCGTGGGCCTGCGTCTTGCGCAGTGGGCTCTCGCCAGGGTCTATGGCCGCGGCGGACTCCCCGGAGGCCCCCGCTTGCGCGGAATTCGCCAAAGCGCCAACGGACGACTCCGTCTTTCCTTCGACGACGCCGCCGGACTCCGCACCCGCGACAACGGACCCATTCGCTGGCTTGCCATCGCCGATTCCCGGCGCAATTTTGTCTGGGCTCATTCCCGCATCGACGGCGAAGAACTGGAACTGTGGCATCCCGACATTCCTCATCCGGCGGCCGCCTGCTACGCATGGGCCATCAATCCCGAGGGCTGCAATTTGGTCAACCAGGATGATTACCCCGCCTCCCCCTTCCATACCGACATCAGCTTGGGCTTGTAAACGTCCCTGCAATTGGGTCTGAAACACCTCGGATCTGCGTATGGTTAGGCCACGGAAATCCTCACGCGCGTTTCGTGACGGTTTCCCGGCAGCAGGATCACCCGCGCTGACCCGGCATTGGCGCTCTCCACGCAACACATTTCCTTCCATTCTTCGTCCCCGAAATCGGGCATGGCTTTGGCCTTGGCAATCCAGGGGTTCCAGACCACCGTGCTGGCGCTGCCGGACTTTTCGATGCGAATCCGCCGCCCTCCCGCCTCGTCGATGATCTCCGTGCAGGCGGAACGGTCCTCATACACCCGATCCGTTTCCGCCGTGAAGCGGATCAAACCTTGCTGAATCTTGCTGCGTTTCTGGTCCATTCTGTCGATGTAAACCTTCTCCTCCAGACCCCCGACGGCGACGCCGGCCAGATCGCCCACGGCAAAATACGTGTGCAGGGCATCTTCAAACACCACCGGATCCGGGCCGTCGTTGATACTGCATAGGTGCAGCTCCAGCGCCGCGCCCACGGTCAGGGTCATTTCGACCCGCAGGCTGGCCGGCAGCAAGGCCGTCTCCGCGCCTTCCGGCTGGAAGCCCAGACGCAGACGCACGCGCCCATCGTGCAAAACGGAGCTGTCCAGTGGCGACCAGGCGCGCAGACGCGCAAACCCGTGGGCGGGGCGCGCCGCATCCGTCGCATGAGGTCCGAACCAGGGCCAGCAAATTGGAATTCCGCCGCGGATGGGTTTTCCGTCGGCAAAAACACTCGCGCGGCTCATCCACAACACCGGGGCTTTGCCCTCCGGAACAAAGTCCGTCACATGCGCCCCGTGCACATACACCGTTGCCGATCCTCCCGACGCCCGCAGCCGCAGACACGGGAACCCGCCCTCCCCCGAAAACAATTCAACATGGCCAGGGATCAGAAACGGCTGAAGGGAGGAGTGCATAGGGATTCTGGAATAGGATGTAAACCCAAGGGTAAAAATCACCCTTCTCCCATTTTTTCGCCAAGGTCCATCCCAAAATCAACGTGGCGGCGTCTGATCCATAAAAATCGGTATTTTCAGGCGCGCAGGAAGGCTCACATCCGGTTGCATGTAGACCTGGACTGCCAACATAACCGCCAGAAAGAGGAAGTAGCCGCCCGCCAGAGTCATCAGGGCCCGCGGATAGGAAATTTGCCAAAAACATTGCACCAGAGGCACGGAGAACACCAGCGCGGAAATCAACATCGAGAAAATCATCAGGCCCCAGGGCGTGAAGGAGGAAGCCAGGTCGGGCAAGTAAAATCGACAAATCCCCGCCAGTAAAAAGGACACGACCAACCCCATCCCCACCGACAACAACCCCACATAAAACTGGGTTTCACGCACTTTGCAAAAGGCCCCAGCCACACACACCAACCAACTGGCGGTAAAATACAGCAGCACAAAAATCAACCCCGAGGCCGAGCTGGAGAAGCTCCAGTCCGCAAACAAGGTATCCGAGAAGGTTTTGATTTCTGTCATAACGTCCATATTGCTTTCAGTATGTCTATAAGCATACTTCAGGCCAACTCAAAAAATACAAAACTTTTTTCTCTCAGGATGCAGCACTCAGTGGGGGATTTCATCCCTGGTGCTGAAAAATGTCAGTGCGACGCCTATACCTTCCGCGCCAAAGCCTTCCGTTTTCGCAATACTGATTATGCGCAACGATTGCAGAGCGTTTAGAACAGGAACGACCCGTTTACCCCGTCCTGCACCCGTTGCCGCCTGTTCCGGCGTGGGATTTTGCAGTCCCGCCAAAAGGACAAAGGGCTGGGCCACCTCCAGACTTTTGGCGACATCCATCCAGAACAGGCCGTTGTCGTCGTTCCAGCGCACATCCCGCTCTTCAAAGCGGGCCTGTTCACTGCGGTGGCGAAGGAGCAGACGTTCCAGCGTCTGGCGTCCAAACGCGAGCACAAGATGACCCTCAAGATAGGTCGCAGCCGGGCGACTGCGTTCGCCGAGGGCGGCCACCCAGAGCGGGTCTTCAGGAACAAATACAGGGATGTTCGGGTCGCGGGCGTCTTCCGACCAAGGCTGTTCAAGGAGGACTTCAGCCTCTTTCATCAGGCGTCGGGCCTGAGCAAACGCATCCGCCGCGTCCGTGGCCGGGGAAATCCAAACGAGAGAAGGAACCCCGAGAAAAGACACCAGGGTGCTGTACGGGGGGGCCATCACAAACAACTGGCCCCCCGGCCGTGTTTCGTGGGGCGGAATCCGGGCCGTGGCCAGCACCTGCGCCCCGGCAAAACGGGAGGCAAAGGCACGGGTTTCCGGGGAGGGGGTCCAGGACAACATATCGTGGATCGCTGCCCCATCGGTTTTCACGAGCAGATCCGCTCCCGTTTCCATTCGCAGATTCACGGGGCTGCTCAGAAAGGGTCCGCCCATCCAGCGGCCTTCATCGTCCGTGTGCTGTTCCTGTCGCTGCCAGTCGGCCACATCGGGACGTATCGCGGCGAGGTGGGGAATCTGTCCATCCAAACGTGCCAGAACTTCGTGGATGGCGAGCGGGTTCGGGTGACGCACCGCGACCAGCGTCCCCTGCCGCAGAGCCAACACCCAGGTACTGCGTTTGGATTTGCTGCGCCGCATCCACAAGCTGCGCCCCTGCGAAGACCCGATGCGCTGCCAGCGTTTGAGCACTCCGAGGTCGGAGATCAAACGCAAATGCGCGTGGCGCCAGCCCACATGACTGACCACAACCCAGCCTTTTTCGCCCGACGGCCCTAAAAAGGGTTCATGCACGAGCAAAGCGTCGCCCGACAAAAGATGCCCGTACCAAAAGCGGGTGGCGGGGTCGTCGCGGAGGTCCTGCAGATCATCTTCGTCCAAGCCGCCGGCCAGGGCGAGGGCCTGGGGAACGGGCTGTGTGGCCAGTTCCGGCAAACGCGGACCGAGGGCGCGGTGCCGGCTCATCCAAAGAGCCGAGGGCGAGGGCGCGCGGTACAGGCGGTCCCCTGTCGGCGTATAGAGGACGAAAAAAAGGGCCAGCAGCGCCACGCCCAGACCCGGCCAGGACCCTCTCCGTCCCTTAGCCATTCCGTTCGGCCTCTTTGGCGCGGTTCCAGTAGACATCCAGTTCCGCGAGGCTGTGCTCCGACATCGTTTTGCCGGAGGCGGCGGCGTGGGTTTCCACGACCTTGAAACGCCGCCGGAATTTCATGCAGGTGTCCTGCACGGCCTGTTCAGCCTGCACGCCCAAATGACGTCCGAGGTTGGCCATCACAAACAACAAATCGCCCAATTCCTCGCGGGCCTTGTCGCGGTCTCCGGCTTCGACCTCGACCCGCAGCTCGTTTAATTCCTCCTGCAATTTGTCGAGCACGCCTTCGATTCCGGGCCAGTCGAAGCCGACCTTCGCGGCCGTTTTCTGCAATTCGTGGGCCTTGAGCAGGCCCGGCAGATTCTGCGGAACCTTGTCGAGAATCGAGTCGGCTTTGGGCGCGGCTTTATGCGCTTTTTCTCCTTCTTTGATCTGGTTCCAGTTGCGCAACACCTCGGCCGAGTCCGCGACGCTCACATCGCCGAACACATGCGGATGACGCCGCACAAGTTTGTCGGCAATGGCGCGGGCGACGTCGTCGAAACCGAATTCACCGGCCTCTTCGCGGAGCTGGGCCTGGAAGACCACTTGCAGGAGCAGGTCGCCCAGTTCCTCACAGTGGTCCTTAACGTCGCCACGGTCGATCGCGTCGATGACCTCGTACACCTCTTCGACCGCGTAGGGACGGAGAGTTTCGAGGGTTTGTTCGCGGTCCCAGGGGCAGCCGTTTTCGGAGCGGAGCGTCCGCATGATGTCGAGAAGTCGTTCAATGTGCATGGGTCACAGTCTCCGATGATTCCCGGCGGATGCAAGCGGAAAGCCGCCCTGAGCGCAGTGCATCAGGGGACGGGGAAATGGGCGGTCAGGGCAATGACTTCGCCGCGGATTTTCTTCTGGAGGGCTTCGTCCTTGGGATTCCGGAGGATTTGTCCGATCCAATTGGCGATCTGCTCCATGTGTTCCTCTTTCATGCCGCGCGTGGTCATGGCGGGCGTGCCGAGGCGGATGCCCGAGGTCACAAATGGGCTCTTCTTGTCGAAGGGAATGCCGTTTTTGTTGACGGTGATGGAGGCGTGATCGAGGGCCTCCGCCGCGTCTTTGCCGGTCACGCCGATGGGGCTGAGGTCCACGAGCATCAGATGGTTGTCGGTGCCGCCGGAGACGATGCGCAGGCCGTTTTTGACCATTGCCGCGGCCAGGGCCTGGGCGTTTTTGACGACCTGCTGCATGTAGTCGCGGTAGGCGGGTTGGAGGGCTTCGTGGTAACAGACGGCCTTGGCGGCGATGGTGTGCATGAGCGGTCCGCCCTGGATGCCCGGGAACACCTGCTTGTCGATGTCCTGCGCGTATTGAGCCTTGCACATGATCATGCCGCCGCGGGGGCCGCGCAGGGTTTTGTGCGTGGTGGTGGTCACGAAATCAC
Organism: uncultured Verrucomicrobiota bacterium; assembly: GCA_964497855.1. GTDB lineage: Bacteria > Verrucomicrobiota > Kiritimatiellia > SS1-B-03-39 > UBA6053 > CAYLNG01. Next base: position 14,728 of record CAZCFM010000031.1, on the reverse strand, counting down.
AGTGCGGGAAGGGCGAGGGATGGCAGCCGGTGGCGACCAGTCCCGCGATGTGCGCGATGTCGGCGAAGAGCAGCGCGCCCACGCTGTCGGCGATTTCGCGCATGCGTTTGAAGTCGATGATGCGGCTGTAGGCGCTGGCGCCGCAGACCAACATGCGGGGTTTGTGTTCGGCGGCGAGTTTGGCGATCGTGTCGTAATTCAGGCGCTCGGTTTCGGGATCGACGCCGTAATGCACAGCGTTGAAGAAGCGTCCGGAAAAATTGAGTTTCATGCCGTGGGTCAGGTGGCCGCCGTGGGACAGGTCCATGGCCAAAATCGTGTCGCCCGGTTGCAGCGCGGCGAAATACACGGCCTGATTCGCACCGGAACCGGAGTGGGGCTGCACATTGACGTGTTCCGCGCCAAACAATTTTTTCGCGCGGTCAATGGCGAGTTGTTCGGCCTGGTCGACATATTCGCAGCCGTGGTACCAGCGTTTGCCGGGATAGCCTTCGGCGTATTTGTTCGTGAGCACGCTGCCGTTGGCTTCCTGAATGGCACGGCTGGCATAGTTTTCGGAGGCGATCAGTTCGATGTTCTGGCGCTGGCGACGGCCCTCGCGTTTAACCACATCGAATATTTCGGGGTCCGCCGCTTCGAGGGCCAGGGGTTCGTAGGCTTTTTCAAAGAGCCCGTTGATTTTCTGGACGCGGCGCTCATGACGGCTGCCGGGCTCGAAACGGTGTTTGTTCCAGGCCTCCAGAATGGCGGCCAGGACCGGGGCCTCCAGCTCGCCCGGAAGGACCAGCACATTGGCGTTGTTGTGCGTGCGGGCCATCGTCGCCAGATGCGCGCTGGTGCAGAGCGCGGCGCGGATGCGAGGGTAGCGGTTGGCGGAAATCGACATGCCTATGCCCGTGGTGCAGACCAAAACGCCGTAATCCGCCTCGCCTTCCGACACCGCCGCGCACACCGCGTGCACAAAGTCGGGATAGTCCACGGATTCGCGGCCTTTGGCACCGGCGTCGACCACCTCTAGCCCCATTTCGCGAAGCAGTTGGATGATGTTGGATTTTACGTCAAAGCCACCGTGGTCGGAGCCAATGAGCACTTTCATGGAAGTTCCTGTCGTTGAGGGGTTGGGTTTAAGTTGTTTTTGGCCCGTACAGAGCCAGAATCAGATCGGTGAGAGCGGAAGAAATTTCGTCGCGGGTGATGCGGTAGGTATCAATCCCGCTCCCCATGGGGTCCATCACGTCGCCCTGGGGATTGTCGGTCCCAAAACTGTGCAGTGTGCGGCATTTGGAGGCCGCTTCCGGGGCGATTTCGAGGATATACGGGATGTGGGCACGGGTCATTGCCACCAGCATATCGGCAGAAGCGGCCAGGGCCGGCGTGAGCTGGCGGGCCCGGTGCCCGTTCAGGTCCACGCCTTTTTCGTGGAGGGCCGCCACCGCGTTCGCCGCCGCCGGGGCACCCTCCGCCGCAAAGACGCCGACCGATCCAAAGGTCCATCCCTCCAGCCCGCGACACAGATGCGCCATCAGGCGCTCCGCCATCGGCGAGCGGCAGGTGTTGCCGGTGCAAACAAACAACAGGGTTTTGGGCTTGGATTTTGCCATGCGCCTTCCTTTATCCGGAAATCGGCGGGGGTCAAGGTCGGGAACACGGTCATTCGGCGTCGCGTCATTCAGGAGTGCGCATGATTTCCAGCAGGCGGCCCGGGGGAGCAACCTCGATGTCTTCGTTGTAGGGATAGCTTTCGACCACGGGGGCAACAAGAAAGGTGCGGGCGGGGCGGAGATCCCCGATGAGTTCGTGCAGGCCTCTGGAGGCGCGCGGAGCCTTGGAGGCTTTACACTCCACCAGGATCCTTTCGCCCCGGTGTTCCAAAACAAGATCCGCCTCGGCGCCGTTTCCCGTCCGCAAAAATCCGGCACGGTGTTTCGGGAATGCTGTGCAGAGGTTTTCAATCACGTATCCCTCCCACGATGCCCCCCAGACCGGATGGGACTGCACGTCGTCGAGGGTTTCGAGATCCAGCAGGCTGTGCAGGAGACCGCTGTCCCGAACATAGATTTTTGGGGATTTCACCATGCGTTTCTTCAGATTCGCCTCAAAAGGCGGCATCAAGCGGATCATAAAGGTTTGCTCCAGCAAGGACAGGTATCCCTTCAGGGTGGGGACAGCCACACCCATCCCCTCCGAAAGCCTGCTGAAATTCACGGTTTGACCGTGGAGATGTGCGATGTGGTGCCAGAGCCTCTCCATGAGCGGCACCGGAATCCCGGCGGGACCCAGATCCGGTATGTCCCTCTCCAAAAACGTTCGAATGAAATTCCGCCGCCAATCGGCGCTGCTTTCGTCATCGGCCGCCAGACAACTCTCCGGGAATCCTCCCCGGTTCCAGTGGTCAACCAAGGGGCACTCGTTGTGAATCTCCTCGAAGGAGAAGGGCGTGAGTTCGAGATAGGCAATGCGTCCGGCCAGCGTCTCGCTGCTTTGACGGATGAGATCGCGCGAGGCTGAACCCAGAACCAGAAACCTGCCGGGACGGCGGACCTGATCCACCACCGAACGCAGCACCGAAAACAAATCGGGCACAAGCTGTATCTCATCCAGGCAGACGCATTGGTCCGCATGACGCTCGAAAAACAGCTCCGGCTCATTCAATTTGTTCCGGTCCGCCCGGTTTTGCAGATCCAAATAGACCGACCGCTTTCCCTCCATCAGGTGCCTGACCAGCGTGGACTTTCCGCACTGTCGGGGGCCTAACACGGCCACCACGGGGGCTCTTCCGAGAGCCTTGATAAGGTCTTTTTCCAAAAATCTAGGTTTGTATTCATGCATAATGATCAATGATATTATCAATTTGCATGGTTTCAAGCGAAATTCGAGGATATCCCCCGGCCCAAGGGAAAGGCCCCACAGCCTCGAATTGCCATTGCCCCGCAATCTGCCCCTGTGGTAAAGCGTTTCCATGCGTATCGTTATCGGAATCGGTCTTCTTTTGCTGTCCCTGCTTGTCCAGGCACAGGCCCCGCGCCTGCTGCACGCGGGATTTTTCGGCGGCGGCGGCGACGACCGCATCGAGGGCGCGGCCTTTGCCCCCGACACCAGCACCCCCTCATCGCCGCAGCCGATGTCTCGCACAAGTCCCTCACCCGTTGGGCCCCTTTTGTCCACCGCCACGACCCGCAGATCGATGCCCTCCGCCACGACGAACGCGGCACGCCCTTTGTTCTGCACCTCGACGCCGACCTAAAGACAATTCTCGGCGGCACCTTTCTCGAAGGCTGGCAATCGGTCTGGCACGTCCCGCCTCCGCTCGGAGAAGACCAGTGGCAACCCGTCGACCTCGCCCGGCTTCCCGACGGCGACCTGCTTGTGTCGCACGACGGCGGGATTCTCCGCGACCCCGGCGCGCGCAAACCCGATCACCGCGATTTCTATCACCTGCCCGACCACGTTAGCCGCCTCTCGCCCGATTTGCGCGCCCGCCGCTGGAAACAGGACATCTTCACCCCGCAGATCGATCCGGCCAAGGTCAAACAACACCTCGGCTGGGACTGGCCCCACCCGACCCTCGGCAACACCCGCATCCAGCGCCTCCGCACCGCGCCCGACGGCGGCAGCTTCTGCATCGTTGGCTGGTCCCCCTCCGAAACCGCCGAGGAACCCTGGTGGTCCCCCTTCTGCTTTGTAATGGACCCCGCCTCGGGCACCCGCCGTCTCAGCCTCTACACTCCAAGTCCGATGGATGGCGACGACGGACGCATGAACAACCTTGTCAGCGATGCCGCCGTCCATTCCGTGAATTACGACTCCGAAGGCAAACTCCTGTTGTCCCTCAAAGGCGACGGTGGGAACTCGATCCTCCTCCGCGACCCCCGCGACTTCCGCGAAACTCTTCCACCCGGCGTCTGGAATATAGACCTCTGGGGCTTCGGACGCCGCACCCTCTTCTGGGGCGGAATTGTGCGCATCGACCCACTCACCGGCGCCGTCGAACGCGGAAAAACCCTCATCGGACGCGATGGGTCCAAACGCGTGACCCCCGCCTGGGCCGCCGACCTCGCGCCGCTTCCCGACGGGCGCATCGCCGTGCTGCAACGACACAGCATCGGTCAGAATTTCACGTCCAATGCCTGGTCCAAGGCTGAGTTTCCCGCGCACAAGCCAGGTGCCTCCCTGCTTCTGCTGGAGTCCACCATGCAGACCCGTTTTGCCAGCTCGCTTGGCGACATCCTCCCCTACCGCATCGAAACCAAAGGAAACCGCGGTCTCCTTGTGGGCCAGGCCCGCAGCGCCCAGGTCGTCACCAGTCCCGGCATTCCCGCGTATCAGGGCAACGGCGACGGCTACGTTCTGCTCTTCGACCTTTCGCCGGAACCCTGAAGTCCGTTTACGCGCGGTGGTAGGGGTGGCCGCGGTTCAAACACTGCACGCGGTACAACTGCTCAAACCACAGCAGCAAGGCCAGCTCGTGCATCAGCGTGAGACGTCCAAAACAGAGCAAATGGTCGGCCTTGGCGCGCAACACATCGCCAAGTCCATCCGCCCCGCCGATCCACAGGGCCATGTTCTTCACACGCGACTGCTCCCAACCCGCCACGCGGGCCGCCAATTGCGCTGTACTCCAGTCCGCACCACGTTCGTCCAGCGCCAGCACCGTGCAGCCCTCCGATGCCTGCACAAACAGCTCCGGACGCCCGTCGCGCAGCACCACCCACTCCACATCCACCAGCGGACGCAGGCGTTCCTGATACATCGCCACGCCCTCGCGCACCCAGCCAAAGGAAGGTTTACCCACCGTAATGATTTTCCATTTCATTTCAGCCCTCTATCCGAAAATGCGCGGATAGAAAAGAAATCAGCAATCTGAAAACGGACCCTCATTGCCCGGCGCGAAAAGCTGGACAATCCGAATCGCCGCGCGTAGGGTTTTTTTGAAATTTCCCCCTTTCCAGAAACATCGGCCCCTCCCCTTCCCCACCTATCCGTGAGTCTCCCTGTGCATCCCTACCAAGACCCCTCGCAATCCCTCGAAACCCGCATCTCTGACCTGATTTCCCGCATGACGCCTCTGGAAAAAATGCGGCAGCTTCACTATCAAAGCCCCGCGATTCCGCATCTGGGCATTCCGGCCTACAACTGGTGGAACGAGTGTCTGCACGGCGTCGCCCGCAACGGCAAAGCCACCGTTTTTCCCCAGGCCATCAACCTGGCCGCCACCTTTGATCCCGATTTCGTCAAAACTGTTTTTCGCGCCATCGCGCTTGAAGCCCGCGCCAAGTACGCGCGTTCCGTGCTGGCCGGACAACGCGGCCAGTACCGCGGCCTCACCTTCTGGACCCCCAACATCAATATTTTCCGCGATCCACGCTGGGGCCGCGGCCAGGAAACCTACGGCGAAGATCCCTTTCTGACCTCCCGCATGGGCGTGGCCGTGGTCAACGGACTTCAGGGCGACGACCCCGACACGCTGCTGACCGCCGCCTGTGCCAAACATTACGCGGTTCATTCCGGACCCGAAATCGACCGCCACGTGTTCGACGCCCGCCCCAGCGAACAGGACTTCCGCGAAACCTACCTGCCCGCCTTCCAGGCCCTCGTCGATGCCGGCGTTGAAACCGTCATGGGCGCCTACAACCGCGTCTATGGCGAACCCGCCTGCGGCAGCAAGCGCCTCCTGGCCGACATCCTTCGCGGCGAATGGGGCTTTGAAGGACACGTGGTCTCCGACTGCTGGGCCCTGCGCGATTTCCACACCCACCACAAAGTCACCTCCACGCCTGCCGAATCCGCCGCGCTCGCCCTGAAAAACGGCTGCGACCTCAACTGCGGCTGCGTGTACGAGGAATTGCCCGCCGCCTATCAGGCCGGCCTGATCAACGACGCGGACCTCGACCGATCCCTGCGCCGTCTCTTGCGCACCCGTTTCCGTCTCGGAATGTTTGACGAAACAGAAGAAGCCCTGCGTGACATGGCAAGCTGCTGCGAGGTTGCCGGCGAGAAAAACGCTGCCCTGGCCTTGCAGGCGGCCCGCCAGTCCGTGGTCCTGCTGAAAAACCGCGACAACCTGCTGCCTCTCTCCGGATCGGGCTGCAATTACTACGTCTGCGGAACCTTTGCCACGAGCATCGACGTGTTGCTGGGCAATTACTTCGGCATGAACGACCGCCTCACCACCCTGCTCGAAGGCATCACCGCCCAGGTCGACCTCGACACGAACATTGAGTATTGCACGGCCTTTCTGCCCGACCGGCCCAAACCCAACCGCTGCGAATGGGGCATCGGCCCCGCGCGCGGACGCAACGCCGTGATCGCCGTCGTGGGCCTCGATCCGAACATGGAAGGCGAGGAAGGCGATGCGATTCTCTCGGATTTTGCCGGCGACCGCCGCAGCATCGAACTGCCGCCCACACAATACGAATACCTGATGCGCGTGGCAACCGAAAGCGCGTCACCGCTGGTGATCGTGGTCTGCGGTGGCTCTGCCGTCAGCCTCGGGGCACTGGTCGAAAAGGCTGCGGCGATTGTATGGGTGGGCTACCCCGGCCAGGCTGGCGGCCAAGCCGTCGGAGAGGTCCTGTTCGGCAAGGTCAACCCGGCCGGACGCCTCCCCTTCACCATCCCCGCCGGAACCGCGCAACTGCCCGACTACAGCGACTACAGCATGGAGGGACGCAGCTACCGATTCCTGCACGAGGCCCCCGAATTCCCCTTCGGCTTCGGCCTAAGTTACGCCTCCTTCACGTACGAATCCCTGAGCCTCTCGCGGGACCGCATCACGGCGGGGGAAAACCTGTCGCTCGAAGTCACGCTGCGCAACACATCCACCCGCGACGGCGACGAGGTCGTTCAAATCTACCTCCAAGACCTCGAAGCCAGCGTGCGGACTCCGCGCTGCCAGCTCGTGGACTTCCGTCGCCTTCACATCCCCGCCGGCGCGACCCAACGCGCGCGCTTTGAGATCCCGGCCTCGTGGATGCAAATCACCCGCGAAGACGGAATGCGACTTTTTGAAGCCGGACGTTTCCGCGTGCTTGCGGGGGCTTCCTCCCCCGGCACACGCTCCGGGGATCTCGGCGCCCCCGACCCCGTGTGCGCGGAGTTCGTCCTCTCCCATTGACGCCTTCGTTTGACAAACCTGTTTTTACGCACTACCCCTCCCCACATGCGCATCTCCCTCTTTGTCCCCTGTTTCGTGGACCAGCTCCGTCCCGACATCGCCTTCGCCGTCGCCAAGGTCCTTCAACGCCTCGGACACACGATTGACGTCCCGGAACGCCAAACCTGCTGCGGCCAACCCGCCATGAATACCGGCTACGAGGACGAGGCCCGCGCCGTCGCCCGCCACATGCTCCGCGCCTTCGCCGATTGCAGCGCCGTGGTCGTTCCCTCCGGCTCCTGCGGGGCCATGGTCAAACATTTCTACCCCGAACTCTTCGCCGGTCGCCCCGAAGAGGCCGAAGCCAAGGCCCTCGCCGCCAAAACCTGGGAGTTCTCCGAATTTCTGGTCGATGTCCTCAAGGTCCGCGATGTCGGTGCCCGTTTCCCGCACAAAGTGACCTTCCACGACGGCTGCCACGGCCTGCGCGAACTTCGCATCCTCCACCAGCCCCGCGCCCTGCTCCAGGCCGTGCGCGATCTGGAACTGGTTGAGATGACCGAGGCCCGCAGTTGCTGCGGCTTCGGCGGAACCTTCGCCGTGAAGTTCCCGCAGATTTCCACCGCCATGACCCAGGTGAAGGCCGCCTCCGCCAAAGAAACCAACGCCGAGTTCATCGTCAGCAACGACCCGAGCTGTATGTTGCAGATTCAAGGCTATCTCGACAAGCAGAAGAGCCCGCAGCGCTGCCTGCATCTCGCCGAGGTTCTGGCAGCGGAGGCCTCCGCATGAGCACGCCCACCATGGACCAATTCCAACTCGACGCCAGCGAAAGCACCGTGGATTTCGAACACCGCCGCTGGATGCAGGGCGCGCTGCGGAACTATGAGAACACCCGCGGCGGCACCGAGGGCACCTTCCGCGATTTCGAAGCCGCCCGCGAATGCGGTGCCGCCATCAAATGGGAGGGCATTGAAAATCTCGACCGCTGTTTGGAGGAGTTTTCCCGGAAACTGGAAGCCCGCGGCACCAAGGTCTTCTGGGCCGGACACGGGCAGGAGGCGGTCGACTACATCCTCGGCGTCTGCCGCGCGAAAAATGCTAAGAAGATCATCAAGAGCAAGTGCATGACCACCGAGGAAATCCACCTCAACCCCGCGCTCGAAAAGGCCGGCATGGAGGTCGTGGAATCCGATTTGGGCGAATACATTGTGCAGCTTCGCGGCGAGGCCCCCTTTCACTTTGTTTTCCCCGCCATGCACCTCAAACGCGACAAAATCAGCAAAATCTTCGAGGAAAAACTGGGCACCGCCCCCAGCTCCGACCCCGAGGAACTGACCATGATCGCCCGCCGCGTCATGCGCCGCAAGTATGTGGAGGCCGACATCGGCATCAGCGGCGCGAACTTCGCCGTCGCCGACACCGGCATGATTTCCATCACCGAAAACGAAGGCAACGCCCGCCTCACCACCTCCCTGCCCAAAGTCCACATCGCCGTGTTGGGCATTGAGAAAGTCGTACCCAAACTGGAGGACCTCAGCGTGATGCTGCAACTGCTCGGCACCGCCGGCACCGGCCAGTGGATGACGGCCTACAACTCGATGATCGGCGGCCCCCGTCAGCCCGGCGAAATCGACGGACCCGATGAGTTTCATGTGGTTCTCGTGGACAACCACCGCACCCGACTGCTCGCCGATCCCGAACAGCGCGACGCGCTGCGCTGCATCCGCTGCGGCGCCTGTCTCAACGTCTGCCCCATCTTCAAGAACATCGGCGGACACAGCTACGGCACCACCTACCAGGGGCCCATCGGCTCCGTCATCACCCCGCACCTGCGCGGCCTTCAAAACTACAAACACCTTTCCTACAGCAGCTCGCTCTGCGGGGCCTGCACGGACGCCTGCCCGGTGAAGATCGACTTGCACCACCACCTCCTCCGCAACCGCCGCAACGCCGTTACTGAAAAAGGCGGCAGTCTCGAACGCGTCCTCTTCCGCAACTTCCAGTTCCTCATGACCCATCCCCGCCTCTACCGCGGAACCGAATGGATGATGCGCCTAGGGGCCTGGCTCTGGAAACCGCTTAAAGGCAGCAAAATCGATCCGCTGATTTCGTGGACCGCCACCCGCGACCTGCCCGCTCCCGCAGCCAAGTCCTTCCACCAACTCTGGAAGGAAAAAGGAGGCAAATCATGAGCGGCAAAACGGAAATCCTCGCCCGCATTCGCGAAGCCCTCGCCGTGCCCTCCCATCCCGGCGTACGCGCCCTCGCGGGGGACGGCGTCCGCGACGCGCGGGAGGCCCGAAACTTCCTCCCGCCCGGCGGCGAAACGGTCGAAGAACGGCTGTCAATTTTTCTGGCCCTCGCCGCGAAACTGAAGGTCGAAACCCAGGTTCTCCCCAACGCGGAGGCCGCCGCGACGGTGTTGGCCCGGCTGCGCGACGAAGGCGACTGGGCCCGCATCGCCAGCCATCACGCGGCCTTGACCGACGCATGCGTCCCCGCCCTCGGATGTCCCGTGCTGTGGACCGACGACCAGCCCGGCGGCGACGAATTGGAATCCTGCCCCGTCGGCATCACGGTCTGCGAAGCCCTCATCGCCCAGACCGGGTCCATCCTTGTGACCTCCAAAGGCTGCGGCGGGCGCGCCCTCAGCGTCCTCCCGCCCCACCATATTGTCATTGCCACCCTCGACCAGCTCCTCCCCGATCTCCTCGCCGGCTACGATCTCCTCCGCGCCAAATACCGCGAACATCTGCCCAGCTTCATCTCCTTCATCACCGGCGCCAGCCGCACCGGAGACATCGAACGCATCCTCGTGCTCGGCGCCCACGGCCCCAAACGCCTGACCGTCCTGATCATCCGCTGACCCGCCCCCACCCATGACCTTCCGGTTAATTTTCTTGCTCTGCGGACTTCTGCTCCTGTTCAGCGCCTGCGTTCAGCCCTGCGCACCCGATCCCCGGAGCAAAAAAGCCCTCGATGTGGAGACCTTTCTCAAAAACACACAGGTCCGTGAGTTTCGTTTCGAAAATGTGGAAATTCGGGAGGCCATGTCAACGTTAGTGGATTTTTCCCTATCGGGAAGAGACACTTTTCGACTGAACATCGTCTGCCTATGGCCGCCCGAAGTGGATTCGCAATCTCCGAAACTCACGCTTAACGTGCGGGATGTGTCCGCGTGGAAAACACTCCAGATGATGTGCGAACTTTCCGGTTTGATGATGCGCATCGAACGCAACGTAGTGCTGATTGACCACAGCACCGGAGCAAAACGACCCCGCCGTCCACCCCTCCTCACCGGCCCACGTTTCAACGCTGAAATCGAACACAAATTGGACGCCGTTTTCGTACGAGAGCTATGCTTCAATAAGGCGGAGATTTCGGATGCCATCTCATTTCTCATGCTGGCTATGCGGCAATCCGACACCTCGCCTGCACCCGAAACAGAATCCCAATCAAAACCCGAAGCTCCAGAACCTTATCCATTTGGGATCGTGATGAGTGAAAACGGCGACACCACTTCAGCATCCAAAATCCTGCCCACTGTTTCCTTCGGACTTCGGGACGTCTCCATTCTGGACGCCCTCCACCTCTGCCTGCACCTGACAGGACTTTCGTACCGCATCAGCGACGGCAAC
>CAZCFM010000031.1:0-3894 GCA_964497855.1 uncultured Verrucomicrobiota bacterium | reverse complement strand
TCCGTCTCGTTCCGAACGTCGGAAATGGCTACAACAAGATTTCCCGCCCGGGACGTGCGGGACTACGGCGAAGATTTCTACGGCGAAGATTTCCCGCCCGGGACGTGCGGGACTACGTCAGGGCAGGTCGCCGCCGTTGACGGCGGCCCAGCCGTGCATGAAGTCCACGAGTTCGCTGCGGGTGGCGGAGCGGCAGTTGCGGACATAGAAGCCCGAGCTGCTCACCCCGGACACGAGGCAGCCTTCCGGGTCCAGACCGCTGAGCAGTCCGTTGCAGTAGCCGGCGTTGAAGTTGTCCCCCGCGCCGGTGGTGAGTTTGGGCTTGGGCGTGTAGGGGCCGTCGACGTACCATTCGCCATCCGCCGTGGCCACCGCCGCCGAACGCGTCGGATGAATCACCACCTGGAACAGGCGGAGTTTCGTGCGGATGTCCTGGGCGCGGGAGCTGAGGTCGTCGCCTTCCTTGCCGAACAACACCATCGCCACCTGGCGGGACTCGTTCTCGTTGAGACCGAGCACCACGTCCGCGTGTTCCTGAATGTGCGACAGCAGCGTGAGCACCTCGGCGATGTCCTCCTTGCTGCGTTTGCGGGGGTCGGTCAGGTCGATGAAAATTTTGCCGCGGCTGGCGCGTCCGGCGAGCAGACCGCCCAGGCCTTCCAGAATGCTGTTCATGCTGGTGAGCATGGTCCAGTTGACACAACCGATGAGTTCCACGCCCTGGACTTTTTTGGCGAGGGCGGCGGCGGGCACCTGGAGAAGAACGTTGTCCCAGTTCACTTCGGGAAGCGTGTTCATCTTGCCCAGCATGACCTTGCCGTCTTCGAATTCCACCGCGTCAGTGTGGCCGGGATCGCAGAGCGTGATGACTTCGCGACAGCGGGCGGCGAAGTCCTGGAACACGGGATGCACCGCGCCGTGGGCCCCCAGCGCGCCGCAGTAGATCACACCGTAGCCCTGCTCGACCAGGTTGTTGGCCATGATGGGACCGTTGCCACCGAGTTTGATCTGTTCGGGAACCATTTCGATGTTGCAGCTCAGGCCGGCGGCGGCGCTGACACGGCGTCCAAACTCCGCGATGGTGGGAATGGGCGTGTAGTCCGTGGGCGAAGTGCGGGTATCGACGAGGCGGATGATTTCGTCAATAAATCCGTCAAAACCGATGAGCACATCGGCGGAGGCGGGGGTGGCGGCGAGGGTGTGGGCGCAACGGCGGATGAGGTCGGCTTTGGTGGGCATGAGGTGGGTTCCAGTGGAGGTTACGAGAGGGGGGATACGCCGAAGTCGAAGTAACGGGCGGCGTTGTTGAAGGAAATGTCGCGCACCATGGCGCCGAGGCGATGCAGATCGGGCGGGAGTTGCCCGGATTCGACGTCGTTGCCGAGGATGTTGCAGAGGATGCGGCGGAAATATTCGTGGCGGGTGTAGCTGAGGAAACTGCGGCTGTCGGTGAGCATGCCCACGAAGCGGCTGAGAAGTCCGAGCTGGGAGAGGGTTTCGATCTGCTGCTCCATGCCGTCTTTCTGATCGAGGAACCACCAGCCGCTGCCGTGCTGCATTTTGCCGGGGCGGGAACCGTCCTGGAAATTGCCGATCATGGTGCCGAGCAAATGATTGTCGCGGGGATTTAAATTGTAAAGAATCGTGGGGGCAAGCTGGTTGTTCAGGTCGAGGCGGTCGAGGAATTTGGAGAGATCCTTGCCCACCGTGAAGTCGCCGATGCTGTCGAAGCCGGTGTCGGGACCGAGCTGGCGGAAGAGGCGGGTGTTGTTGCTGCGCAGGGCACCGTAGTGGTACTGCTGCACCCAGCCTTTGGCGTGGTCCATCACGCCGAAGTGGTGCATCATAAAGGATTTGAATTCCTCAATGTTTTCGGAGGACAGCGATTCACCCCGCATCACGCGGGCAAACAGACCTGCGACGTTGGCGCGGGTGAAATCCGCGGCGTGGAACTTCTCAATCCCATGATCTGAAAGACGGCAGCCTTCGGTGTGGAAGAAGTCGTGGCGTTTTTGGAGGGCGTCGAGGAAGGCGTCGAAGTCGCTGATCTTCTGCGACGCGGCTTCCGCGAGTTGGCGGACGTATGTGGCAAAGGCGGCGGAATTGTCCACGGCCATGGCCTTGTCGGGACGCCAAGCGGGCAGCACCTTGACGGGAAAGCCGTCCTCGCGGATTTTGCGGTGCCAGCGCAGGTCGTCGATCGGATCATCCGTGGTGCAGACCACCTTGACATTGGAGGCGAGGATCAGACCGCGCGCGCTGAAACCGGGCTCGGATATTTTCGCGTTGGCGCGGTCGTAGACATCGCGGGCGTTCGCGGCGCAGAGCAGGTCCGTGATGCCAAAATACCGGGTCAGTTCGAGATGACTCCAGTGATAGAGCGGGTTGCGATAACAGGTTTCCAGAGTCGCAGCCCAGGCCTGGAATTTTTCAAAGTCGCTGGCATCCCCCGTGCAGAATTTTTCCGCAACGCCGTTGGTCCGCATGGCCCGCCATTTGTAATGATCGCCGTAGAGCCAAATCTGGGTAATGTTTTCCCAGCGTTTGTCTTCCGCAATCTCTTTGGGACTGAGATGACAGTGGTAATCAATGATCGGCATCCCGGCGGCGTGGTCGTGATAGAGACGGCGGGCGGTTTCGCTTTGCAGAAGGAAATCGTCGTGAATGAAGGGGGTCATGTGTTGGGTTCCTGTTCGAGGGCCTGCGCCAGACAGACTTGCACTTGCTCCACATCGCGCCAGGCGCAGCGGCGACGATGGTATTTGCGTTCCAGAAGATCCAGAAGGGTCGACCATTGCCCGGCTGTGGGCTGGGGAATGTCATCCCACTCATCCCGGCGGGTCGCGCGGCGGCGTAGGGTCCAGACATTGCGGTCGCGTGTGGCTTCGACATCCACCGTGCGTCCGTCTTCGTCTTTCTCCATCCAGCCTAGCGTTTGGCGCACGGTAAAGACTCCTGAAAAACGTTTGAAGATTGCATGGCCGCCCTCCGTAGAGAAAAAGCAGACGCATGACAAGCCGCAACTGGAAAAGAGAGCGTCACTTTTAGCGAAAAAGGGTTTGCAATTCCTCCCGCAGCCCGTAAGCATCCTCCCCTCTTGGTCGGAGCGTGGCTCAGCCTGGTAGAGCACTTGCCTGGGGGGCAAGGGGTCGCAGGTTCGAATCCTGTCGCTCCGACCACCTCTTCACCCTGTAAACAGCGATGTTTGCAGGGTTTTACTTTTCCGAAAACGGTAAAAAAGGGCCGTTTGGTTCACGTTTGTGTAAAAAGTTCCTGTTTCATGTATGTGCAGTGCAGCTCCGTCCTGCGCATCGTCTATCAAGACCGGAGCACCTTCAATACGATATTCACCTTCGCGAAAACCCCGCGAATCCGCTTGGAAAGATACGCGTTGACCTGTTAAGGGTATGGCCCCCATTCGTTCACCCTTCACCCCCACTCCCGCATGAGCCTCTCCCTTCGCAAAGACGCCGCCTTCTCCCTGCTGACTCCCACGTCCATGGGTCTTCGCCTCACTCCTCCCAACGGACAACCTTTTCACGCCGCGACCTCGCTGATGCTCCAGGTCACCAGCGCCGAAAGCAACGTCGTCAGCGTCGCCTCCTTTCTGGGTCTTCCCGTCAAAATCCTCACCAAATTCGTAGACGGAAGCCCTGTCTCCCAGCTCATCCGCGACAATCTCGCCGCCCGCCACATCAGCGTGGAAGGCCCCTCTGTTCCGCAGGGCGATCCCTGGGGCTACCGCCACCAGTTCAACCTGGCCGACTCCGGCTACGGCTCCCGCGGCCCCCGCGTTCACAACGACCGCGCCGGTGAAGTCGGTCGCACCCTCAAGGCCGCCGACTTCGATCTCCAGCGCATCTTCGCCAAAGAGGGCGTGCAGATTGTGCACCT
>CAZCFM010000030.1:31486-32988 GCA_964497855.1 uncultured Verrucomicrobiota bacterium | reverse complement strand
AGAAACAAGAAACGAGAAACCAGAAACGCTCTTCACTCCGCATTCCGCATTCCGCACTCCGCACTTCTTTCACAGGCTTGGTCGAAGTCGGCTTCGAGGCCGGGGTGGGTGCTGCGGAGGGCTTTGACGACGCGACGGGACCAGGCGATGTAGTCGCGGCGGCGCTGATGGGACCAGTCGGCGGGTGGATCGTCGGCGAGGGAGGCGACGTTGTCGATTTTGTCGGCGAGGCGGATGAGGCGGGCTTTGGGGCTGAGGAGTTCGGCGCGTTCGACCTGATATTGTTTGCGGAGGGACTTGAGCAGGGATTTGTCGTCGGTGAGTTCGCGGACGATGCGGAGGACCTCGGGTCCGAACTCGCGTTCGATGTCGCCGGGGGGACAGGCGCTGTCTTCGAGGACGTCGTGGAGGAGGGCGGCGCAGATGAGGGTGCTGTCGATGAGGTCGTGGCGGAGGAGGTGTTGCGCGACGCGGAGGGGGTGGCGGAGGAAGGGTTCGGCGTTGCGGCCTTTGCGGCACTGGCCGTTGTGCCAGTGGGCGGCGAAATGGAGGGCGGCGGCTTCGCGCTCCATGTCAGGTCTCCCCTTTGCGGCAGGCGAGGTAGGCGACCCAGGCGGACATTTCGCGGTATTCGCGGCGGCGGCGGAGGACGCCGTCGGTGGAGCCGTGGGCGTCGGACCAGCCTTCGAAATAGGTGTCGATGCTGTCGAAACCGCATTCGCGGAGGAGGTCGCAGATTTCGGTGATGGACCAGAGTCGCCAGTCGTAGGTGAAGGCTTTTTCCTGCGGCTGGATTTTCTTGCCGCGGAAATGGATGTGGCAGACGATGTTCTGGTTGACGGCGTTGAAGGCGGCCTGGTCCCAGACGTAGGTGAAGGCGGGGTAGGGGGTGCCTTCGGCGTCGCGTCCGGCGGGGATTTCCTTGGACTCGGTCATGACATCCTGGGAGTGGGGGCCGCCGAAGAGGTCGAGGAGGAAGAGGCCTCCGGGCGTGAGGCCCTGGCAGGCGCGCCGGAAGTAGGCCTTGAGGGTGTCGCGCTGTTTGAAGATCATGTAGGAGAAATTGAGGGCGGCGACGACGTCGACGGGCGGGCAGGAGGGGGCGAGCACGTTTTCCTCGAGGAGGGTGACGCGGTGGGCGTGTTCGCCGTAGACGGGGAGTCGGTGGCGGCGGGACCAGTCGAGGGTGGGGCGGTGGAGATCGACGCCCCAGGCGTGGCGGTCGGGGCGGGAGGCGGCCCAGTCGCAGGCGAGCAGGGCGGTGCCGCAAAAATCCTCGCGCAAGGTGAGGGGGAGGCGCTTGTGCCAGCCGCGGTAGACGCGGTTGATGAGGGCGATGTCGATGTCGGTTCCCTGAACGGAGGCTTCGTAGAGGATGTGTTTGTGGACGCGGGGAAGGATGGGCATGGGGGGGGAGGAGGGGGGAGGTTAAAAGGTTGAAAGGTTGAAAGGTTAAAAAGTTGAAGAGGAAGAGTGGTTTCTGGTTCCAGGTTTCTCGTTTC
>CAZCFM010000030.1:25495-31386 GCA_964497855.1 uncultured Verrucomicrobiota bacterium | reverse complement strand
AGAGGAGGAGTGGTTTCTGGTTCCAGGTTTCTCGTTTCTGGTTGAAGAGGAAGAGGGTGGTTTCTGGTTCCAGGTTTCTCGTTTCAGGTTGGAAGGTAGAAGAGGAAGAGTGGTTTCTGGTTCCAGGTTTCTCGTTTCAGGTTGAAGAGGGCGGGAAGAGAGAAGAGTTGAAAGGTTGCCGTAGGCTGCGGTTTGAGCGCGGCGAAATCACGCGGCGGGTTGAAGGTTGTGTGTAGCAGAAAAGTTGATCCCTTCCAATTCCCGTGTATGTTCCACTCATGTTGACCGAAACACCTGCCGCCGCCTCCGACTTCCGCACTGCGCGGGATGAGTTTATTGCCCAATGGGGGGCGATCAGTTCGTCCTGGGGCATCAACCGGACCATGGCGCAGATTCACGCGCTGCTGTTGGTCAGTCCGGCGGCCATGTTTACGGACGAAATCATGGAGGAATTGCAGATCAGCCGGGGAAACGCGCACGGCAACCTGAAGGAGCTGACAAACTGGGGCTTGGTGAAAAGTGTGGTCAAAAAGGGCGATCGCAAAGAGTATTTCGAGGCGGAGAAGGATACGTGGCGCATGTTTTGCATTATCACCCGCGAGCGCAAACGGCGGGAAATTGATTCCGCGTTGACGGTGTTGCAGTCCTGTGCGGACAAAACGGTGGATGCGGAATGCCCACACTGCCAGGAATTTCACCGTCAGATGAAAAATTTAACCGAGTTTGTGGTGATGATTTCGGGGTTGATGGACCGTCTGTCCCGTTCCGAGCAGAATAAAACCATTCCGATGGCGCTGAAGTTGTTGAGCTGAGGTCAGGGGCGGAGGGTCCAGAGGAGGACGGCGAGGTAGAGGACGGAGTTGATCAGCATGAGGGGGTCGGTGATCAGTTGAAGTTCGGGGCGGTCGCCCTGGTCTTCGTGCAGGACGCGGTGGCGATAGCGCAGCAGTCCGAAGATGACAAAAGGGAGGGTCCAGAGGAGATGCCGTCCATCGTGTTTGGCGACGACGTCGGGCGAGATGCTGTACGCGGCATAGGTGAGGACGGAAAGGATGAGGCTGAGGGTGAGGAAGAATTCCAGGGATGTTTCGCTGACGTTGTTCAGGCTGGGCCGGGTGGGTCCGTCGTAGGTTTTCATCGCATTTTTCTCGTGGCGTCGTTTGCAGAGGGCGAGGTAGAGAGCGAGGGAAAAGGTGCAGAGGAGAATCCAGGGGCTGGCGGGCACGGGGATGGCCACGGCGCCGGCGAGAGTGCGCAGGACGAAGCCGGCGGACAGAGCGGTCACGTCCAGATAGGGAATGTGTTTGAGGCGGAGGGTGTAGGCCACTTGTAGAAACAGGTAGCCTGCGAGGACGGCCAAGAGGGAAGGGGCAACCATGCCGGCGAGAGGCAGGGCGATGGCGATGAGCAGAAGAGCCGTCAGGCGGGTTTGGACCGCTGTGATTTCGCCGGCGGCGAGGGGGCGGAAACGTTTGCGCGGGTGGAGGCGGTCGCGTTCGATGTCCTGCAAGTCGTTGAACAAATAGACGGCGCTGGAGACGAAGCAGAAGCACAGAAAGGCAATCAGCGTGTGCAGCGGGGCGCTGGCAGGCAACGTTTGCGTGCGGTCGCCGAGGGCGAAGATGTAGGCGGCGGCGACGAGGGCGTTTTTGCTCCATTGTTCGGGACGCAGGGCGCGGACAAGCGGGGGGAGTTTCATGTCGCGCTCCCGGCGAGGATGCTGCGGGGATGACGCATGCGCAGGGGGCGACGGCGGAGGCTGCGGCTGAGCACGAGTTTCCAGACGACCCAGAGGGCCTCGCGCACGATGCCCGGACTCATTTTGGATTTTCCCTGGCGGCGTTCGGTGAAGGTGATGGGAATTTCGCGGCAGACAAATCCCTCCATCCAGGCGCGGTGTTTCATTTCGATCTGGAAGGAGTAGCCGTTGGAGTCGATGGAGGCGAGGTCTAGGCTTTCGAGCAGGCCGCGGCGGTAGGCGTTGAAACCGCCGGTGGGGTCGCGGAAGGGCATGCCGCTGAGCAGGCGGGTGTAGAGGGCGGCGGCGCGGCTGAGGATCCGGCGGCTGGGGGGCCAGTTCAGGATTCGACCGCCGGGGAGGTAGCGGCTGCCGGAAACGAGGTCGGCGTCCGCGAGGGCCGCGACAAGAGAGGGCAGGTCTTCGGGGGCGTGGGAGAGGTCGGCGTCCATGCAGAGAATGGCTGCGTAGTTCCGTTCCAGCGCCCAGCGGAAACCGGCGAGATAGGCGCGGCCCAAGCCGGCTTTTCCGGGGCGGTGCAGGACGCGGACCTGCGGAAAACGTGCGGCGTGCCGTTCGATCTCAGCGCCGGTGCCGTCGGGCGAATGGTCGTCCAGAAAGAGAAGATCGGCCTGGGGCAGGATGCGGGTGATCGACTCCACCAACACGGCGATGTTGTTCTTCTCGTTGTAGGTGGGAATCAGAATCAGAAGGGGGGTCATGACGGCCGTATCTCGAAAAAAAGGCCTTTTCCGAGGGGGAAAAGGCCGAAAAAGGTGGTCGGGGCGACAGGATTCGAACCTGCGACTTCCTGCACCCGAAGCAGGCGCTCTACCAGACTGAGCCACGCCCCGACCGTTTGGGGCCTTGCCTTATAGCCCGTTGAAACGGCGTTTCGCAAGTCTTTTCTTCCAAGGGAATCGATTGCGTGAATCCTATGGAAGTTATAATTTATTCCGGCGTAATCAGATAAATCCTCTTGACGATGTCTTAAATATGGTGTCAGGTTTTTGAAGCATCGGACTTCCCGATTTTCGCCACCCGAACCCGGAGAAATCACCATGAACTCGAATGCATCCGCCCCCAGCGCCAACCAACGTTTGTTAACCTGGGTGGACGAAGTGAAAGCGATGTGCAAAGCGGATGCGGTGCTTTGGTGCGACGGGAGCGAGGGAGAGTATCAACGGATGGGGCAGGCGATGGTGGATGCGGGAACGGCGATGTGGATGAATCCTGCAAAACGTCCGGGGTCGCTGTTTGTGCGTTCAGATCCGGCGGACGTGGCGCGGGTGGAGGATCGGACCTTTATTTGTTCCAAGCGTCCGGAGGATGCGGGCCCGACGAACAACTGGAAGGACCCGGAGGAAATGAAGGGGATTCTCCGCAAACTCTACGACGGCTGCATGAAGGGCCGCACGATGTATGTGATCCCCTATTCGATGGGGCCAATTGGCAGTCCGATCGCCAAAATCGGCATCGAAATCACCGACAGCGCCTACGTGGTCTGCAACATGCACATCATGGCGCGCGTGGGGACGAAGGTGCTGGAGGTGTTGGGCAACAGCAGCGATTTTGTGCGTGGGGTGCATAGCGTGGGGTATCCGTTGACTTCCCCCGCGATGGCGGATCTGCCCTGGCCCTGCAATTCGGACAACAAATACATCACGCACTATCCCGACACCCGTGAAATTTGGTCCTTTGGCTCCGGCTACGGCGGCAACGCGCTGCTGGGCAAAAAATGCCACGCGCTGCGCATCGCCTCGGTGCAGGCGCGCGACGAGGGCTGGATGGCGGAACACATGCTCGTGCTCAAGCTGACCTCGCCGAAAGGAGAAGTCAAATTTGTGGCGGCGGCCTTCCCGAGCGCCTGCGGTAAGACCAATCTCGCGATGATGACCCCGAACCTTCCTGGATGGAACGTGGAGACGATCGGCGATGATATCGCGTGGATGAAATTTGGCGCGGACGGTCGTCTGTACGCGATCAATCCCGAGGCGGGTTTCTTTGGCGTGGCGCCCGGCACGTCGATGCAGTCCAACCCCAACGCGCTGAAAACCTGCGCCAGCAATGCCATTTTCACCAACTGCGCTCTCACGCGGGACGGCGATGTGTGGTGGGAAGACATGGGGGTGAAGGCCGAGGCCCTTACGGACTGGCTGCGCCGTCCCTGGACGCCGGGCTGTGGACGCAAGGCCGCGCATCCCAATTCGCGTTTCACCGCCCGCGCCGCGCAATGTCCCGTGATCGCGCCGGAGTGGGAAGATCCTGCCGGAGTGCCCATCAGCGCGATTCTGTTCGGAGGACGCCGCGCCAGCGCCCAACCCCTGGTCACCGAGGCCTTCAGTTGGGAACACGGCACGTTCCTCGGGGCCATCATGGCTTCCGAAAAGACCGCCGCCGCCGCCGGAAAAGTGGGTGAATTGCGCCGCGATCCGATGGCAATGTTGCCCTTCTGCGGCTACCACATGGGTGAATATTTCGCGCACTGGCTGGCGCTTGGGGCCAAGGGCGGTGACAAGATGCCGCGCATTTTCTACGTAAACTGGTTCCGCAAGAGCGATGACGGACGCTGGCTCTGGCCGGGCTTCGGTGACAACGCCCGGGTGTTAAAATGGGTGTTTGAGCGCTGCGACGGCAGCGCCGAAGCTCTGAAAAGCCCTCTGGGATTGCACCCAAAGAAGGGTGGACTGGACCTTCAGGGTCTGGATCTTCCCGAGGAGGACCTCGACGAACTGCTTTCGGTGGATGCCGCGCTCTGGCTCAGTGAGATGCCCTCCATCTACGAACATTTGCACAGTTTTGACCCCAAACTCCCCCCGGGGTTATTGGCACAGGCCCGCGCTCTCGAAACACGTCTTAAAGGGAGCTGAACGATTCTGATCTCCAGTTCATGTGTGTGTGTGTTGTTGCACCGGGCGGGTTTCGTGCGATGGAGACGCGAAACCCGCCCATCTTTTTGCATTCTTATAGGAAACAAGTCTGGCAGGACCGGAAAAAGATTGTCAGAAGCAGGGAAGTCGCTACAGTTTGCTCTAACTTTCCCCAGCCTATCGGCTGGTTTTTCACGCAAAGGTGCATTTTATGAAGGATCAACAAAGTACCGGATCGCTGGGTTTCAGCGGTTTGGCGTATATCGAGTCCCTGTATGACCAATATCAGAACAATCCCGAATCCCTAAGCCCCGAGTGGCGGGGGCTCTTCGCGCAGGACGCTCATGCCGACAACGGCAGCTACGTTAGTACCCGCAAACTGGAAGAAGAAATCACGCGCCGTGCCCGATGGTCCGGCTCGTTGCCCCCGGCTCGGGTCGATGCCCCCGAGACTTCCGCGACCGATGGCTCCTGGATGGCCAAACAGGCGGCGGTGCTGCGTTTGATTCAGGCCTACCGCATTCTCGGGCACGTGCGCGCCCAGACCGATCCGATCCACCTGCGTGTTCAGCCGCAGGTCCGCGACCTGGACCCCGAGTCGCTCGGTCTGACGGACGCCGACATGGATTTGGTGTTCAACACCGGGAATCTGGTGGCTCCCGACTACATGAAGCTCCGCGACATTGTGAAGTTGTTGCGCGAGACCTACACCGGATCGATTGGCTTTGAGTATATGGCGATTGCCGATGCCGACCAGAAAGACTGGTTGCAGCGCCGCATCGAATCCACCCGGGCCCGCGAAGAACTGAAACCCGACGAGCGCCGAAAACTGCTGGGGTCTTTGGTCGCGGCGGAAGGCATGGAACGATATCTCCACACGAAATTTTCCGGCAAAAAACGCTTCTCGCTGGAGGGCGGAGAGTCCTTTATTCCGCTCATCCACGAAGCGATTCAACGGGCGGGTGCGCAGGGCGTTTCTGAAGTCGTTATCGGCATGGCGCACCGCGGACGCCTCAACCTCCTCACCAACGTCATGGGCAAGGCCCCCAGCGTCTTGTTTCAGGAGTTTGCCGACAACGTCACCTGGATGGACGACCGCCTCACCGGCGACGTGAAATATCACCAGGGCTTCAGTTCCGACGTGCAGACCCTGGGCGGCATTGTTCACCTTGCCCTCGCCTTCAATCCCTCCCATCTCGAAATCATCAACCCCGTGATCTGTGGCAGTTCGCGCGCCCGCATGGACCGCGCCGGCGATAAAACCTACAGCAAGGTCCTGCCCC
>CAZCFM010000030.1:7698-25395 GCA_964497855.1 uncultured Verrucomicrobiota bacterium | reverse complement strand
TCGCGCGCCCGCATGGACCGCGCCGGCGATAAAACCTACAGCAAGGTCCTGCCCCTGATGGTCCATGGCGATGCCGCCGTGGCCGGCCAGGGCGTGGCCTACGAAACCTCCCAGCTTTCCCTGACCCGCGGCTACGGCGTCGGCGGCACCATCCACATCGTCATCAACAACCAGGTCGGCTTCACCACCAGCCACCCGCTCGACGCCCGATCCTCGCTCTACTGCACCGACGTCGGCAAGGTCACCAACTGTCCGATTTTCCACGTCAACGGCGACGACCCCGAAGCGGTGCTCTGGACTATCCGCACGGCCATCGATTTCCGGATGACCTTCCACAAGGACGTGTATATCGACTTCGTCTGTTTCCGCCGTCACGGCCACAACGAAGGCGACGAGCCCTCGGTCACCCAGCCCATGATGTACCGGCGCATCCGACAACATCCGGGCACACCGGCGGTCTATGCCAAACGCCTCGAAGAAGAAGCTGTCATCAGCAAAGATGAATTCACGCGCATGGGCGACAGCTACCGTGCGGCGCTCGACGAAGGATCGCAGGTGGCCCCCAACATCGTCCCCCGCGGCCTGCACACCCACTACTACACCTCTTGGCAACCCTATCTGCAAGGACACTGGCGCGATGTGGCCCCGACCGCAGTCCCCGTCCGCACCCTGAAACGCCTCGGGCTCAAAGCCTGCGAGCTTCCCCCCGATTTCAAACTCCATCCCGCCGTCCGCAAACTCCTCGACGACCGCCTCGCCATGATCCGCGGCGAGACTCCGCTCGACTGGGGCTGCGCCGAAACCCTCGCCTACGCCTCCCTCATCTCCGAAGGCTACCGCGTGCGTCTCTCCGGACAGGACAGCGGTCGCGGCACCTTTTTCCATCGCCATGCCGCCCTCCACGATTACGAAAGCGGCCGGAAATGCGTGCCTCTCGCCGTGTTTGCACAGGAAAACGGCACGCGTTTCGAAGTCTACGACTCCATTCTCTCCGAAGAAGCGGTGCTCGGCTACGAATACGGCTACAGCATGACCGAACCCGAAAGCCTCGTCATCTGGGAGGCACAATACGGCGACTTCGCCAACGGTGCCCAGGTGCTGATCGATCAGTTTATCAGTTCTTCCCAGCAGAAATGGAACCTCTACTCCGGACTGGTGATGATGCTCCCGCACGGATGGGAAGGGCAGGGGCCCGAACACTCCTCGGCGCGCCTGGAACGCTTCCTGCAACTCTGCGCCCAGGACAACATGCAGGTCATCGTGCCCTCCAGCGCCGCGCAGATGTTCCATGCCCTGCGCCGCCAGCTCCGCCGCAAACTCCGCATCCCGCTCATCATCATGAGTCCGAAAAGCATGTTGCGCCGCAAGGACGCTTTCTCCAGTCTCGACGACCTGGCTCTCGGCGACTTCCAGACCCTCATTCCCGAGACACGCGCCGACATTCGCGACGACGCCGTGGAGCGCGTTGTTCTCTGCTCCGGCAAGCTCTATTACGAACTCGCGGCCAAGCGCAACGAAGCCGGACTCGACAAGGTCGCGATCCTCCGCCTCGAACAGCTCTATCCCTTTGACGACACGGCCCTCGTGGCCCAGCTCCAGCGCTACCCCAACGCCGCCCAGGTCATCTGGTGTCAGGAGGAACCCATCAATCAGGGGGCCTGGTACCAGATTCGCCACCAGCTGCAGCGCTGCGTGCGCGAGACCCAGCATCTCGACTTCGCCGGACGCGTGGCCTGCTCCGCGCCCGCCGGCGGAAGTCTCCTGCGCCACAACCAGCGCGAAAAGATGTTGATTCATACCGCCCTCGGGCTTGAACTTCCCGTATTCTCCTGACACATTCTCCCGCACGAAACCTTTAATCCCCGAATCCCCTTTTTCCCATGGCCACTCTCCTAAAAACGCCCGAATTGCCCGAATCCGTTGATGAAGCCACCCTCCTGACCTGGCATGCCGACGACGGCAGCGCCGTGCGCCGCGACCAGAAGCTGGCCGATGTGGAAACGGACAAAATCGTGCTGGAACTCTTTGCCCCCGTGGCCGGTGTTCTCCGCCGCGCGGTCAGCGAGGGCGCGGTCATTCGCCGTGGCGACAAACTCGGCGAGATTGCCGAGGACGGCGCTGCTGTCGTGGCCCCCAAGGCCTCCGCGCCTTCGCCGGCGCCCACCAAAGCCGCCACCCCGTCAGCCCCCGCGCCCGCACCCGCCGCAGAGCCCGCAGACGCCGAAGACCTCGCGGGACTCAGCCCCTCCGTGCGCAAGATGCTGCAGGAACACAACCTCCAACCCAGCCAAATCAACGGCACGGGCCGCGACGGACGCATCACCCGCCAGGATGTGCAGCGTTTTCTCGAAGAAACACCCGTCGCCAAGAAGAACCTCGGACTCGGAACACCGGAGCGCGTGCTCGACCTGTCCGTGGCCCACAGCAGCGCAGCCGCCAAGCCGGTCGACGATCCCGACACCCGCCGCGTGCCCATGTCGCAGCTCCGCAAACGCGTGGCCACGCGCCTCAAGGATGTGCAAAACAGCGCCGCGCTGCTCACCACTTTCAACGAAGTGAACATGAAGCCAGTGATGGATATTCGCGCCAAGTACAAGGACCGTTTTGAGAAAGAATACGGCGTGAAACTTGGGCTCATGTCCTTCTTTGTCAAAGCCACCGTCGAGGCGCTCAAGAAATTCCCCGTCGTCAACGCTTTCCTGGATGGCAACGACATTCTCTATCATGAAGCGTACCACATCGGGGTGGCGGTGGATTCGCCTCGCGGACTCGTGGTGCCCGTGCTGCGCAACGCCGAGCGCATGAACTTCGCCGAGATCGAGCGCACGATCCGCGAACTCGCCACCAAGGCCAAGGACGCCAAACTGGCTTATGAAGACCTCGTCGGCGGAACCTTCACCATCACCAACGGCGGGGTGTTTGGCTCCATGCTGTCCACGCCCATTATCAACGCCCCGCAAAGCGCCATCCTCGGAATGCACGCCATCCAGGACCGCCCCTGGGTCGAGAATGGACAGGTCGTGGTGCGCCCCGTGATGTATCTCGCCCTCACCTACGACCACCGCCTCATCGACGGGCGCGACGCCGTGCAGTTCCTCGTCAGCCTCAAACAATCCCTCGAAGACCCCGCGCAGCTCATGCTGCAGCTGTGAGGGGGACCAAAAAAAAGGAAGGAGTGTGTTGACTCCTTCCCTTTGTGGGTCGTCCCGGAATGAGGTCCGGGGCGTTGTGCCTTACATCGGCGCTTCGGGAGCGGCCGGGGGCTCGGGCATGGGCTCTTTGGGTTTCTTTTCCATCTTGGGCTCTTTGAAGGAGAATTCCTCCAGACTCAGGCTGCCATCGCCATCTTTGTCTTTGGCGGCAAATTTCTTGAGCATCTGTTCTTTTTTGGCGGCCACCTTTTCGGCGGCACCTTCGGCCTCGCCCATTTTGGCGGTGTAGGCCGCGAGTTCGGGGGCGATGAATTCTTCGCCGGAGAGGGCCCCGTTCCCGTCTGTGTCAAATTTCGCAAACATTTCGGCGGGGGTTGGTTTGACTTTTTTTTCTTTGACCGGAGCTTGTTCAGGCCCTTCGGCGCGGAGGCCAAAGGCAGCGGCAATACATGCCGCGAGGGACAGAGCACGAATGTGCTGCATCATAGGTTGAACCTTGGGATAGGGTTTACAATCCGTCAAAATAACGGAATCCTAACCATGCTGAAGTCTCAGGGGGCGCTTGTCAAGACTTACAACCCCATCCACTCCGCAATCTCGCCGGGCTGCTCCACAATGCGGCCCGCGCCGCTGGCAAGCAGTTCGGCGCGGTCGCGGAAGCCCCAGGTGACGCCCACGGAGGGCATTCCGGCGTTGGCGGCAGTCAGCATGTCGGTGGCGGTGTCGCCGACGTAGAGGACTGCGGCGGGGGAGAGTTTCCAAGCCGCGGCGATGGCGAGGGCGGCGTGGGGTGCCGGCTTGAGGGGCACGTCCTCGCGGGCGCCGCGCACGCAGGCCCAGTCGATGTCCGGAAACACGTGGGCGACCATCCGGTTGGTGAAGGCGTCGGGTTTGTTGCTGAGGATACCCATGGGCACACGGGCTGTCGAAAGGCGCTGCAGCAGTTCGGGAATGCCCGCGTAGGGGAAGGGGTGCTTCATCCAGTGGCTTTCGTAACACTGTTTCATTTCGCGCAGCACTTCTTCGCGCAAGGCATCGCAGTCCTGCAGCGCGGGGGGCAGGGCGCGGCGGGCCAGCGTGCGCATGCCGTCGCCCACGAAAATCTTGTAAGCCTCGAGCAGGTGCGTGGGCAGATGGCGGGCGGCGAGAACCTCGTTCATGGCGTTGGCGATGTCGCGCAGACTGTCCACCAGTGTTCCATCGAGATCGAAAAGAATTGCCGAAAATCGTGACTGTGTCATGAGGCACTCACTCATACCACGTTTTGTGTGAAAGGAAATACCAAGCCATGGACAATTTGACAGACGAAACCCTCCCCCCCGTTTTGCCCGCTGTGGAAGCATCCGCAGAGGCACCGCCTGCACCTGCGCCGGAGACGCCCGCCGCGCCGACCCGTTCGCGCTACGAACGCCGCGAGCAGGCCTCCGCCGATGCCCTGCGCGGGCTAATCCGCGATTTTCTGCTCGAAAAATATCCCGCGATCATGGAGGCCGGCGAGCCGTTGCTGCTGTCCATCGACCTGCTGCTGGAGCCCGGCGAACCCGGAGCCCTGCGTTTCGAGCCCGACCTCCGCCGCCAGGTTTCCGAACAGGTGCAGGTCATCCTCGCCCCGCGCGATGCCTACGAGGAAGGCGCGGTCTACGATTTCCAGCAGAACAGTCCCCGCGTTCCCGGATGCCGTCCGCCCGAGCCCGACGCGGTGTTCGCCGGCTACGACAACCTGGGCCGCGCCAAGTGGCACTCCTTCACCCAATGCCTGCTCGATGCGCGCGACCCGAGGGTGGACCAGGTCGCCGGCAAGGCCGGACGCCCCGTCTCCCTGCTGCAAAAAGGCAAGGACCTGCGCAGCGAACAGCTCTCCTCCCACGGACGCGCCAACAAAGCCTACAGCCTGCTCGGTCAGTTGAGCTGCGGCACCTACACGCTTCCGCCCGCGTATGCCAAAACAGCAGGCAGCGACAAACTTGCCCTCACGTTTCAAGTCGTGGAAACCCGTGACACCCGCGGCGAATTTGCACTGCGCCTCAACACTCTGGCCGGGGGCCTGCTCAGCACCGAACTCAACGATCTCCTGCAGGAATCCTCCTTCCGCAGCCTCGCCGCCGCCCGCGATCACGCCCGCAGCAAAACCGCCGACACCGAGCGCCGCGCCCGCGAAGCCCTCGCGCAGCGCGACAGCGACGGCTTCCAGCGCGTCATGCGCCGCGTGCCCGCCATCCTCCAGGACCTCGCCAACGATGTCGAAAACCCCTCAGAACCCGCCCGCGCCCCGCAGCAGAACGATCCGCGCGTCTGGAAGGGCGATGTGGAAGAAGCCCGGCCCGACGATCTTTTTTTCGACAGCCCTCGCGACTCCTGGGTCCTGCTCGGGTCCCGCGGCAAGGCCCACGCCTTCGGTGGCGACGGCCGCTACCTCACCACCTTTCCCGTGACCGTGGCCATGCTCGAACAGCGCATCGTCTCCGGACGCTGGGTCGCGGAACACCCCGAGCGCGAGAACCAATTGCAGCGCATCAGGGGCTGACCTTCAGTCCAGGTCGCGCTCGCGGAGGTCGTCCTCGTCCAGACCGAGAAAGTGACCCAGTTCGTGCAAATAAGTGCGGGCGATTTCCTCGAGGAAGAGATGCAGATCTTTTTCGGCGTAGTCCCAGATGTTTTCGACAAAGAGACTGATTTGCGGGGGGAGATTAAAGCCCTCGCCGAAAGAGGACCCGGCGGTTTCGCCCTCGAACAGTCCCAACAGGTCCGGCTCGAAGCCCTCTTCCAGCAGGTCCGCGGCGGGACGGTCAAACATCAGCACAATGACCTCCTCTGCGCGAACCCGCAGAGGTTCCGGCAGAGACTTCATCACGCGGCGTACCTCCCGCACCGCCAGTTCGCGGCGTCGGGCGTGGGAAAGGGGAGGGGCTTTGCGGTCCATACCCCAGATCATGCCCAACTCCCCCGAAAAGGCAATCCCACAACAGGAGCGCCGATCTCCGCATCGGCAGGGCAGCAGTTTTCAACAATTCATCTGCAGTATAGGTATTTCCGAGTTCAGGTCTTGGAGATCGGGGGATGAAAAACCTTTTGCCATTTGGGGGCGGGTGCCGTAAGACGGGCGCATGTCCACTCCCGCCACTTTGTTGTCCCGTTCACGCGCTGTCATCCCTGGCGGCGTCAACAGTCCCGCCCGCGCCTTCAAATCCGTCGGCGGCAACCCGCTGTTCGCACAACGCGCCGAAGGCCCGTATCTTCACACGAGCGATGGCCGCCGTCTGATTGACTTCTGCCTTTCCTTCGGTCCGATGATTCTCGGCCACGCCGACCCCGATGTGGTGGGGGCCATCCGCGACGCGGCCGGACGCGGCACCAGCTACGCGGTCACCACCGAAGCGGAAATTGAAATGGCGGAGCTTCTCACGTCGGCGATTCCGCTGATGCAAAAAGTGCGACTCGTGAACAGCGGCACGGAGGCGGTGATGACCGCGCTGCGCCTGGCCCGCGGGGCCACCGGACGCCGGAAAATTTTGAAATTCAGCGGATGTTACCACGGCCACACCGACGGCATGTTGGTGCAGGCCGGCAGCGGCGTCGCGGGCATTGCGCGAGCTTCGAGCGCGGGCGTGACGCCGGAATGCGCCGCCGACACCCTCGTCGCGCCCTACAACGATCCCGAGGCCGCCGCCGCGCTGGTGGCCGAACACGGTGCCGATCTCGCCGCCATTGTCGTCGAACCCATCGCCGCCAACATGGGCCTCGTCCTGCCCACACCGAAGTACCTGCTGCGCCTGCGCGAACTTTGCGACGCCTGCGGCGCGCTGCTGATTTTCGACGAGGTGATCACCGGGTTCCGCCTCACGTTTGGCGCCTTCGCCAATCTCTGCTGCGCCAAGCCCGACCTCGTCACCCTCGGCAAAATCATCGGCGGCGGCCTGCCCATCGGAGCGCTGGGCGGACGGGCCGATCTCATGGACCAGCTCGCACCCGACGGCCCCGTGTACCAGGCCGGAACCCTCAGCGGAAATCCGCTCTGCGTCGCCGCCGGACTCGCCACCCTCCGCAAATTGAAGTCCCTCAATCCCTACGCCCTTCTCGCGGAACGCTGTGCGCGTTTCACCGATGCCCTCAAAGCCGCCGCCGCCGCCAAAGGTCTCCCCATCACGATTCCGAAGGACGGAAGCATGTGGTCGCCCTTCTTCCGACACTCGGAACCGCGCAATTTTGCGGAGGTGATGGAGTGCGACAGCGCCGCCTTCGTCCGCCTCTTCCACGCCCTGCTCGCCGAAGGCGTGTATCTCCCGCCCTCCGCGTTCGAAACGAGTTTCCTCTCGATCTGCCACGACGACGCGCTGCTCGAGCAGGTCATCGCTGCGTGGACGCGGGCGCTCGACACCCTCTGATTTAAAAAAATGCTACCCTCGCTGCCGTTTTCGGGCCGAAAATGGCGGAGAGGGTATAATAATCTTGAAATGTTCTTTGCGTTCCACTAGGAAGCCACACGCAATGAACTACAAAAAACGGCATATTCGTGAACCGGCTGGAAGCTTTTTTCTGTTGGGTCCGCGTGGAACGGGGAAATCGACGTGGCTGCGTAACCGGTTTCCGGATGCGCTGTGGGTGAATTTGTTGAATCCGGAAGAGCACCGGCAACTCGCGGCCCGTCCGGAGCGCCTTCTGGAGCGGCTGGAGGGAGGTTCCACCCGCAAAACCGTGGTGATTGACGAAGTGCAGAAAGTCCCTGAACTCCTGACGGTGGTTCACGAGGTGTTGGAGCGCAAGCAGGGCTTTCGTTTTGTGTTGACGGGGTCCAGTGCGCGGAAATTGAAACGGAGTGGGATCGATTTGCTTGCAGGACGGGCGGTGCTGACGCATGCGCATCCGTTCATGGCTTCGGAATTGGGGGAGGAGTTTGACCTGTCCTCCGCACTTCGCCTGGGCTGTGTTCCCTTGGTGCTGGAGGCGGAAGATCCGGAACAAACCCTTGCGGCATACGTCATGCTCTATGTCCGCGAAGAAGTGATGGCCGAAGGGCTGGTGCGCGATGTTGGCGGATTTTCCAGGTTCCTGGAGGCCATCAGTTTCTCGCAGGCGTCCTTGTTGAACATCACGGAGGTTTCGCGGGAGTGCGAGGTGAGTCGAAAGACAGTGGAAGGCTATGTCTCGGTGCTGGAAGACATGCTGTTAGGATACCGCCTCCCGGTTTTCTCGCGAAGGCCGAAGCGTCATCTCATCAAACAAAACAAATTTTACTTTGCGGACTGCGGTGTGTTCCGTTCCCTGCGACCGCAGGGACCGCTGGATCGTGTGGAGGAAATGGAGGGTGCGGCCCTGGAGGGGCTGGTGTGCCAGCATCTTCGGGCCTGGGCTGAGTACTCCGCGCCTTCGCCGCAGTTGTTCTTTTGGAGAACAGCGTCGGGAACCGAAGTGGATTTTGTGCTGTATGGGGAAGGGGTGTTCGTGGCCATTGAAGTCAAGAACAGCCGAAAGGTGGACCGCAAAGACCTGCGGGGCCTGCAAGCCTTTCGCGAAGACTACCCCGAGTCCCAGGTCCTGCTGCTGCACCGGGGAAATGAAAGCCTGCGTGTGGAGGGTATTCCCTGTTTGCCTTGCAGCGTCTTCCTGAAAGGCTTGATTCCGGGGGAACCCGTCGTGGCGGGTGGAGCGTGAATGGGGGATGTTCATTTTTGTAGGGCAGGGCAAGACGAGGCCCCAAAAAGGTGCCCCCCCTTCTCCGGGAGACAATCGGAGAAGGGGGGCGAGGGGTGGATCCGGTTCCCAGGCCGGACCCGCTTTGGAGACACGACAGTTTTAGTCGCCGTAGGCGGACGAACCGTGTTCGCTCAGGTCCAAACCAACCATTTCTTCTTCTTCGCTGACGCGGAGGAGGCCGATGGCTTTGAGGATGATGAACAGGACGAGCATGGAGGCGAAGGACACGGCAGGGATGACAAGCGAGCCGAGGATCTGGACGCCGAGGATTTTGTCGGCACCGAAGATGCCGGTGGCGATACCGCCCCAGACGCCGCAGAGACCGTGCACGGGCCAGGCGCCGACGGGGTCGTCGATTTTGACCACTTCCAGCAGTTTGCAGCCGGCGAAGACCAGGAGGCCAGCGACCGCGCCAATAATCATGGACTCGCCGTTGGTCACCACATCCGCGCTGGCGGTGATGCCCACGAGTCCGGCGAGCATGCCGTTCAGGGCCATGCCGAGGTCGGGTTTTTTGTCAACGATCCAGGAGGCGAGCATCGCAAAATTGGCACCCAAACAGGCCGCAAGCGTGGTGTTGACGGCGACCGTCATCACACCATGCACGGAACCGGTGATGCGCAGCACGGAGCCAGGGTTGAATCCGTACCAGCCGATGAGCAGGATGAAGACACCGAGGGTGGCAAAGGTAATGTTGTGGCCAGGCATGGGCGTTTTGTCCTTGCCGAAGCGACCGATGCGGGGGCCGAGGACGATGGCGCCGGCAAGACCGGCAAAACCACCGACGGCGTGCACCAGGATGGAGCCGGCAAAGTCGTGGAAGCCCATGTCATGCAGCCATCCGTAGCCCCATTTCCAGGAGCCGAGGATGGGATACACCAGACCGGTGATGAACATGGTGTAGATCAGGTAGGCCACAAATTTCATGCGTCCGGCGACGGCACCCGACACAATGGTGGCGGCAGTGGCGGCGAAGGCGACCTGAAAGAGGAAGTCGACCTGGGGATGCAGTTTTCCGCCCACGGCGTCGGCCACGGCAACTTCTGCGGCAAAATCGGGCTTGGTGAACTTCAGCCACTCTCCGCTTCCACCGGCGGGGTCAAAACCGGGATACATCAGGCCGTAGCCGAGGAAGTAGAAGAGAACAACGCCCAGGGCGAAGTCCATCAGGTTCTTCATCAGGATGTTCACCGTGTTTTTGGAGTGGTTCAGTCCGCACTCCAGAATCGCAAAACCGGCCTGCATGAAAATCACGAGGACGGCGGCGAGAAACAGAAAGAAGTTGTCAATCACGTAGGCGTTGGCGTCGGCGGCGCTGGGGGCCACGACTTCTTCGACAACCGCTGCAACTTCTTCAACGACCGGCGCGGCTTCCTGGGCGAAAGCCATCGTCCCGGCGAGGGCGAGGCCCAACATGGGCAACAGATATTTTTTCTTCATGAGCATATTCCTTTGGTGTGTACTTGGGTTCTTGGGATTTTGGCACCTGACACAGGTGCCTTTGGGGGTCAAAACCTTTGTTCGAGGCGAAAGGACAATAGCAGCGCCCATGCCAACACGATTTTGAAAAACGTAACTTCTTTTAAACCATAACTCTATGCTCACATTATTCTAAAGTACGACCTTGAGTGCTGTTTTGATAAGTGAAACAAAAATGTATTTCAAAAGACCAAAGACTACAAAAATGAATTGTTCGTGCAGGTTTGTTTCTTTTGAGTTGCATCTTTGCACTTTCCCACACAGAATTTCCTGAAAACCAGACCGAACCATGACAACCCCACCTTCTTTCCCCGCCGGCCAGGCCCCCCTCACGCGTTCCGTCACGGACGCCCCGCTTCCCGCATCCGCGCCCGGAGGCTTTGTCCGTTATGGGTCGGCAACGCCTTTCAAAGAGGGCGGGGGCGGGATTTTGTCGAAGGCGATGGACACGTATTTGGGGCGCGAAGTGATTTTCAAGACCCTGCGTCCGGAGTTTCGCGACAACCCGGATGTGCGCCGCCGTTTCCTGCGCGAAGCCCGCGTGACCGCCCTGATTCAGCATCCGGCCACCGTGCCCATTTACGAAATGGGACGGGATGCCGACGGCAATCCCTATTTCACCATGAAGGAAATCCGCGGCGATTCGCTGCGCAAAATTCTCAACGGGATCGCCGCCAAAGACCGCAAATACGATCCCTACAAAGGCCGCGAAGTCCTCATCGATATTTTGATCCAGGTGGGCCAGGCCCTCGCGTATGCCCACGCCGCCGGCGTGATCCACCGCGATATCAAACCGGCCAACATCATGGTCGGCGCGTTTGGCGAAGTGATGGTCATGGACTGGGGCGTGGCCAAAATCATGGACGGGGTGGAGGAGGACGAACTCAAACCCCCGCCCTCCCTTTCGGCGCACGCCCCGGGAGACATCGACAACACCGAACACGGCAAAGTTTACGGCACTCCCCGCTACATGGCTCCGGAGCAGGCACGGGGGCAGACCGATATCGATCACCGGGTCGATGTCTTCTCCCTCGGTGCCGTCCTGTACGAATGCCTTGTCCATCGCCCCCTCGTTTTCGGCGTCAACCGTGAGGAGCTGTTGAAAAAAATCTGCGACGAACCCTTTGTCTCCCCGGCCCGCAAAGAACCCTACCGCATGATTCCGCCGGAGTTGGACGCGGTGGTCATGAAGGCCCTGGCAAAATCTCCAGCCGAGCGCTACGGGACAATGGCGGAGTTTGTCGAAGATCTACAGCGTTTCCGTCGAGGAGAATCCACCTCGGTGATGGCAACCACCTACCGGGCCCGGATTCAACGATGGGTGAAATCGAATTTGCCTTTGAAAAAAACCACACTTTTGCTGTCGCTGGGGCTCCTTGTGGGATATCTGTTGCGCGGAGTAGCCCATGGGGCCCCACTTCCCTGAGTTTTGTTCCTTCTCCCACACGCATCCATTATGGTCCAAAAACACGCCATCTCTTCTCCCGCAGCCCCGATACCCCTTGTGGTGTTGTGCGCCAAAGAGGTGACGCGGCTACGGTTGGCCCCCGCCCTCACGACGACTCCCTTTGTTCCCTACTACTGCACAACGTTTGAAGAGGCGGCAGAGTGTGTGGTCGATGAACCCGTCGAGGCCCTGTTTGTGGAAGGGGACGCCCCGGCGGAATTTATTCGCCACTGCCGGCGGGTGCGTCCTCACATTGAAATTGTCCGTCTCCTGGAAAAATCCCGTTTCTCCCGCCGTCGTGGCTCGGTGGATCGGGAACTGCAACTGCCCTTGAAGGCTGGTGCTCTCGACGACATCGCCGGGGAGATTCTCCTCCGCAAACGGGCCCGGGAACAGAACCCCGCCTCCCTCCCCGATGTCCTCCTGCGTCAGATGGATAATATCCACTCCATCTGCGAAGAATTGTTGCAGGGTGAAGACCTGGGGCCGGCCCTGCTGAGCATCGCGGAACGGCTTTCGGAAATGTACGTGGGCGGGACCGTGGGGCTCATGGCGATGGACACCGTGAACCAGGGCCACATGGTCCTCCACTCCCGTTCGCCGCTTCGCCGCGACAGCTTCCACGTGCTGCGGCAGACTCTCTACGCGCATCGGGACCGCCTCAGCGGAACCGTCCTGCCCCCGGAACAGGTGCGCGAATCCATCCAGTGTGATCTTTGCGAAGAGGGCGATCCCGAACTCCCGGAATGGGTGATTGCCCCGATGATCGCCCAAAATCATTTCCAAGGGCTTGTCGCCTTCGCCCAGACGCGCCGCCTCTGCCCTGGACGCATCCAGACGCTTGCGCTTCACCAAACCGCCGCCCATCTCTCCACCCTGCTCCTCGCGCAACGCAAAATGCGCGCCCTCACCATCCTCGATCCCTTGACGAGCTGCTATAATCGCCGGCATCTCGACAACGAACTGCCCCACTGCTGCCGCCGCGCCGCGCTGGCCGGAACCTCCATGGGCGTCCTTCTGCTGGATGTGGATTACTTCAAAGATATCAATGATACCCTGGGCCACGCCTGCGGTGACAAAACCCTCATCGAATTCCATCAGGTCCTCCAGCAGGAAGTCGGACCCGCCAACCCGATTTTCCGTCTTGGCGGCGATGAGTTTCTGGTCCTCTTTCCCGAGATCAGCGTCGAGGACGCCGTGGTGCTAACCACGCGACTGCACGAAACGCTCCGCAACCACAGCATCCGCCATGGCGACCGCGTCATCCGCATCACCGGATCCAGCGGACTCTATGTGGCTGTGCCTGCCGCCACAATCAATGCCCACCACGCCTTTCTGGACCGTGCCGACAAGGCCCTCTACACCTCCAAACGCAACGGACGTGACCGTTTCACTCTCTGGGAAAAAGAAACCAAACCCCGCTCCGTTCCAGAAGCAGCCCCCGGCCAGATTCCGGAAGCGGATATCCCCCGCAAAAAAGCCAGTCTGCTGCTTGTGGATGACGAAGCGATGCTGCTCGAAACCCTCTCCCGCAGTCTCGCCGGTATGGGCTATGAGGTCATCACCGCCTCCAATGTGACCGAGGCCGAAACCATCCTCCACGAGCACAAGGACGAACTGGATGTGCTCATCTCCGACATCTCGATGCCCGGCCGCGATGGTTTCGAACTGCTGGCCCTTGCCAAACAAATCACCCCCCTTACGGTGCGCATCCTCATCACCGGCAATGTGACCACCGACGTCGCCATCACCGCCATGCGCAGCGGCACCTACGACTTCCTCCAAAAGCCTTTCTCCCGGCAGCAACTCCTGGCCCTCGTCCACCGCGCCGTGGAATACCGCCGCCTGCTCGTGGAAAACCACGAATACCAGAATTACCTCGAGGAAATGGTCCGCAAAAAAAACGAGGAGCTGGATGGACGCCTGAACGAACTCCGCGACGCCTACGATTTTTCCCTCGACGCCATGGTCGCCATGCTCGACGCCTGGGAGCGCGAAACCAGCCGCCACAGCCAGCGTGTCATGGAACTCACCTGCCTGCTCGCCGGACATCTCGAAGTGCCGGAACCCACTCTTTCTCAATACCTCCGCGGCGCCCTTCTGCACGACATCGGCAAAATCGGCGTCCCCCATGCCGTCCTCTCCAAACCATCCGCCCTGACGCCGGAAGAATGGAAACTGATGCGCGAACACCCCAGCATCGGCCACCGCTTTCTCTGCAACTGCTCCTTTCTCGGTGAAGCCCTGGACATCATCCTCTGTCATCACGAATCCTACGACGGTGCCGGCTATCCCCGGGGATTGCGCGGAGAGGCCATTCCTCTCGGAGCCCGCATTTTCAGCGTCATTGATGCCTACGACACCATGCGCTCCCCCCGCGTCTACAAAAAATCGATTCCCCAGAACGCCGCCTGCGAGGAAATTCGCCGCCAATCCGGCAAACAGTTCGACCCCATGGTGGTCGATGCCTTTTTTGAAGTCCTGCCGGAAATCGAGCTTCTCGGAAAATGGGATTTGTTGAAGCAGCCCGAGGCCGTTGTGACAGAAGTGGAAGAACCTCCACCTCCGTCCCCGAAGTTGAAACTGAAAGAAACGCCCCCAAAACCGCCACGCGAAGCCCCCAGCCTCCCCGCTGATTTACCCTTGCATCCTGACGAGAATCTGCCTCCTCCCGTTAAACTTTCCCTCAAAAAAGAGGCGTTTCACGAAAGCCGCGACTCCAAACGCGTTCCCATTGTTTTTCAGGGGGAATTAACCATTTGCGGAGTGAAAACCAAAAATAAAACCCAACCCAAAATCACGATCCGGGGACCTTCCATGTTGGGCGTTGGGCTGCTCGCAAACTTCCCCATTCCCGACAAGGCCGAGGTCCTGATCCTCGCCGAAAATAAAAGCATGGGTGCCCGGCGCGACTGCCGCCTGCGCGGCAAAGTCGTCTGGACACGTTCGAAAATCGGAACTCTCGTCTACGAAGCCGGCGTTGAATTGATGCCCCGCAAATGCCCCGACTATAAAGTGTGGCAGGAGTTTGTGCTCGAAAAACTGCGCATGTTGGAATAATCCCGACTTGATCTGCGCCCCGCAAATCCTGCGTTCTTGTCACATCGATTTCTTCGCAACCTCCACCCCTGTTCCCCCCATGTCCACCTCCAAACAACTTTGGTTCGTCACCGGCAGTCAACACCTCTACGGCCCCGAAACCCTCGCCCAGGTCGCCCGCGACTCCCAGGAAATCGCCGCCGCGCTCCATGGCGATGCCAGCATTCCCGCCGACATCGTCTGGAAACCCACGGTCAAAACTCCCGACGAAGTTTTCGCTCTCTGCCGCGACGCCAACGCCTCGCCCGAGTGCATCGGCCTCATCACCTGGATGCACACCTTCAGTCCCGCCAAAATGTGGATCGGCGGTCTGACCGCCCTCAAAAAACCCTTTGTCCACCTGCACACGCAGCACGGCAGCGCCATTCCCTGGTCCTCCATCGACATGGACTTCATGAACCTGCACCAATCCGCCCACGGCGGACGCGAGTTCGGTTTCATCTGCTCCCGCCTGCGCAAAAGCCGCACCGTTCTCGTCGGCCACTGGAAAGACGCCACCGTCCGGGCCGAACTCGCCGACTGGACCCGCGTGGCTCTTGCCTGGCACGAATCCCAAAATCTCAAAGTCGCCCGCTTCGGCGACAACATGCGCGAAGTCGCCGTCACCGAAGGCGACAAGGTCGAAGCCCAGATCCGCTTCGGCTACTCCGTCAACGGCTTCGGCATGGGTGACCTCAAAGCCCGCGTGGACCGCGTGACCGACGCGCAGATCGACGCCCTCATGGCCGAATACCGCAAACAGTACACCATCGCCCCGGCGGCCTCCGTCCCCGCCATCCGCGAACAGGCCCGCATCGAAATCGGTCTCCGCGCCTTCCTGACCGAAGGCGGCTTCGGGGCCTTCACCACCACCTTCGAAGACCTCCACGGCTTCCGCCAACTGCCTGGCCTCGCCGTGCAGCGCCTCATGGCCGACGGCTACGGCTTCGGCGCGGAGGGCGACTGGAAAACCGCCGCCATGACCCGCATCCTCAAAGTCATGGGACGCGGTCTGCCCGGCGG
The DNA here is from genome assembly GCA_964497855.1 of uncultured Verrucomicrobiota bacterium. Taxonomy (GTDB): domain Bacteria; phylum Verrucomicrobiota; class Kiritimatiellia; order SS1-B-03-39; family UBA6053; genus CAYLNG01. The sequence continues at coordinate 9,525 of CAZCFM010000030.1, read as the reverse complement.
CACCTCCTTCATGGAGGACTACACCTACCACTTCGACGCCGCCGGCGACAAAGTGCTCGGTTCGCACATGCTCGAAATCTGTCCCTCCATCGCCGACGGCCAGCCCCGCGTGGAGGTGCATCCCCTCGGCATCGGCGGCAAGGAAGACCCCGCCCGCCTCGTCTTCAACTGCCCCGCTGGCCCCGCCATCAACGTCTCGCCCGTGGACATGGGCAACCGCTTCCGTATCCTCGTCAACGAAGTGGACGCCGTCGTTCCGGAACAGGATTTGCCCAAACTGCCCGTCGCCCGCGTGCTCTGGGTGCCCAAGCCCAGCCTCAAGATTGGAGCCGCCGCCTGGATTCTCGGAGGAGGCGCCCACCACACCGTCTATTCGCAGCAGCTCAAAACCGAACACATCGAGATGTTCGCGGAAATGGCCGGCGTGGAACTTCTCGTCATCGACGCCAACACCAGCCTCCGCGCCTTCAAACAGGAAATGCGCTGGAACGAAGCCGCATATCGCTGAGGAGCGCTTTCGCCACGCTTGACGCCGACCGAGACGGCGTGTTTGGTCGTGTGTATGAATCGCCGTGCATTTCGGGCATGCAGCAGTGGGGCCGCCCTGGTGGCGGCTGCGGGTCTGCGTGCCGAAACGATCGGCCCCTCCGGATGGGTCTTCGGGATCATTGCCGATGTGCAATACGCCGACGTGGTTCCTGAGGGCCGTGGACGCGAACCCTCGCGCGAGATCCCGCTGGGGAATGGAGGGCGCTGAGGGGGATACTTCTCCACTCCGCAATCCCACATCCGAAATATCCCCACTCGTCACTCACCATTCGACATTCCGCACTCCGCACTCCGCACTTCTTCCTTACTCCGTGATTTCCTCCACGTCTTCGAAACGCAGGCCCATGCGGCGGTTGTTCTGGTAGTCGCGGATGATGACATCCTTGACGATCCAGAAATCCTCGCGGATTTCCTTGATGCTGTCGACTTCGATGCGGCGGAGGACGTTGTCCTTTTCGCCGAGGATTTCGGCGCGGACCACGAAGAGGGCTTTCTGGTCGATCCAGAGGCGGATGGCGCTGAGATCGTTCCGGTTTTCGGGCGCGGGGATGCGGAGGATGTGGGAGGGGCGGGTTTTGACGCGTTCAGAACCCGTGAGTTCCGCTCCCGGCCACCAGAGAAAATCCAGGGAGAGATCGGACCAGATCAGCCCGGTGTCAGCGACCGCATCCGTGGATTTAGGGGCAGGAAGCACTTTGCCCTCCGCATCCCATTGTTCCAGCACGGCACGGCCTCGCGGCCAACTGACGCGCACAAAGGCCAGCGGGTCGCCGAAGGAATCCGAGAGGGCGTAGCTGGCGTTGGGAATGCTGTCCCCGAAACGCAGTTCGCTCACGAGGGCGCGGTCGGTCTGTTTGCCGTCCACCCGCGTGCGCACAAAACCTTTCATGCGGAGAGGCATGGGCGGCAGTTGCTCGCGGACGCGTTGCAGCAGAGCCGGAGCGCTGAGGGGCGTGTCTTCCCGTTCCTGCGCAGGGAGGCCGGAAACAAAAAGAAGGAGGATGAAGAGGAGGCGGTTCATGGTAGTTAAACTGTGAAGGAATATGAATGTGGTTCAGAAGAAATCCCCAATGGACTCTTGGGCTGTTTCAACGATAAACGTCTCTTCGATGCGCAACTTTTACAATTTTATATTTTGCCATTGGTTCGCAGTTCTTTCACGAAATCATCGTAGCCAATGACGGGTTCATGCACGCGGGATTGGAAGGCCTCCAGATCTTCGTTGTCTTCTGCAAGTTCCCTCCGGATGAGGTCGTTCAGCAGTTCGGAAAAGGAACG
>CAZCFM010000030.1:6253-7598 GCA_964497855.1 uncultured Verrucomicrobiota bacterium | reverse complement strand
TGTCTTCTGCAAGTTCCCTCCGGATGAGGTCGTTCAGCAGTTCGGAAAAGGAACGGGACGCCTTCTCCGCCTTGACGCGGAGGGCTTTGTGCAACTGGGGTTCCAGGTATATCGTCGCACGTTTTGTCAGGGTGGTCATTTGTAATCCTTGAGTCGGGCCATTTCGGGCAAGGGGCCGACGAGGGGTTTGACGTACTCGATGAAGGCAGGCGTGACGCCGTTGGCGGTCTTGTTGATGAATTTGTCGGGCATGTGGCGGGTTTCTTTCGCCACGGATTTCAGGGGCACGCGTTTGAAGTCGACCGCGTAGCGGGGGCCGGGTTTGCGCTGGATGGCGACGCTGCCGCTGGCGTGTTCCTTGACGGCGAAGCGCACACCGGCGCTGCCGACGGCGCGGGCCTCTTTGGCGTCGCTGGGCGAGACCACGGCGGGGAAGGAGCGCTGCAGGTAGCCGAAGGTGTCGGCGCGCACGCGTTTGATGCCGGTGTTTTTCTTGAGTTCGTCGGAGAGCAGGTCGCCGAGGGCGCCGGTGCCGGAAAGCTGCACGTTGCCGTGGCTGTCGACCTCCTTCGTGTATTTGGCGAGGATGGCGGTTCCGTTTTCGTCGCTGATGCCCTCGCTGACGGCAATGACGCAGCGGCCAGTTGTTTCCATCGTGCTCTTCACATCGGCGCAGAACTTGTCCATGTAGAAGGGGCGCTCGGGAAGGTAGATGAGGTGCGGGCCGTCGTCGGGATAGACCTTGGCGAGGGCGGAGGCGGCGGTGAGGAATCCGGCGTGGCGGCCCATGATGACGTTGATTTTGACGCCGCCGAGGGCGCGGTTGTCCTGGTTGTCGCCCATGAAGGCCTGGGCCACGAATTTGGCGGCGCTGCCGAAGCCGGGAGTGTGGTCGTTTTCGCGCAGGTCGTTGTCGATGGTCTTGCAGAGGTGGAAGCATCGGAAGTCGTACTTGGCGAGGCGGGCGTGTTCGTTGATGATGTGGGTGGTCTCGGCCGAGTCGTTGCCGCCGATGTAGAAAAAGAAACGGATGTTGTGTTTGCGGAGGACCTCGAAGATGGCGGCGCAGTCGTCGGGCGTGGGTTTCTTGCGCACGGAGCCGAGGGCGGAGGAGGGCGTGGCGGCGACCTTTTCAAGGTTGGCGGCGCTTTCGCGGCTGAGGTTGACAAACTGTTCGTTGAGTATCCCCTGAATGCCGTGTTTCGCTCCGAAGACCTTGTGGATGCACGCGTGTTTGCGGGCCTCAAGTACGGCACCGACGAGGGTTTGGTTGATGACCGCGGTGGGTCCGCCGCTTTGGGCGATGAGCATGTTGCCTGCGAGGGGAGTGAGGGTGGGCATGGGG
>CAZCFM010000030.1:0-6153 GCA_964497855.1 uncultured Verrucomicrobiota bacterium | reverse complement strand
TGAAGAGAAGAGTTTCTGGTTTCTGGTTCCAAGTTTCAGGTTTCTGGTTTCGGGTGGTCAGGTTTCTGGTTTCTGGTTCCAGGTTCCAGGTTTCTGTTTTTTGGGATATGGGATGGGGGAAATTTTGGCAAGTGTTAAGATGAGGGACATCCGACCGATCCGTCGGTTTATTTCGCGAGATCGACCCAGCGTTTGCGGGGGTTGGATTTTTTGGGTCGGTGGATAAAGCGGAGGGCGGGGGCGAGCAGGAGAAGGGTTGCCGAGAGTCGGAAGCCGAGAGGTCCGGCGCTTCCGAGGGTCGGAAGCGGCCAGAGTGCGGGGGCTTTCCAGATGAGGTGGAGCAGAACAAGGGTCATGGGCAGGATCAGGTGCTGAAGGTCCTGACGCTGGGGCCGCCGGAATCGATGGGGGAGAATGCCGGACCAGAGCAGGGCTTGCAGGAGGCCGAGGAGGTAGACGTAGCTCAGGGGAAATTCGCCGCGGTAGTCGGGAGGGAGTGCGGTCCAGAGGGAGAAATGAAGTGTCCAGTAGAGGAAGGTCGAGGTCATGCGCGGACGCAGGGCACCGAGGAGGAGGAAGCCGAGGGTTCGGGTGGCGATGGCGGGGAACGAAAGGCCGGCGAGGATGTCGCCGAGCAGGAGTCCGGGCAGAAGCAGGAGGAGGTTGCGGGTGGCGGCGGCGGCGACGGGCAGCGGGTCGAGGGGCAGGGCGCCGGGCACGGGGGAAAACGGGGAAAGCGCGGCTCGGACCAGGGCGTAACCGCCGGCCCAGAGCAGGTCGCGCCGGAGGGCGTCAGTGGAGGAACATGCAGTCGCCATAGGAGAAGAACCGGTAGCGCAGCCGCACGGCTTCGGCGTAGGCGGCGAGCAGGAGTTCACGGGAGGAGAAGGCGCTCATCATCATGACGAGGGTGGAGCGGGGGAGGTGGAAGTTGGTGAGGATGGCGTCGGTGGCGCGGAAGTGGAAGCCGGGATGGATGAAGAGGGCGCTGCGGCCGCGGGCGGGGGCAAAACGTCCGGAAGGGTCGACGACGCTTTCGAGGGTGCGGACGCTGGTGCTGCCGACGGCGATGATGCGTCCGCCGCGCTCGCGTGCCTGGTTGAGGGCGACGGCGGTTTCGGGCGGGAGTTCGTAGCGCTCCTCGTCCATGTGGTGGGCCTCCACGGTGTCGGTTTTCACCGGGCGGAAGGTGCCGGGGCCGACATGCAGGGTGAGTTCGGCGATCGTGACGCCGCGCTCTCGGATGCGCGCGAGAAGTTCGGGAGTGAAATGCAGGCCGGCGGTGGGGGCGGCGACGGCGCCGGGTTCGCGGGCATACACCGTTTGGTAACGTTCGGGGTCGTCTTCGCAGAGCTGTTCGCGGTGGATGTAGGGAGGCAGCGGAGCTTCGCCGTGTTGCTCCAAGTAGGCCAGCACGGAGGCGCTGCCTTCGATGTGTACGCGATTGAGGCCATCGCTGCGCTTTTCGAGAATGTGGAGCGTGAGATCGCCGGGAAGGGTCACCCGCTGGCCCACTTTGGGGCTCCGTCCGCTCTTCATCATCACCAGCCATTGGTCCGGGGAGGTTTCGACGGGTTCGACAAAGAGACATTCGACGTTTCCTCCGCTGTCCTTGTGGCCCTGGGTGCGCGCGGGAATGACGCGCGTGTTGTTGAGGACGAGCACATCGCCGGGCCGCAGCAGGCCGGGAAAGTCGCTTACATGGCCGTGAACAAAGGGTCCGCCGGCACGGGGCAGGCACATCATGCGGGAGGCATCGCGGCGTTCGGCCGGGTGTTGGGCGATGAGTTCTTCGGGCAGAATGTAGTCGAAATCGGAGGTTTGCATGGGAGATTGGAGGGCGGGGATTCGGATGCTTATAGCTTCAAACGTAAAAAAGTCCTGCATTAAGTGTAGATTGATGATTGACGGATGGAAAGAGACTGTCCTAGAATGGCCTCCACGCCCAAAGGACTGTCCTTTTTATAAGTCCGGGAGTTGTACAACCTAAAAAATTGGAGATACAGATGAAAACGAAAATGAAAAACCGCCAAGGTTTTACCCTGATTGAGATGCTTGTGGTGATTGCGATCATCGCCCTGCTCGCCGCGATCCTCGTGCCCGCCGTGACCGGTGCCCTCGAAAACGCCAACCGCACCCGCGCCCTCGCCAACGGTCGCTCCATCTTCCAGCAGATTTTTGCCGCCGATTTGGACGATGTGCTCCATGCGACGGAAGATTTCTGGCCCAGTGCAACTCATGTAGAGAATTTTACGACCAGCACCGCCTACTTCGTATGGCTGATGGATGAAGACAGAGAGGTACTCAAGAGGGATTTTGCGATGTTCAGTGCCACGGGCATTCCCGCATTTTCTGGAGACGGCGACTTGGTGGCGGCCAACAACACATGGACCGTTACGAAGGGTGCCAATAAAGGGTCCTCTTCCAGCACGCCTTTCCTTGTGACGCGAAACATTGATGTTGCTGTGACTGCTTTGATTAAGAGCGAGGATGAAATCATACCGAAAGGCGTTCCGTATCAAGACAGGGCGCTTGTTGTTATCCGAACCGGTGGTGGCGGCGAGGCCTTGCAGAAAAAAGCCCTGAATTGGAAAATCCTAAATCCTGAAGGTCTGGTAGTTGCTCCAGATGGAACTCATTCTTTACTGCATCCCTGATCGAATCATCGATGGATACCCCAAAACCCCGCCTTCATCGGCGGGGTTTTTTTGTGGTGTCAAAAATCGATGGGGCTCAAGATTGCACGGTGCAATATTACCAGAGGATCCTATGGGGCGGCGGGGGCGCCACCACTCCAGTGTCAGAAGTTACAATGGACCCGCGGCGCCCCCGCCGCCACGACGTTCTTGAGGGCTGTAGTCCCGCGTAGTCGCCTCTGTCCCCAGAGGGTGAGTCTAAAGGTAGTGGGGGAGTTGCGGGTGGTCGGGCAGGATGTCGAGGTAGCGGCGGGCAAGGGCACGGGCTTTTTCGGGATCGCCATGTTGGCTTTCGAGAAGGACGGCCATGAAGGCGGCGGCGCGGGCATCGTCTTCCTGATAGCGGCCCCAACCCGGCACATCTTCAATATCACCCTCCCATTTCCGTGGCCGGACCTCGATCATGTATTCGGCGGCGGACTGGAAGGCGTCGCGCGCCTGCAGGAGCAGGGGCACTTTGTCGCCACCTGCCGCCTCGACTCGGCGGGACTCCTGGACCAGCAGGAACCCCTTGGTCAGGTGCAGTTCGAAGGCCCTTGGATTTTTGTGGAGGCCTTCTTCGACAAAGGCCATAGCGGCGGCGGGATCGTGTTGTTTGATCCAGAAGGCACCAATCGTATAGCCACGGGTGTAGGCGGGATCGCTGAGGGTCATCATGCGGAACCAGGGGATCAACTCGGTTCCGGTGGTGTGCTGATGGGAGAGCGAGGGATCGCGCCAGGGCTTTACTTCGCGGTGCATGCGCCCGATCCATCCCCGGTAATCCTCGTCGGCCACCGGAACGACCGTGACAGGGAGGTCTTCGTGGTCAAAATGATCGTGGTCGTGGTCCTCACAGTTCGCATGGTCGTGCTCGTCGGCCTGTTTTCCGCTGCCCTCGACGGTGAGGAGTTGCTCCGTGAGATGGGGAACGTAGGCGACACCGCTGTGCAGGTAACGTTCGGTTTTGATGAAGAGCATGTCGCTGAGGCTGGTGCGGAATTCGCCGAGCATGAGGGCGAGGGAGCTTTGGTTGGCGATGACGCGGTCGTGTTCGTCGCGTGAACGTCCGCCCCGGTATTCGTGGGGGCGCAGATGCGGGGAGAGCAGCGCGGCGGCGATCCATAACAGGAGGCAGGGGAGGATTGTTTTCAGAGCGGCCTCCGTTGGAAAAGGCTGCGGGTGAGGGTCAGGCCCAGGGCGGTCCAGAGCAGAGCGTAGAGCAGGAGGGCGAGGAATTCGCCAGGGGTGGGGGCGGGGACGCCGTCGGTGTAGCGCGTGGCGAGATTCAGGATGCCGAAACGCGGCAGGAGATGAGCGAGCAGGCTGCGGGTGACGAGAAACTGGAAGAGGCGTTCGCCGAGAAAGACCAGGGCGAGGGTAGTGGTCAGGGAAAGACCGCGGGGGAGAGCGAGACCTGCGGCGAGGGCGAGGGCGGCGGCAGCGGCGATGGAGAAGGATTGCAGCGCGAGATGTTGCAGGAGGGTGGTGGTTTTGTAGGTCTCCAGATGCGGGGAGGCGAACCAGGCGATCAGAAAAAAGAGCACAAACACGCCGAGTCCTCCCAAACTACAGGCGAACCACTTGCCGAGGACGAGGGTGTCGCGTTGGATGGGTTTGGCGAGCAGGGGATAGAGGGTGCGGTTTTCGATCTCGTCGGGGAACTGGCGCACGGCGATGAGGATGGTGAGCAGGTGGGCGAAAATGCCTGCGAGGGTGATGCCCAGGTTGAGCATGAAGGTTCCGGCGGCGGGCGTGTGGATGCCCGTGAGGCGCGCGCCGATGGCGATGAGGGAGAAGACGAGCATGAGCAGCAGGAGAATCCAGGCGTCCTGACGGCGCCACAGTTCGAGAAGGACTCCCCGGGAAGTGAGGTGGATCTGGCGGCAGTTCATAGCGCTCGCCTCCGGAAGAGCAGCAAGGTGATGCTGAGATAGATGGCGGTGAAGATGACGGCATAGAGAGAAATCTGGGCCAGGACAGCGGACGAAAGGGGGGGCCAGACTTCGCCGTGGGTGGTTTTTTCCGAGAGGTCAAACAGCATGAACTGCGGTAGAAGCCAAGTGAAGATTTTGATGCCGAAACGTCCTGCGGCTCCGGCTGTTGCGTAGGTGAAGGTCCCCAGCGTGGCGAAGACGGAGGACGCGACGTAGAACAGGATGCCGAAGGTGATGGCGGCATCGAGGTTGTAGAGGATGGAGAGCAGGAAACAGAGGCTGGCGAGCACGGCCATCATGCAGAGCTGGAGGAACGCGTGCTGCAGAAGGAGGGCGGGGAAAAGCGGGGCCCCCATCATGAGGCTTCCGAGCACGTAGAGCAGCAGGAAAAGAGCAAGGCAAAAGGCGCCAGCTCCCAACACGCCAAAGAGCTTGCCGAGGATAAAGGTGCCTCGGTGGATGGGGCGGGCCAGCAGGGGGTAGATCGTGCGGGTTTCGAATTCGCGGGGGAGCTGCCGGGCGGCCAGGACGATGACGGTGAGCGCCGTCGAGACGCCCATGAGTTTGAGGGCGATTTCGCGGTAGAATTTGCTCAGGGATTCCAAGCCGAAAAAACGCACCTGGGCCAGACTGGCGATGACCAGACAGCAGAGAATCACAATCACATAGATCTCGCGGCGGCGGAGAGCCTCCAGCCAAACCCCGCGGGCTATGAGAAAAACCTGGTGAATTCCCTTCATGTTCTCCCGCTCTCCGCACGAACGCTGTCGATGAAAAAGGCCTCCAGCGAGCGGCCCGCGCATTCCTCGCGCAGGTCGGCGAGAGAGGCGTCGCGCAGGAGTTGTCCTTTGTGAATGAGAATGACGCGGTCGCAAAGGGTTTCCACTTCGCCGAGTTCGTGGGAACTGAAAAACACGGTGCGCCCGGCGGCTTTGAGTTCGAGCAGGATTTCGCGCAGATCGTGGCGGCCCAGCGGGTCCAGGCCGGAGGACAATTCGTCAAACACAAGCAACTCCGGTTCTGCGATGAGCGATTGGGCGATACCGAGGCGTTGTTGCATGCCTTTGGAAAATCCGCGAAGCAGTCCTTCCCCGCGTCCGCCGAGGCCGACTTTTTCGAGGATCATCGGGATGCGCGTCTTGAGGTCTGCTGCGGAGAGTCCGCTGAGTCCCCCGTAGAGTTCCAGGAGTTCCCGGGCTTTCATGAAGGGGTAGTAGAGGGCAACTTCCGGCAGGTAGCCCATGCGTTGACGGCTCTCCGCCGCTCCGGCCGCTTTGCCGAACACGCGAGCTGTGCCGGCATCCGGAAAACGAAAGCCCATGAGAATTTTCAGGGTGGTGGACTTGCCGGCCCCATTCGCACCAATAAAACCCACGCATTCGCCCGTCCGAACCTGGAAGGAAATGCCGCGCAGGGCTTCATTTCGTTGTCCCCCCTTGCCATAGGCGGCGCGGAGGTCTTGCACATCGATCACAACGTCGCTGGATACAGTCATGGGTTATAGATAATCGACTCGCAACAAAAGCGCAAGGGGAAATGTT
>CAZCFM010000029.1:32481-33980 GCA_964497855.1 uncultured Verrucomicrobiota bacterium | reverse complement strand
CGCGAGGAGCGCAACAATCCCTCCATTTATATCTGGTCGGTCGAAAACGAAATCGCCTACATCAACAGCAACAACCTCGGGCAGTACCGCGAGGTGGAGCCGGAGCTGAGCAAGGGGGTGAAGCGGGTGATGGAGATCGACCCCACGCGTCCGGGCATGGTGGATGGAGGCAACGCCCTTCGAGACGAATCGCTTCCCGTCAACGGTGCTCACTACACCGAGTTCATGAATGTGACCTTCCGCGACTTTCCCGACGCAGCCTACACGCTGGAGCATTTTTTTGATCCAGCGCGTCCGCAGCGCGGGGCCTGGCGCAAGGTGCCGGGGCGGCCCATCATGGGCGGCGAAGTCTATTACGCCAACGGGTATGATCCCGCCGACTTTGCCACCATCGGCGGCGACCGCGCCTTCATCGGCATTGGCGAAACCATGGCCGCGCGCGACCTCTGGGCGAAGATGCTTTCCGAGGGCTACCGCTGGTCCGGTTACGCCAGTTGGCACTTCTGGCTGGTCGATGCGGAGCGGAGCTACTGGAACAGTTGGAAACCCGTGGCCCTCTTCAGCCGTCAGTGGAACTGGACCTGGGGCAGCGGCGCGACCATCACCCGCGACCTCAAACTCTTCAACACCACCAGTGACGAGTCTCCCATCGAGGCCCTGTGGGAACTGCACATCGATGGCAAACGCGTGGCCGGGGAAAGCCGCGAGTTCCGTCTGCCCCGCGGCGGCGCGGAGGAATTCGCAATCCGCTTTCAGGTGCCGAGTGTTGAAGCTCCAGCGCGCGGGACCTTCCTGCTCAGCGCCCGCCGGGGAGGCGTCGAAGTCTACCGCGAAGAAAAACCCCTTCGCATTCTGAGCCCTGGGCACCTTGCCAACCCGCCCATTCAAGCGGGAGAGATGGCTGTGTACGATCCTGCTGAAAAACTGAGTCCCTTTCTCCGTGCCCGCAACATTCCTTTTGCAGCGGTCACTGCCTATGGCGATATCCCAAGCACCGCCCGTTTTGTGGTGGTGGGTCCGGACGCCATTGCGCCCGACCAGGCCACCGACCCGTTATGGATGGCCCTCGCCGCGCAGGGGCGCAAGGTGCTGGTTCTCGATCAAGCCAATCCGCTGTCCTTCCGCGGCCTGCCCGGAGACTTCGAGCCCACCCGCAATACCGGGCGCATCGGCTTCGCCGAAGACCTGACCCACCCTGCGTTCGCCGGGTTGGAACAGCCCGATTTTTTCACCTGGGGCAACGGACACGTCGTGTACCGCAACGCCTACCGCAAAGGCACCACGGGGGGGCGAAGCCTCTTCCAATGTGACAACCGTCTCACGAACACCGCGCTGATCGAAAGCGAAATCAACGACGGGCTGCTGCTCATCAGTCAGCTTGCCATCGGCGACAATCTCGCGCAGGAGGCGGTGGCGCAGCAGATGCTGCTCAACCTGCTCACCCGCGTGGCCACCCACAGCCCCGTGCGCAAAGAGAGCGTGGTGGTCCTGCCCGAAGG
>CAZCFM010000029.1:2714-32381 GCA_964497855.1 uncultured Verrucomicrobiota bacterium | reverse complement strand
GCGTGGCCACCCACAGCCCCGTGCGCAAAGAGAGCGTGGTGGTCCTGCCCGAAGGCGACCGACGCACCCGCCTCTTGCAGGCCCTGAATTTGCGTTTCACGCCGGAAGCCTCCGTGTTGGCAGCGCTGCGAGGCGACGGCATTGCCATCGTGGATGCCACGCCCGTCCATCTCCGCACCCTCGCTGAAAATCAGGCTCTGGTGGATTCCTTCCAGGACCGCGGCGGTTGGCTGATGCTCTGGGGGCTGGAGCCGGAGGGACTGGAGGATTTCAACCGCCTCGTCCGCCATAACCACGTCCTCCGCCGCTTCGGCACCGAGCGGGTGCTTCTGAACATTCCCCAGGACTCCCTCGCCGCCGGTCTTACCCTGCGGGACGTGGTGATGGACACCGGCCGCGCGCTCTACAATTTCATGGCACTCAAGGCCCCCGACCAGGATGCCTTCCGCTGGCTGGTGGATCATACCGACATCGCACCTTTCGCCACCTTCCCCGACGGACTCGCCATGGGCAAAGGCAAAGCCAGTCCCGGCGGCGACCATGAGACCCGCAACCTCGTCAACGGCTTCACCAGCGACGACAACTGGGTTTTCACCTACACCACCATTCTCGACCAGGGCCACGCCACCCGCATTCCGCTGGAATTGCCCAAAGAGGAGGAAATCAGCTCCTTGTTGATTCGCCCCTCGCGGCTCTACCACCCCATCACTAAAATGAACATCTACTTCGACGACGATCCCGTGCCCGTGGTCGCCGAGATTCCCGTGCGCGAACAGCCCATCGTCGAGGAGATTCCCATTCCCGGACGGCTGGCTCGGAAGGTAACCCTCGAAATCGCTGGCTGGGGAGAACGCGGCGACAAAAATATCGTGGTGCTCGACAACCTCTGGCTGCGGGTGAAACGCTCGGATGACTATCTCTCGCGCGTCAGTTCGCTGCTCAATGTGGGAGCGCTGATGGCCTACCGGCGCGGCAGTGGCGGTATTTTCCTCAATCAGATTTATCTGCCCGAAAATGAGGTGAACCCCGATAACGCAGGAAAGAAAATGGCGGTGGTCAAATCTCTGCTCGCGAACATGGGCGGAGTATTTGAAGGGGCGCGTCTCGATGTGGAGCGGGTGCTCTATCAGAACACGCCGCTGGAGATTGATGACAACCGCTTCAACATCCATAAAGACCAGGCCCGCCAGCCGGCCTGGTTCGGGGGAGGGGACATTGGCGGGATTCCGGTGGGCCGCCGCAGCTTCGCCGGGGTGGAGTTCGCCCTCAGCGATGTCAGCACTTCGCCTGTGCCCTCGGTGATGGCCCTCGCCGGCGACGGATCGCCCATCCGCGACAATGCCATCAACGGCATTCCCGTGAACGCCAAGGCCGATGTATTGCACTTCCTGCACACCTTCCATGCCGGGCGCGACATTGCCGACTGGCAGCGCCGCGTGTCCGAGGCCGAATCCCGCCGCCGCGATCCACCCGCCGCCCCGCAGGTTGCCACCTACCGGGTCCACTACGAGGACGGCAGCCGCGAAGAAATTCCCGTTGTCTTCCTGGAGCATGTGGGGGCCTGGGACATGGCCGAAGCCACGCCCCTTCCGTCCGCCGACCTTGGGTGGACGGGCCGCCAGGCCAACGGCGCGTCCGCATCCGTCTGGAAAATGACCTGGCGAAATCCGCATCCGGAAAAAACCATTCTGCGCATCGACTTCCTGCGTCAGGGCCGACCCAACCTCGGCGCACCAGCCCTCTTCAGCATCAGCCTGGGAACCCGTGTTCCTTAATGGGCTGCGTCTCTTCAGGGCCCGGACGGCTTGGGGGGGAATTGACCGCTGGGGAAGGGGTCGTTCGTTGCGGCCATCCACGTGTCGAGGGCGGCGGACAGCTCGGTTTTGATGTCCGCATAGGCGGGGTCCTGGGCGCGGTTGCAGGCTTCCATGGGGTCGAGATAGAGGTCGAAAAGCTCCTCGTGTCCGAGGGGGCGGTCGTAGTGGCCGAAGGACGCCATCAGCGGGGAAGTAGGGCCGTCGTGGCGGAGCCGCGGGCCAGTGGTGAAGTGGCGGCGGATGTATTTGTAACGTTCGCTGCGCACGGCGCGGAGCGGTTCGAGGGCCCCGTGGTAGGTTTGTTCAGTGAAAATGAGTTCGTGCGGAGTGTCGGTTTCGCCGCAGACGAAGGGGAGCAGGCTTTTGCCTTCGAGAGGGTGCTCGTGGGGGAGCTGGAGGATGTCCAGCAGAGTGGGGTAGAGGTCGAGGTGATGCACGAGGCCCTCGAAGACCTTGCCACCGCGGAAGGGGCTGCCGGACGGACCTCGGATCATCAGCATGATTTGGGTGCCCTGGTCGGAAAGGGTTTTCTTCCCTCCGCTGAACTCAACGCCGTGGTCGCTGGTGACGATAACGAGGGTGTTGTCGTCGAGTCCGTTGTGTTTGAGGGCGTAGAGGACGCGTCCCATGTACTCGTCCATGATGCGGACGCCTTCGCGGTAGCTTTCGACGTCCTTGCGGATATCGGGGAGATCGGGGAGCCAGGGGAGGGGAGCCGTGTAGCGGGAATCGAGTTTGTCGGGGTCGTAGTAGCGGGTCTTGGTGAAGCGGTCGCTTTTGCCGTGGAGGTTGAGTTCGGGGCGGCTTAGATTGTCGCGGTGGGGCTCATCGATGCCGACGGAGAGGAAGAAGGGGCGGGGATCGTCGCGGGTGGCGAGGAAGGCCTCGACCTTGGCGATGGTTTCGGGGTAACATTCGCCGTCCTGTGGGCGGGTGGGGGCTTCGCGTTCGAGCACGCGCTCGTAGTGGAGTTCCGGAAAATGCTCGCGGTGATTGGCCTCGTGCTGCACTCCGGCGAGAATGGTCTGATAGCCTTCGCGATGGAGGCGGTTGACGAGATGCTTGCTGTAGTCGTCGATTTTCCATCCGTCGCCGCCGGGAAGTCCGTACATGCCGATTTGGTGGGGGTATTGACCGGTCATCATGGCCGCGCGGCTGGGTCCGCAGGTGGGCGCGGCGCAGAAGGCCTTCCGGAAGAGGACGGACTCTTTGGCAAAGGCCATAAGGTTGGGCGTCTCGCAGGGAAAGCCGTAGGGTTGAACGTAACGGCCGGCGTCGTGGGCGTGGAGGAGGAGGATGTTCATGGAGTCCCGTGAAGGTGGATGAATTTCAAACTGGCGTTTCCGAAGTGGGTGAAATCGATGTGGAAGAGGCTGTCGCTTTCGTGGGCGTGGTGCGGAATGGGGGTTTCGCCGGGGGCGAGCAGGCGGAAGGGGGCGGGCGGGGCGCTGAAGCTGAGGCGGGCGAGTCCGTGGGCGTGCAGGTGGAGGCTGCCGTCCGCATCCACATGCCGGAGTTCGACGCTGGAGCGGAGGAGGAGAGGGCGTTCCACTGCGGGAACGAGACGGATGTGGCTGTGCTCCCGCAGCAGGGACTCGGGGACTTGAAGTGTTCCATCGACGCGCTGCCCGTCGATCTCCAGGGCGAGGCCGCGTCCGATGGGACCGAACGCGAATTGGAGAGTCTTTCCATGCCAGGGGTAGTTCTCGATTGTCTCGAAGGCGATGGTGGGGCGGAGGGCGAGGCCGTGGGGCAGACGGCGCAGTCCGAGATTGCTCCAGGCCGCGAGCCAGGAGCCCATGGCGAAGCCCTGGGGGCGGATGTCGTGGTACAGATTGCCCTGGGGGGCGTTGAATTTCTCCGGCATGGCGCCGCCCATGGGCAGGAATTTGCCGGGTTTTGCCGTTTCGGCCGCGAGGCGCAGGTGGAGGGCGAGGCAGCGCTCTTCGGGGTAGAGCCAGGTATCGACAGCGGCGAGGGCGGAGTTGATGCCGTTGATGAAGTGCATTTCCGGCTTGGCGATGAGGGCGTCGAGCACGGCGGCGTGGACGCTGTCCCAATCGGCGAGGGGGAGGAAGTTGGGCATGGAGAGGCCCCAGACACAGCAACTGGCTCCGGCGGGCGGGCCCCAGTAGGGTGGGCGGAGGCGTTGACCGTCGGTCAGCAGGAGTTCGCCGTAGGTCGGCACGCCGTCGCGGCGTTCGTGAAGGAGTTTTTCGAGTTCGGGCCAGAGGCGTTCGGCTTTGGCAAGGGACCCGGGATCGTTGCGCAGGGCGGCCAGCATGACATAGGCGCTGTGCATGCAGGTGTTGAAATAGACATCGTAATTGCGGGCGACGGAGTGGCCTTCATGCTGGAAGTGATGGTCGGCAATCGGCTGGCCGATGGCGTGGTCCCAGCCCATATCGCGGCTGCCGTGGGTGGCGGTTTCATCGGCGAAGTGTTCGCCGAAAAGGCCGCGATCTTCGTCCCAGGTGACGGCTTCGACCCAGGCGAGGGCTTCTTCGATGAGGTCCCAGTCGTCCGGGGTGACGAAATCGAGGTGGCCCTGCTGGGTCCAGTGGGTGAAGAGGAGCCAGACCACATAGTAGAGTCCGTCTTCTTCCAGTTTGCCGAGGCTGCGGTGGATGAGCTGGCCGAACATGCGGGTGTTGGGCAGACCGGGGTCAGTGACGGTTTTGGGATTGTCGAGCAGCAGGCGGTAGACCTCGGGGAGCTTGTGTGTCCATCCGGCGGCGGCTTGGTAGGCGAAGGAAAAGCCGGAATCGCGGACCCAGAGAAGGTAATAGATTTCCTTGAGGGATGCGCGGAAGGCTCCACTTTCGTCGATCATGCTGTGAAGTCCCCGCAGGACGGAATCGCGGAGGGCGGCCAGTTCGGGGTAGCGGGCAGAGCGCGTGCGCCCGCAGGCGATTTGTGCCTGGAGGATGTGCTCGACGGTGGCGAGCAGGGCTTCGGCGCCCGGGTCGCTGAGCGCATGAAGATCGTCGAGGAGGGATGCGTCCTCCAGGCTGACGCCGAGGGTCAGCGTTTGCCCTGCCGCCAGGACCGCCTGGGTGAAGACGGGCTGTTCGGGGAAGTGGAAGGGACAGTGGCGAAGCGTTCCGGTGCCGGGACCAAGAAGGGCGGCGACGTGGAAAACGTGGCGGGGTTCGGGATGGCGCAGCAGCAGTTCAGACGCACCTTGCGTGAGAGGCGTGTCGAAACGGTGGGAGCTGAGATCGACGGTCAGGGGCTGATTGCTCCAGAGCATCACGGCGGCGCGGTGCAGGGGCAGGGCCAGGTGCAGAACGCGCTCCGTGAAATGCAGGACGCAATGGGTTGGATTGTACTCACAGCGGAGAAAGGTCCCGAGACCGCAGGCAGGAATCTCGATGCGTGAAAAGACATCTAAATGCGCGTCGCGGCTGGAATAATTGCGCTCGAGGCAGTCGGTGGACTTTCCGGCGAGGGGGGACCACCAGAGGATGAGCCGCGCGTCGTCGAGTCGGAATTCGACGCGCAGAGCCTTGGGGTTGGAGAGGAAGATTTGGGTGGGATGGGACATGAGCGGACAGGATGTAATCAGAATCGTTTCCCCTTGGAAAGACCGGGTGGATGCAATTGGTTGCGCTTGAAGGATGCGGCGGGTTTTGGGAACAGATATTCCCCCCTACGCACCGGCGAATGCGGAGATTCGCGATCCCGTCCCCCTACGCACCGGCGGCCACTGCGTAAATCCCCTCCACCAGCACACGCTTGGGGATGGAGGGGATGCCGCGTTCGCCGCGGTTGAGCTGGGCCACGACCAGGTCCACCGCCGCCGCGCCGATGTCCCGCCGCCCCACGCGGATGCCCTCGTAGGGATCGCTGTCCGCCAACGCCAGACACACCAGACGCAGCGCGGGAAACTTTTTTCGCAGACGCGGAAAGAGACCGGAGCGTTCCGTGAGCAGGACCTCGGGTTTGTGGCGGTTGATCCAGGCGGTGATGGCGGCGAAGTCGTCCATGTCCTCCAGCTCCAGGGGCGGGATGCGATTCTTTGCGGGAAGTTCCCGCTGGGCATTGAGGTAGGCCCCCATCCACGCCCCTTCGTTTTTCTGGGTGAGCAGGGACCAGGTGAGCAGAGCGATGTGACGGCAGCCGTCCTCCCGCAGGCGGCGCCAGGCAAGGCGGAAATCGTAGTCCAGCGCCGCGTCCACGCGGGAGAGGTGGGGAGCGCGGATGCCGTTGCCGATGTAGGCGGCGGCGAAGCCCTCGACGGAGAAGGGGAGTTCGGTGAAGGACTCGTGCGCCTGAGCGATCACCACGCCCTGGATGCCCCGCGCCCGCAGCACCCGCAGCAGGGATCGCACGGAGGCCGCCGATCCGTCGCAGGGAAACACATCCACCCCGTAGCCCAGCGAGACCGCCCGTTCGCGCAGCCCGGCGCGGTAGGGGGCGTAAAAAGAATCGTCCTTCCAGTTTTTTGGACCCGCTGGCCAGAGCGACACCACGCCGAGGGTTCCCGGAGATCTGTCGCCTTGTTTCCCCCGCCGCTGCGACATCAGGGCGCTGATCAGTGGGTCCGGACGATAACCCAGCCTCTCCGCCACTGCCCGCACCCGCTCCCGCGTCTCCGGCGAAATGCGGGCATGATCTCGCAGCGCCATCGACACCGTCGCCGCCGTCACCCCTGCCTTCCGCGCGATGTCCTGCATCGTGATTCGTTTGTTTGCACTCATTTAACGATGTAAACAAACTTGAAATGGAAGTGCAAGGTTTTTTTTGTGATAAGGTGTCGTCAAGCTTGAAATCGAACCTCAACCCCACGGAGCCTAAACCATGAAGAAAACAATCCTCCTCCTTCTCCTCATCGGCAGCAGCAGCCTGTTTGCACAAACGCTTGTCTATGAAGAATCCTTCCTCACCCCCACGCCCTACACCACAGGCCTGCTCAACGGCCAGAATAGTTGGACGGCGGAAACGGCTGTCACAACCACTGGCGGCTTCAACGTGGTGGGCACGGGCTTGAGCTACACGGGGCTTGCTAGCTCCGTTGGCGCGGTGGAATATGTCCGCCCAAACACCGGAGGGTCCTCAGTCAACAAGTATGCCACCCGCCCCGTGAGTAGCAGCACCGCCCTCGCCGTGCTTGGAGGCCCCGATTTGTGGGCCACGGCCCTGATTCGCTTCGACGCGGACATCGAACGCGCTTTTATTGGCCTGGACTTTGTCCGCGCGGATGGCGGGGCTATCCGCAACGAGATTGGCTTCGGCTTTTCCGGCGGTGCTTCTTTTCTCGGGGAATCGGCGACAGATATACTCAGCGGCACCACGGGCGGCGGACCGTTTACCGCCGACACAACCCACCTTGCCCTGCTTCGCTTGCAGGGAGGGGCCACCGACCTGATGAGCCTTTGGATTAATCCCGACCTCAGCCTTGGCGAAGCCGGTCTCGGTGGCGCAACGATCACCCGTACCTACTCCGTTTTCAATGCCGGTATTAATCTCTCACAAGTCAGGCTCGTCGCGTCCACCAACACCTTAAACCTTAACAGTTCCGCCATTTTCGATGAAGTCCGGGTCGGCGACAGTTTCAGCGCTGTCACCATCCCCGAGCCCGGCACGCTGGCGCTGGTGGGCGTTGCGCTGGGCAGTCTTTTGATCTTCCGCCGTCGCACGTAAGGGCCCAGTTCCGAACTTCGGAAGCTGATTTTTCGCGGTTTCCGAGCTTCGGAACATCCGTTTGGGACCTGACGGACCCAGCGGACTGGACGAGAATCCGCAATCCGCATTCCGCAATCCAAAATTCATTCTGTGGGGCACCCGTCGGTCGCAAGGCCGGCGGGTGTTTTTTGAAAAGCATCGACAAGATCGAAAGAACCGAAAGAATCGCACCATGCGAAACGCAAAACGCC
This sequence comes from uncultured Verrucomicrobiota bacterium, assembly GCA_964497855.1. GTDB lineage: Bacteria > Verrucomicrobiota > Kiritimatiellia > SS1-B-03-39 > UBA6053 > CAYLNG01. Next base: position 24,685 of record CAZCFM010000029.1, on the reverse strand, counting down.
CCGACTTGAAAGAACGCCCCGAAACAGGAAATCAAGCATGAGTCCTAAGATCCTTCTCCGCAGCGGCTGGGCTCACAAGAACGTGGGGGATGTCGGGCACACGCCCGGCACCCTGCGCCTCCTCTATGAACGATTTCCCGATGCGGAGATCACGGTCTGGTCCAACTGCCTGAACGACGCCATCCGCGCCATGCTGCGGCGGCGTTTTCCCTCCGTCCGTTTTGTGGAGGGGCATATCTCCGACAAGGAGCAGGGCTGTCCACCGGCGCTGGAGGCCGCCCTCGACGGCACCGACCTCTTCCTCTACAACTCCGGCATGTTGATGAACTACGGCTTGTTCAGTTTCGACTGGAATGGCCCGGTGTACAATCTGCTGCCGCTCTGGCGCTGCATCGAACGCGGCATTCCCTTCGGCATTTACGGGCAGTCCTTCGACCGCTTTGCGCATCCCAGCGTGTCGCTGTTCAAACCCGTGCTCGACCAGGCCGCCTTCATCTTCACCCGCGAAACCGAATCCGCCGCCTACCTGCGCGAACTCGGTTTCACCTGTCCTGTGATCGAGTTCGGACCCGACGGCTGCTTCGGCATCGACACCCGCGACGACGCGGCGGCGGAGTCCTGGCTGTCCGCGCACGGACTGGAGGCCGGGCGCTTCCTGATCGTCAACATCCGCAGCAACACCGCCGTTTCCAAGGACAGCGACACGCCGCTCAATCCCGTGAAACCAACCCCGGAGCAGCAGGCCGAAAACGAGCGCTGGATGGGCGTCTGCGCGCGGGTTATCACCGACTGGGTTCGCGAAACCGGGCTGCCCGTGCTCGTCGCCCCCGAGGCGGAGAAAGAGATTTCCGCCGCCGACGCCCTGCTGCGTCCGCTGCTGCCCGGGGATGTGCTGGAGCGGACTGTGTTCCGCGACACCTGGTGGAACGCCGACGAGGCTCTGTCCACCTTCACCCGCGCGCGAGTGGCCTTCGGGGTGGAGCCGCATACCCTCATCATGGCCATGACGGGCGAAGTACCCGTGGTTCATGCCCGTCCGCTGCGCCACGGACGCAAGGGCTGGATGTTCCGCGACCTCGGCCTCGGCGACAATCTCTTCGACATCGACACCGCCCCCGCTGAACAGATCAGCCAGCGCGTGCTCACGCTGCACCGCGACTATCCAGGTGCCAAGGCCGCCGCCGCAGCGGCCCTGCGGGAGGTCCGCCGCCTGCAGGCGCAGACCCTGGACGTGGTTCAGCGGATCTTTGGGTAGCGGATGGCTCGCAGCGTCTGACCCTGCGGATTCAGGCGAGGTCTGGGTCGGCGAGGTTGCCGTGCCAGACGGCGGGAACGTGTGCGGCGCGGGTGGGATAGTGCTGGATTTGACGCATTTCCGCGTGGCGGCGGGCGAGGAGTTCGCCATATTCGGGGGTGCTGAGAAAGGGGGCCGGCGTTTCGGGGAAGGGGCGGGGAAGCGTTCGGGTGATGGCGAAGAGTTCGCGGCGGAGTTCGGCGAGAATACGAGCGCGGCTGGGATCGTGGATGAGATTGTGCTGTTCGTAGGGGTCGAGTTCGATGTCGTAGAGCTGATCGGGATCGAAGTAGCCGGGAATGGCGGGGGCGTTGAGGCTGTCGAAGAAGAGGCCGGTACTGATGGCTTCGGAATGGCCCTTGCGGATGGTGTCGATGACGGAGGCGGGGGGGCGGGTGGCGATGTAGTGGTAGCGGCCTTTGGTGATGGATCGGGACCAGCCCATTTCGTGGTAGGCGGTCGCGCAGGGCCAGGGGGCGGCGGGATTGCGGAGGGCGGGGAGGACGCTGATGCCGTCGGGGAGGGCGGTTTCGGGGAAGAGGATGCCGCAGGCTTCGGCAAGGGTGGGCACGATGTGGGCCCAGGAGAAGATGTCGTGAACGACGCGGGGGGCGATGCCGCCGGCGGGCCAGCGGAGGATGAAGGGGAGGTGGTGGCCGGTGATGTGGCAGGAGCCTTTGCCGGGGATGCCGTGGTCGGCGGTGTAGATGAAAATCGTGTTGTCGAGCTGTCCGGCGGCTTCGAGGCGGGCGACGAGGACGCCGATTTGGTCGTCGATCTGGATTTGTCCGGCGTTGACACCGGCGAGCGGGCCGGACGTGGGGAGACCGGCGGCCTTCATGCGGGCGAGGACGCTGTCGTCGGGCGGGTGGGAGGCGGGGGGCTGCGCGAGTTTGCCACCGACGGTGTAGCGGTGGTCGCGGTTGAGGCTGAGATGGCAGTCGGGGGTGTGGGGGACGCTGTTGGCGAGGTGGAGGTAGAAGGGACGTTCGTCGGCGAGAGCCCTGTCGAGGAAGTCCAGTGCGCCGTCGGTGAACCAGGCGGGGTTGTGGGCGCCGAGGGTTTGGGATTTTTTGAAGGTGGCATCGAGGTTGCCCCAGTGGACGCAGGCGGCGTGTTCGAAGCCGGCGCAGCGGCGGACCACTTCCTGGGCGCGGGCCTGGGCATCGATGAGACGGGCGTTGAAGGCGGGATCGTCGGGATCGCCGATGGGGATGACGGGCTCCGCGAATCCGAGGGAGTTGGTTTCGAAGCGGCTGTGCCATTTGCCGATGTGTCCGGTGAAGTAGCCGGCCCGGGCGAGGAGGCGGGGCAGGGTGGTCTGTCCGTCATCGAGTTCGCCGTTTTGGCTGATGAGCGCGGGGTCGCCCGGGGGGACGTGGGCGTGTGCGGCGGTGCTGCGCTGGGTGTACTGTCCGGTGAAGAGGGTGTAGCGGCTGGGACAGCAGAGGGAGGCGCAGCCGTAGCCCCGCTGCATGAGGACGCCTTCCCGCGCGAGACGGTCAATGTTCGGCGTGGGGGTGGGGCCGCCATAGCAGCCGTGGTAGGACGGAGTGGTGTCGTCGGCGACGATGATCACGAGGTTGGGGCGGGCGGGGTGCGTCAAGGGAAAACTCGGGATATGGATGATGGATCGGGGCGAATGAAAACGTTTACAACATCAGATTCCATAGCCTTCTTCCGCCGGGATGCAAGGATGGGAAATGGCAATTTGTTGCGTTCATGTCGGCCTCCCGTCCTAGGCCGACACCCATTCGGGCTCCACCACGACATCCTCCGCCACCAGGGGCACGCCCACTCTGCCAGGTCGCTGTCCTCGCGTCCCAGAACCCCGGTGTAGGGAGGAATCCGGCGGCGTGCTGGCAGGGACTGGGCCTCCGTCCACCAGGCCCCGAGACGGTCCCGGTCGTCATCCAGCAGCGGATGGATCAGGAAACGCCAACGATTCCGGCATCGCCGGCATCTTGCTCGAGGCCGCGAGTATCCGGGTCCACTCCATGCGGATTAACCCGAAAACGGATTGTAAACAGAATTAGCAGAATTCAGCGGAAGAGATTTGCAACAGGAGGGAATGGAACATTTCAGGACAACAGGGATTCGCTGGAGGACCGCATTGTTTTGAAAGATGGGAGCGAGGCGCTGGGAGCGGTTCATACGTTCCTACGTGGTTTGGTGCGGGGACTATGGGCACATCCTGAAGGCTGAGAAATCTGCGCAAAGCCCTGCGCGTTCAAGATCGGCGCGGAGCACTGGGTGAACGTGTTGTCTTGGAGCGTGAGGCTGCCGTGGAAGGGAGGCCGATCGGCGGGAGCGTTCTCGAGGAAGTCCGGCGCGGACTTGATGACGGCATCGCCCCAGTGCGGGCAGGTGCCGCAGTTGTGAAAGGTGTTGCCGGTGATGCGCAAATCGCTGATGGGGCCGGACTCGCCCCAGACGGCGGAGGACTCGACGAGGATGGCGGAGCCGGGGGTTTCAAAGTGGCAGTTTTCGACACGAATGAGGCGGTTGCCATTGAGGAGCAGTCCCCGCGCACGGTTCCAGCGGAAGATGGAATCGCGAATGGTGATCGCGGGATAGGCGCTTACGTTCTCGATGAAATCGCCGGGGGCGAGGTCGGCGGGCAGATCGCTGGCAAAGCTCAGGTCCTGGAATTCGGAGTTGAGGCGGCTGACCGAGACGAGGCTCAGCTCGGCGATCGGCACAAGATACGGGGCGCGGCAGAGGCGGATGCGGTCGCCGGGTTTGTAGGTGTTCACGCCCTGGTGCTGGGGGTGCAGGGTCCGCAGGCGCAGGGTGCGTGAGGAAAGCGTGCGCACGAGCTGATGATAGAGGCCGTGGGCGTTGATGGCATCGTCGAACTGGTTTTCGAACCGGCAATCGCTGAAGGTGAGCACGCCGCGGCAGTTGACAAAGTGGCACCCATCGGCGGCCAGCGAGAACCTGCGCTCGCCGGAGGGCTCGACAATAAAACGGGTGAAAGCGAGGTCGCTGGAGTTTTGGGCGATGACGCCCATGGCCCAGCAGTAGTGGAGGGTGACATCATCGAAACGGATATTGCTGGAGTTTTCGACAAAAATGGCGGGGGCGCGGCGGGCACCGGTGTCGTGGTTGCTTCCCCAAAAAAGGATTTTGCACCCGACGACGGGTTTGGCAGTGCCCGGCCCGTGGATGCGGACCACGCTGTCGCGAAGGGATTCGTAGGTCCAGGCGACATCGTAGCCGGCGCCGAGGTTGTCGCCGGTTCCGGGGAGGATGGCACCGGTGGCGGGGTCGGCAGCGAGGAGGCGGCGGATCGGCCATGTCCAGCCTTCGCCTTCGAGGTAAAGCTGCCCGTTCCAGCACCAGGTGCGCTGGGTGGTTTCGAGTTGCACATCGAAGCTGCCCGCAGCGGGGTCTGCGGCAAGGCAGGTCCCTTGACAGGTGCCCGGAGTCGCCCAGTCGATGGACAGGTTTTTAATCGTGACGTTCCGGCAGTCGCGGATGACAAACGGAACGAGGGGAGCGTCGATGATGGTGGTGCGTCCGCGTCCGGCCTGCGGGGTGCCGCGCACAAGGAGCCGCGCGCCCGCCCCATCGATCGTCACATCGTGAAGGCCTTCAAGCAGGAAGGGGCTGCGCACGGTGCCGCAGTCGTTGTTGGAGGGGCTGATGAACGACTCCGCCGCTTCTTCGGGAAAGAGGTTCCAGTCCTGGCCGTCCAGGCAGAGGGTTTGTCCGTTCCAGTCCTGATGGGAACGGAGCGATCGGGAGTGGGCACAGAGGTCCATGGGGTGGAATATGGCTGATGTGTAGGAGGAACGTCCGGCGACAGTTTCAGTCCAGAGAGAACCATTCCCCCATTCTCAGGTGCGATCAAGGCCGGGGATCATCGTTTCGGTGACCGCGAACTGTCGGGGCTGCCCTGCAAGGACGTTCTTGAGGTCGGTGATGAGCCAGTCGATGTTGCGCTGGACGGAGGCGATGAGGCCGCCGGCGCGGTGGGGGGTGAGGAAGGTGTTGGGGAGGTCGCGCAGAGGGGAGTCGGCGGCGAGGGGCTCCTGCTCGAAGACGTCGAGAGCGGCGAGCAGATCGCCTTTTTGCAGGCGTGCGGCGAGGGCGGCGTAATCCACGATGTCGGCGCGGGCGACGTTGACGAGCAGGGCGTTGGCGGGCATCCGGGCGATGCGCTCGGCATTGAGGAGTCGGCGTGTGCCGTCGTTGTTGGCGGCGCAGAGGACGAGGATGTCGGAGCTGGCCACGGCGTCATCTATGCTGTGGCGCGTTCCGCCGAAGCCCTGGATGACGGCGTCGGAGACGTAGGGATCGACGACCTTGAGATCCACGTGGAAGGGCTGGAGGAGTTCGGCGAGGCGGCGTCCGACTTTGCCGAGGCCGACGATCCCAACGCGGGCACCGCTGAGTTCGCGCTCGAGCGGGGGGATGTCGGAGGGGAAGGAGGCGACCCAGCTTTCGTTGCCCGCGCGCATGGCGGCGTGGTGGTCGGAGATGCGGCGAAGTCCGTTGAGGATGAGGCCGAGGGCCATCTCGGCGACAGCGGGGGAGAACCCGGCGCGAGAGCTGGAAATGGGAATGCCGGCGGCGAGTTCGCAGCGGGCACCGGTCAGGTTGATGTCGATGTGGCCGACGTATTTCAGGGCGCCGGCGCGGGCGAGCAGGGCCTCGTCGAGCACGGGCCAGGACCACATGAGGACGACCTCGGCCCAGGCGAGGTCGGCGGCGATCTCATCGGGAGTGTTGTGGGAGGTCTTGCGGACCGTGAAGCGGGATTCGAGATCGGCCCAGCGGTCGAGCAGCTCGGGCTGGGTGAAGAAGGAGGGAGGGAGATTGATGAGGAGGTTCATGGGGGAGGGGCAGAGGTTAGGGTTAGGCATGGATGATTTGTTCGACGAGTTCGATGGCGGCGAGGCCTTCGCGGGCGGGGCAGAGGGTGGGGGTCTGGTTCCGGATGGCATGTACGAAGTGGATCATTTCGTCGCGGAACTTGTCGTTGTCGTCCGCAAAGGCTACGGGGCTGCCGTGGACGGGCATCCAGAGGGCCTGGTCGGGGGTGACCCAGGGCTGGCCGGCGCAGTGGACGTCCAGGGTGCCGTGTTCGCAGACCACGCGGTAGTCGGCGATGAAGTGCATGGGGACGGCGCAGTTGGAGCCGGTGATGACGCCGAGGGTGCCGTTTTTAAAGCGGAGGAGGCCGGCGCTGGTGTCCTCGATGCTGTAGTCGGGCTGCTGGGTGTGCAACAGATTGGCCAGATGCCCGGAGGCGTCGGCGACATCCCCGCAGAAGGCGCGGGCCAGGTCGTAGAGGTGGATGATTTGCTCGAAGACCTGTCCGCCGGAGCGCTTGTGGTCGCGCCACCAGGGCGAACCGTCCATGTTCACCCAGAAGCGTCCGGTGAAGAGGGTGGGGCGTCCGGCTTCGCCGCTCTCGAGTTTTTCCTTGAGGAAACGAGCGGCCTTTCCGAAGCGCATCATGAAGCCGACCTGGCTGACCACGCCGGCGCGTTCGATGGCCTCGACCATGGCGCGGGCGTGTTGGCTGTCGATGGCAATGGGTTTTTCGAGGAAGACGTGAAGGCCGCGGGCGGCGGCGGCCTCGACCTCGCCCTGATGGGCGAAGGGGGGCATGCAGACCACCAGCGCGTCCAGCGCCGCTTCGGCAACCAGGGAGGCTCCACCGGCGAAGGGGCGGGCTGCGGCGAGGCCCTGTTGGGCGATGAAGGCGGCGGCGTCGCCGTGGGTGAGGCCCGCCACGGCGGAGACCTCCACGCCTTCGATGTTCTTCAGGTTTTTTGCGTGCTGTCCGGCCATGAAGCCGGTTCCGATAATGCCGAATCGTATGTTCATGAAAACAGGATACGACAAAACACCATAGATTGGAATGGACAGACGTCCGAAGAATTTGGCATATTGTCTGATTATGGACCCCTTGATTACCCGTCGGCGCTGGGATGAAGCACGTGACCACCGCGTGGCGTTTGCGCTGTATTCGCATGGCTGGGCGGAGAAAATGCCGCCGGGGAGGATCGAACAGCGGCAGGGCATCGACGATTGGCTGTGGGTGTGTTTCCATGATCCGGTGCGGGTGCGGAGGGAGAGGCGGGAGCAGGAGGTTCCGGGCCTCGGAATTGGCGTGTGGCGGCCTTCCGAGTATCGGAACTACGGCAACGACGGGGCGGAATGGACGCATAGCTGGGTGCAGATGACGGGAACGAGGGTGGAGTCGCTGCTGGCGTCGGTGGGGATGGTTCCGGGGCGAGTCTGGAAGGGGGCGGACCTCGGCGAGGTTGAGCGGATGTGGCGCTTGTTGCATGTGGAGGCCCTGCGAGCGCAGCCGGATGAACGGATTCTGGGGAATGAATTTGAGAACGGGTTGCGGAGGCTGGAGCGGCGACGGCGGGAGGACCCGGCACCGGCGGAGGCGCGGCTGGATGTGCTTCGTGCCTGGCTGGAGGTTGAAACCGACCGCCGGATTGGATTGGAGGAGATGGCGCGGCGGGCGGGGATGTCGCGCTCGCATTTCTGTGCGTGTTTCCAGGAGCGCTTCGGCGTGCCGCCGGCCGAGTACCATCTTCAGCGCCGGGTGGAGGTGGCGCGGTATCTGTTGACGCAGCGGGGGCTGCGGGTGGCGGAGGCGGGAGCGGCGGTAGGCTGTCCCGACCCGGCCACGTTTTCGCGGATGTTCAAGCGGGTGGTGGGGGTTCCGCCGCTGTCGGCGAAGGGCAGGGGCCATGAATCCCCCTCCTTCAAAGGTTAACCCTTCAAGTCCAGGCGAAGCGGCGCGCGAAGGGAAGCGGTCAGGCGAACGACGGCGTAGCGGGACTGCTCCACGGTTTCGGTGGAAAAGGGGAGGGGCTCCGTACCGATGTGGATGGCGGCGGCTTTGCGTCCTTTGGGAAGCAGGATTCGCAGTTCGGCCTCCTGAAAATCGCCTGCGAGATCGAGGGAGATGCGGGTGTGGGACCGGTTGAGGGTCCAGCGGTAGGCGCAGTAGGCACCGGAGGCGGGGGTGTGGAGGCAGACCTCGGCACGGCTTGCGCCTGCGGCGGGCCAGCGGGGGGAGATGCGCACGCGGTCGAAGCCGCGGCCCCTGTCTTCGATGCCGGCGAGGCCCTCGGCAATGGCATGATACACGGCCGCCTGACCCCAGTCGTCGGGAAGTCCCCAGGAGCGGATGCGGGGTTCGAAGGCCACGGGCTGATCCGCGGCGCTGGCGGCGAGGAGCAGGTAGTCGCCGCGGCGGGCGCTGACGTTCAGGGAGCGGATCGGCGCATCGGGTCGGGGATTGTTCCATCCAAACATGTACACGCCGACATCTTTCCAGGTCGGGTTTACCCCACGCCAGGCCACGCGGGCAACGCTGGAGTCGAGCGGCGCGCCATGGCGGCGGTCCGGGGTCTCCGTTGGATTCCACCAGCGTCCAATTTCGTTGTGCAGACGAATGTCGATCTCGCGCTCTTCGCCGTCGGCATAACGCACGGTGATCACGGCGGCGGTGTCGCCGGCACGGGCGGCCCCGTGGGCGGCGTGAAGGAAGTAGAGGCTGCGGGCCTTGCCTGTGGCGGGAATTTCGACGGATTCGCCGACCCGGAGATGGACGATGGATTTTCCGTGGTTGCGTTCGGGATCGATGACCTTGAAGCGAATGGCACCAAAGCGCCGGGCGCCGGTGGGCAGGTTTCGCATGTCGTTGTCGCCCTCGTCGGTCCAGGCGGGCACATCCGGGTGGGCACCGTGGCGCAGGCCGCGGTTGGCGGCCGCCCGCAGATCGAGGAAGCGGAAGAGGGTGGGCGGGAGTTTCGGGTTTTCCGGGGCCTGGCGGTAGCAGTTGTGGAGCTGGCCGCCGTCGCGTTCGGTCAGCGCCCATACACGGCGGAGGATGTCGGCGCCGTAGTCCTCCATGCCGTGTTCGAAGGCGGCGCGGGCAAGTTCACCGGCGACGACGGGGGAGATGCCTCCGTTCATGTAGTCGCCCGGCAGGCTTTTGCCCGTGCCTTTCTGCGGCCATTGCTCCTGCGAGTAGGGCGGGTCCATGGCGAACCACTCGGCAAAGGATTCCCGCTGCTTCGCTTTGCCGCGGCGCTGGTATTCGCGCAGGATGGAAAGGGCCATGTTGTGATCGGGCAGGCCGCGGTTGATGGTGTATCCGAGGGAGAAACTCATGCGCTTCCGCTCGTCGCCGACCGTGGCGTATACCTCCGCCTCGTCGAAGGTTTCGGGAATCATGTGGCCGTAGGTTTTGCCTGAAAAGAGATTTGCGTTGGCGCGTTCGCGGAACGCGGCGGCCATGGCGAGCAGCTCGTCGGCGCGGGCGCTGTTACCGAGGTGGCGCCACATTTCCGCCAGGCGGAGGTAAAAGGAATAGAGGCCGGAGTTGTCGCCGTGGAAGAGGAACTGTGGGTCGCCGGGATCGATGCGGCGGTGGTCACCGGCGCAGTAGTGGGGATTGGCGAAGTCCCAACTGTCCATGCACATGGAGCGGCGCACGAGCTGGTGTTTTTCGCTCCAGCGGTCGGGATGAGAGCTATTGTAGGCGAGGGCCGTTTCGAGGCGGGGGAGCTGCGAGGCCATCCACGCGTCGTCGCCGCTGGCCTTCCAGGCCTGCCAGACGCCCTCGGCGTAGAGGAACTCGCAGTCGGCCTCCACGGGAATGCGGCGGACGATGTATTTGCCGTTCTCCTCGTAGTGGTAAAAGCCTTCTCCGAGGGCTTCGCCGAACCAGGAGGGCGCGGTGCCGTTGGGGTTCTGGTGGATGCAGTCCCAGCACATGCCGTTGGGCTCCTGGGTCTCCAACCAGTACTCGATGCCTGACCGGATATCGGACTCGAAATACTTCATCGCCTTCATGCTGTGCACGTGGTCGCGGCCCCAGGACACGAACATGCGGCGCACCTTGCCCCGCAGTTTCCAGCGGATGGGCGCCACACTGTCGCAAAGCAGCTCCGCAAGCCTTTCCGCGAGACGCCCCTGCACTGCGCCTGTGCAGGCAATGCGGGTGTTGGCCTGGAGGAGAAACCCGGTTTCGGCGAGCGTTTCTCCCGCCGCGCCCACCAGCCAGACCCGCTGCCAGCCTGCGCTGCCGCGGGCGGTGTAGGAAACTGCTTTTCCGGCCGGGGCATCCAGCAGCAATCGCCCATGTGCGTCGGATAGTTTCAATCGCGCTGACTTGGGGGCATTTTGGATGAGAATTTTACCAGATTCGAGGGGGCTCCAGTGACTGCTGTCATGCCGGGATTTTTCAAGACGCAGGGTGGGTGAGGACAGGATTTCACGGTTCATCCCTTAAACCTACGCCCCACAGGACGGGGCGTATACTCTCGTTTTGTGCAACACGTTGCCTTCCTCACGCGCCGGGCCAACGGTAGCGTAACCCGTGTCTTGATCGGCAGAGAGCCGAGAGACGAAAAAAGATAGCTGAATTCATGGACCTGCACTTACAGAATCGGGGAAGTGTTAATGGCATTCAGGAAACGGGTGCGGGTCCATTCCTCCGCGCCCATCGCGAGCATGTGCGGGGTGAGCTGCTGAATGTCGATCAGGTTGTGCCCGAGGCTGCGCTCGCGCTCGACCAGATGGGCGATGGCGGCTTTTCCGGCGTTGGGCCGACGGTGGAACATGCTTTCGCCGGCAAAAAATCCGCCCGCATCGATCCCGTACAATCCGCCCACGAGCTGTCCGTCCTCCCAGACTTCCACGCTGTGGGCAAAGCCGCGCCGATGCGCCTCAATGTAGGCCGCCTGCATGCGGGGGTGGATCCAGCTTTCCGGCAAGTGGGCCTGGTGGCAGGCCTGAATGATGTCCGCGAACGCCTGGTCAACGGTGACGTGAAAGCCGGCGGCGGCGATGTTTCGGCGCGTGCTGCGTCCGAGTTTGAAATTTGCGACCGGCAAGACCCCGCGTTCGCAGGGGCAGACCCAGGGAAAAAAGTCCGGTTCGTCGCCCGGCCAGGGGAAAATGCCCAGCGGGTAGGAGGCGAGCAGGGCGTCGCAAGGCACATCGTTGCTCATCCACAGGATTTCTTCTTCATCATCCAATTCCCGCAGACGGGCTTCAAAAAATGCCCGGAAATCTTCCACAGTGGGTGGGCGGCGGCGCTGCATGGCTCAGAGCAGTTCCCCTTGCTGCGCCCGGGGAGCTTTGAGACCAAAACGCTGGTAACACAGGTCCGTGGCCTCTCGTCCCTGCGAGGTGCGTTTGAGATACCCTTCTTGAATCAGGTAGGGTTCGTACACTTCCTCGATGGTGCCAGCCTCTTCGCCCACGGAGACGGCAAGACTGCGCACACCGACTGGACCGCCGCTGAACTTGTGCAGCAACGTCTCCAGAATGCGTTTGTCCATCTCATCGAGGCCAAAGCGGTCAATGTCCAGCATCGTCAAGGCCGCGTCGGCGATGTCGCGCACAATGCGTCCGTCGGATTTGACCTGGGCGTAGTCGCGCACCCAGCGCAAGAGGTTATTGGCAATGCGGGGCGTGCCCCGGCTGCGTGCGGCGATTTCCAGAGCCCCGTCGTCGTCGGCTTCGACGTTGAGAATGCGCGCCGAACGCTGCACGATGAGTTTCAGCTCTGCATGCGTGTAGTAATCGAGGCGGTTGGTCATGCCGAAACGCGAGCGGAAAGGGGCGGTGAGCAGGCCCATGCGGGTGGTGGCACCCACAAGCGTGAAACGGGGCAAGTTCAGGCGCACCGATCGGGCGTTGGGACCGCTGTCGATCATGATGTCGATCACATAGTCCTCCATCGCGGAATACAAGTATTCCTCGACGGCGCGCGGGATGCGGTGAATCTCATCAATAAAAAGAATATCCCCGCGCTCCAGGCCGGTGAGCAAGCCGGCGAGATCACCGGCCTTTTCGACGGCCGGTCCGGAGGTGCTGCGCACGTTGACGCCCATTTGTTCGCCCAGAATGTAGGCGAGGGTGGTTTTTCCAAGTCCAGGAGGTCCGGAGAGCAGGATGTGATCGAGCACTTCGCCACGGCCGCGTGCGGCGGAGACCATCAATTCAAGGCGCTCTCGGACTTTGAGCTGGCCCACGTAGTCGGCAAATCGGGTGGGACGCAGGCTCATTTCGTAAGCCTGGTCCACGCGGGTCAACTCGTTCCGGGGGGTATCGTCCATGCCGATGATTTATCCGAGGGAAGTACGGGGAGCAATGCTATTTAAGGAAGCATTTTCAGGGCATCGCCGTCGATGTCCACCTGCTGCGTTCCCACGCGCACACTGCCACGGGGAGAACCGCTCCAGGATCCCTGCGCCTGCACGGGAGGATGGACGGCTCCTTTTTCCACCAGGGTCAACACGACAAGGTAATCACCGTCTGCCGACGAAAAATGGAGGAAGTTGTTGTTTTCGGTTCCAAGTGCATCCGAACCCCGTGGACGTTTGCTGGTTTTGAACAGCGGATTCGCGGGGTGGAGCACCGTTCCCTTCATGCTGTGTCCGGCGGCAGTGGTGAAGGTGAAGGTATTGCCGGCGGTCGTGATCGGGTTTTGATCCACAGTGCAGATTTGCCAGAACGCGCCATTGTCGGACGTGTCGGAGATCACCACGCTGGTGTTGGCGCCTTTGCCAAAGGCGGTGGCGAAGCGGCGCACGTGATTGACGACGCCCACATTGTTGCGCTGGATCTGTGCAACCACATGCCCCGAACCATCGGGACGGATCACAGGTTCGCCGACGATACGTCCGGAATCTCCGCTGGTGGCAAGTCGCGAATCGGGATCCACGGGGTAAAGAGTGTTCATCGAACGAAGGTACACATCCTGTCCATTGGTTTTTGTTCCGTAGCGTCCTCCGCCCGTGGCGAAAAGTGTATCGAGTCCGGCAATTCGGAAACTGAGGGCGTCTGGTCCGCTGTGGCCTTTGTTGCCCTTTAATTTCAGGTAGAACTGCACAACAACATCCGTGGCGTCTTTGTATTGCCCCCGGAAGGTCATAAATCCATTGCCATGACGGTCCAAAAAGGCTTTGACCCATTCGGGAATGGACAGGGGAGGGGCGGCTGGAATTTGTTCGGGGTAATACAGGATGGAGGCGACCGTGCCAAAGCGGGAATTGTCGAAGGACTTGTCGCCTTGAACGCCCACCGTGCGGTCGTACCAGTATTTCAAACCCGGCAACAGTTCGGGAGGCGCGACGGCGAAAGCGAAACCGTAACAGCCTTCGCCATTCGCGCCCGGATTGTCATCGCCAAAATCGGGACGAATCAATCCACGGCTCGAGGGAACCAGTGCCGCGTAGGTGGTCCACAAACTCATGCGCAACCCGGGGTGCTTGAGAAGGTCCATCTGTTCATTGTGACGGCGGGCGGCCAGGACGAACGGCATGACACCGTTGCCATAGGGATAAAAGGTGTAGCCCAATCCTTCGATGTTCCAGCCCCGGGTCTCGGGATGTTTGCCGGCGTTCTCATCCAGATAGCGGGACATGCGCTGAAAGGCCCAGGTCAGATTCGCGGGGTTGGTCGCTTCGTCGGTGGCCATCAACGTGATCCCGGCCGCAGCCGCGCGGAGGGCCTGCCAGTTGGAAGCCGGACTGTTGTTCTGTTCGGAGCCTCCACTTTTGACAATCACATCGTGCATGCGCAGCAGATCGGCGGACACCTTTTTGCTGAAGGCCGCATCCCAGGAGGGTGCCCCGTAACAGTGATCGTAGATAAACGAAGCATAAATTCCCCGAATGTAGAGGGTCAGTCCTTTGGTGCGGGGATTGGCCCAGTTGGGATTCGCCAAGTTTTTTTCCAGCGCTTCCCGGGCACTGACCGCATGTTTGTCGCCCGCACCGAGAACGTAGAGAAAGGCATGACGGTGTCCCCGCAACAGTTGCGCATATTCCGAGTCAGCCTCGCCAGGGGCACTGGGACGGCCCCAGTCCGTCATGTCCACATCCGCCAGAAGTTTGCGGGCCATGCTGGCAACGGGTTCGCGGCGGACCTTTGCCCGAAGTTCGGGAAGATCCTTGGGGCTCAGGAGCAAACGCGGATGTTCCGCCGCGTGCAGACAGGAAAACAGAAATACGAGTGAGAACAGAATGACGTTCATGGGATTCCAAATGCGAGGGTTCATCAACGCGTGAATTCAACAATACCTTTGGAATATTGTCCATCTCCAAACGCGACTTTTCTGACCGAAGGTCGATTCAAACCCGCAGAATTTAACGTCGCATAATATATATTATGTATAATTTAGTTCAGTGTAAAGTGTTTTACTTGAACGCTTTACATTAACTGTTAATAAGATCAGCGAGTTTTCAACATGTCGCGGTACAGATTCAGGTACGCCGTGGCGGTCTGCTCCCAGGACACGTCCTGCTTCATCCCGTGCTGGCGGATCCGCCGCAGCGTTTTCTTGTCGTGGAACAGACTGACGGCCTGCTGCACACATTCCAGCAGACCTTCCGCGCTGTAGGCGCTCATCACAAATCCCGTTCCGTTTTCCGGATCGTGGCGAATGTCACGGACGGTGTCCACCAATCCGCCCACCCGGTTGACCACGGGCACAGTTCCATATCGCAAGCTGTAGAGCTGGTTGAGTCCGCAGGGCTCAAAGGCGCTGGGCATGAGGAAAAAATCCCCACCGGCTTCAATCCGATGACTCAAGTCCACGTCGTATCCAATTTTGCCAGCAAAACGTTTGGGCCAGCGCTGATTCCATTCAGCCACGCGTCGGTGGTACTGCTCCTGGCCCGAGCCCAGCAGCACAAACTGCAGCGGCAGGCTCATCATCCGTTCCATCGCCGCCGCAATGACGTCCACCCCTTTTTGATCCACCAGACGGCTGATCAGCACGAACAACGGCACATCTTTATCGTACTCCAACCCGAATTCAGCCACCAATTTCTTTTTGCAGGTTTCTTTGCCGGACAAAGCATTCGCGGTATAGTTCTCCGACAATGCCGTGTCCGTTTCCGGGTTCCACGCCTGCAAATCCACACCGTTGACCACGCCCATGACTGGAATGGCCAAGGATCGGAGTACGCCGTCGAGTCCGCAGCCGAAACCAGGGGTTTCGATTTCGCGGGCATAGGTCGGACTTACCGTGTTCACCCGATCCGCCCCAAGAATACCGGCTTTCAACTGGTTCAACTGACCATAGTATTCCAACGTGGGATAATTGGTCATCGTGTTGCCAGGAAGATTGGTTTCAAACAGTTTGGGTGCCGGATAGATGCCCTGGTAGGCCATGTTGTGTATGGTCATCAACACTTTTTCCCGTTTGAAGCGCCCGGTGCCGTTGATCCCCTTTTCCAGCAACAAGGGAATCAAGCCCGTCTGCCAGTCGTTCAGGTGAATGGCGTCATACGGATGCCCCAAACCGTCGATGAGGGCCACGACAGCTTTTTGAAAAAAAAGAAAACGAGTGAAGTTATCTCTGTACTCCCGCTGCGGAAGAGCGTATAGTTCAGAGCGATCAAAGTATTCGTCACACCCCACAAAGTACGTCAGGGTCCCGTGTCTTTCGCAGGAGAATATTTCCGCGTCCACCACGTCCATGCCCAAGGGAATTTTCAGGGTGTGCGGGGTTCTGTTCAGCGTATAGCCATAGCGCCCCTGCCCTTCCCATACCTTTCGGTAGAGGGGCATGATTCTATCGACACCTGCCCCCAGGCGGTTCAGTTCTTCCGGCAGCGCCTCGGCCACATCCGCCAAGCCCCCTGTGCTTGCAAAGGGTCTGGATTCGGCGCTGACAAAGAGAATGCGCGGGGACGGTGAATCGATCATAAAAAAAACCTCTTGTTAAACGACACACGTAAAGCATTATCCTCACATGAAACCCGACAATCTGCAACGCAAAATCCTCGAACTTATTCACAGCCCCTCCTTCCGTCCCTGCAAACTCCAGGGGCTTATGCAACAGCTGGGCCTCGACTCCCGCTCCCGCAAAGAACTGCGCATCCTGCTCCGCGACCTGACCGAACGGGGCGACATTCGCCTGTTGGACGGAGAGCGCTTTGCGGCACCGGAAGCGCCCGCGATGGCAAAGCGCCAGGTGAAAGGCCGATTGTCCCTCAATCCGCAGGGCTTTGGGTTTTTGGCGATCGAGCCTGAAGATATGGACAGCAGTGCCCCCCTCAAACTCGAGGAACTTTTTATCCCTGCCCACGCCGTGGGGGTGGCCCGTCATGGCGACCGTGTCCTGGCCAAGGTCCTGCCCTCCCGCAAACCCGGCGGACGCGGCGGCGAATCCCTCAACGAAGGTGAAATTCTCGAAGTCATCGAACGCGGTTCCACCCTTTGCATCGGCACGCTCCGCAAGACCGGCGGAAGCTGGCAGCTTTTTCCCGACAACGCCCGCATCCGCGGCCCGGTGCGGATTCGCGACTTCAAAGGGGCCGCCCCGCAAATCGGTTTTAAAGCCGTGGTGGAACTCGACGACCGCATGGATCCCTCCCGCGAGGAAAGCGGCGTCTTGATGGAAGTTCTCGGGCGCGCCGGCGATCCGGGCGTCGACATCCTGTCCATTATGCGCAGCCACGACCTCGTCTCCGAGTTCCCGCAGGCGGTCCTCGACGAAGCCCACGCTTTTCACACCGCCGTCACCCCGCGCGATCTCGCCGAACGCCGCGATCTGCGCGAAGAACTTCTGTTCACCATCGACCCGGTGGACGCGCGCGACTTCGACGATGCCCTCAGTGTCGGCCCCGTTCCCGGCAAAAAGGACTGGCTCCGGGTCGGCGTTCACATTGCCGATGTGGAGCACTTCGTGAAACCCGGCGGCGGGCTGGACCGCGAAGCCCTTTCCCGCGGCACCAGCGCCTATCTCGTGGACCGCGTCGTCCCCATGCTCCCGGAACATCTGACCAACGACCTTTGCAGTCTGGTGCCGAACCAGGACCGCCTTGCGCACACCGTGTTGCTCGACATCAACACCCATGGCGCGGTCAAACACGTGGACACCTTCCGTTCCGTCATTCACAGCAAACAACGCCTCACCTACGAACAGGCCCAGGTGCTGATGGACGGCGGCGGGGTCGAAGGCGTCCGTCCCGACGTGCGCGACGCCTTGCTGACCCTCGCCCGTCTGACCCGCAAGCTGCGCAAAGCCCGCATCCGCGAACATGCTCTGGCCTTCGACATGCCGGAAATCCGCTGCGTACTCGATGAAAACGGCAACGTCACCGGCTTCAGCCACAAGGCCGGGCTCGAGTCCTGCCAGCTCGTGGAGGAGTGCATGCTCATGGCCAACCGCGAAGTCGGGGCCCTGCTCGCCCTGCGTTTCGGGATCGCGATTTACCGCATTCACGAGGAGCCCGCCGAAAAGAACTACGAGCAGATGGCCGACGACCTGCGCCAGCTTGGCATCGAGGGCGTGACCGTCACCCGCGAAAGCCTCAACGACATCATCTCCCGCGATATGCCCGAGCCCCTGCGCCAGGCCGTCACCATCACCCTGCTCAAGAACATGAACCGCGCCGTCTACAGCGCGGAACTGGGCGAACATTTCGGTCTCGCGTTCGACACCTACACGCACTTCACCTCGCCCATCCGTCGTTATCCCGACCTGATCGCGCACCGCCTGCTGACCGCGCTCGAACAAAACAAGCCCAATCCCTACCGTGAAAACGACCTGCGCCGCATCTGCGGTCATTGCAGCGAACGCGAACGCGAAGCGGCCGACGCCGAGTCGGAGTCGCACCAGATCAAGCGTCTCCAGTACTACCGCGACCAACTGCTGGCCGGAAAAACGGGTCCCCACCTGGCCACGGTATCCGCCGCCACACCGCGTGGCATCCTCGTTGTCCTGAACGAAAGCGGACAGCGCGGTCTGATCCCCTACCCCGCGCTCAGCGACGACTATTACGAAGTGAACGCCACCAACACCCGAGCCACCGGACGCCGCACGGGCCGCGTCATTCAGCTAGGCGACACGATCACGGTACACGTGGATCGCGTCGACGCCGAAAACCGCCAAATGGATTTGAAACCGGAGTAATACCCTATGACCTCAACCACACCTGCACCCACCCCCCGCCGCAAACGGCGTCGCTGGCCCTTCGTCCTTCTGTTCCTTGTCGCCCTTCCCTTTCTGCTGCTCTGGATTGTCAGCACACCCGCTTTTCTCCAAGCGGTTGTGTTGCCCCAGATTGAAAAAGCCAGTGGCATGACCCTGGAAGTCGGCGACATTGCCCTGTCCCCGCTTTCCAGTCTGGAATTGCGCGACGTCAAAGCCTTCCGTCCCGATGGAACCCTCCACGCCGAGATTCCCCTGGCCGAGGCCCGCTACGACCTGCTCGCGTTGCTGAAGGGAACCCTGCGAGTTGAAAAACTCCATCTGAAAGACGCGCGGATTGTGCTGCAGCAACTGGCCGCCGCGCCTTCACCGACGAACCCCGAGCCCTCCTCAGCTCCACCGAGCGTTGATCGTCCCGCGCCCGCCGCCACGCCCGCGCCCGTCGCCAGCGCTCCGAAAAAACCCCTGCACCTGGACATTGGCGAGGTTCTTCTCGAAAATCTCGATCTTCGTTTTGTGGAAGCCGAACGGGAAGTGCGTGTCCACGCCCTCACGATCCGCATAGCCGAGTACAGCAGTGGCAAGCCGTTGATCGGCCAGCTCCGGGCTTCTCTGGACCTGATTCAAACCCAGCCCGATGCCTCCGGACGTTTGTTGGCCACGCTTTCCGCCGATCTGAACACATCCCTGTCACCAGAATTCCTTCCGCAAAATCTGCGCGCAACCGTCCTTGGCAGCGAGCTGAAAACCGAAGGTGTTTTTGCCGCAGCCGACGATGTGGCCTCCTTCCGCCTCGATGCCGACCTGACGCCCAGCGAAGTGAAACAAGTGGCGCTTTCGTTCCAAAATCGCGAAGGCCAGGCCCTGGGCCGTTTGTCCATCTCCGGGCCCCTCGACCTCCAGACCCAGGATGCCGACCTCCGCCTCGAAATCGCCGACATTGGTCCTGCCGTCCTGAATTTGCTCGGGGCCCCGGCCGGACTTTCGTTCGGACGCTCCGCCCTCGCCGCCCAGATGCGCCTGCTTTTGCAGGAACGTGGACAGAAGCTGCAGCTCAGCGGGGAATTTCAGGGTCAACAGTTCAGCCTCAATCGCAAAGGCAAACAGACCCCCGAGATCGCCTTGACCTTCCGCCCTGCACTCGATCTCGATCTCGCCACGAAAAGCCTCAACATCGAAACGCTGGAACTGAGAGCCGAACAATCCGGACGTCCCCTCGTCTCCCTGCTGCTTCGCCAGCCGGCAAGATTCACATGGGAAAATGAGTTTTCCATTCGGGACGACATCGATTTAACCCTGAACCTGAGTCCCGTGGAGGTCTCGGAGTGGATGCTCGATGAAAATGCCCCGCTGCGCTCCGGACGCATCCAGTCGAATGTGCAGATTCTGGCCCAGGATCAAGGACGTTCCGTGCAGCTCCTGGCGCAGGGACGTGTCATGCGCCTGGTCCTGAATGTCGAAGGACTTCAGAGCACCCCGCTCAGCGCCGGACTCAACAGCAACCTTCAGGTGAAAAACCTCGAAAACGGAAACGTCACCCTGAATGGCGACGTCCGCCTCGATGCCCTGTCGGGAAAAATCCAGAACATCGATCTGGCCCCCTGGACCTTGGCCCTGAAAGGCATGGTGGAGAAAAACCCGCAACACCTGGTGATTACCGCGCTGGGTCTCCAGTTGGCGCACAGCGGTACCCCGGTTGTCGACGCCCAGGCGCAGGGCCGCATCGCGCAGACCTCCACCGACAGCGATCTGCGCGTGGAACTGCGGCAGGGCGACCTCGCCAAACTCGCGTCCCTGCTGCCCGACAACCCGCAACTGGCCGGCAAACTCCAGGGCATGCTGCATGTGGTCTCCGAGGACAACAAGCGTTTTGTCCTCCGCAGCGACGCCTCGCTCAAAGGCTTGCGCCTTCCCGGAAAATCCCCGTCTCCCAGTCCCTTGCAGATTCAATTCGCCGGCGATGCGGATCCGGACTCCGCCCAAGTCCGCACCCTGTTGGTCCGTTGGCCCGCCACCGCCAGCGCCCGCAATGAGATTCGGCTTCAGGGGAACGCCAACTGGGCCAATCCGAAAGCCCTCCGCGGCGACCTCCGTCTTCGCGCGGACAGTGCCGACCTGACGCCCTGGATTCCCCTGCCCGCGGCGTCCACGGCCCGGAACATGCCTCCCGCAAAAGCGCCGGCGGCCTCCCGTCCGACCACAGGACCCTCCGCACCCGCCGCAACCCGGCCCGCCGAGCCCACAACACCAACCCTCGCGCCCGAGCCCGCGCCCATCCGCCTCCCCGTGGAGTCGTTCAAGGTCGATGTCGAAATCGGCTCGTTGCGCCTGCACGACAACCGAATCGACCAGCTTCGACTTCTCGCCGACGCCACTCCCGATGGTCTCCGCATTTCCGAGCTAAGTTTGAAACTGGATTCCGCGCCCATCGACGTCAAAGGCGAAATCCAACTGCAAAAACCCGGCTTCGAATACAACCTTCAGGCATCCGTGGCCCCGCTGGAAGTACGCGAATTGGTCAACAACTGGGTGCCCGACATGCGCGGCAAAGTGCAGGGCATTCTCTCGTCCAACCTGTCTCTTCGCGGCGCGGGCCTCACCGGACCCTCCCTGCGTAAAAACCTGAAGGGAAGTTTCCGTCTCGATGTCCGGGACGGCCAGATCGTCATCCTCGACGAAGCTGAACTCAAAAACGAAGGCCTGTTGAGCTTGCGTCGCCTCCTGGGCGGCGTCATGGGCACCGTGGCCACCGCGCTGGGGCTCGAACCGCACGAACTGATGCGGCCGCCTCTAACCGAACTGCGCATCGACGCCCAGTTGGGCGACGCGCGTTTGGCCCTCGCCGACTTCCTCGCCGTGAATCCCGAAATCCATGTCGGCACCCAGGGCGAAATCCTGCTTGCGGAGGATCTCCCCGCCTCCCGGATTCGCAAAATGCCCATCACCCTCGGCGTCAGCACCAACGTCGCCAAACGCGCGCGCATTTACCGGATCGACCGCGTCCGGGAAGACCGCGTTTTCCTGCCGCCCTTTGTCAGTGTGGAGGGCACGCTGGGCCAACCCAAAATCAACTGGGACAAATCGGTCATCACCGGACTGGTTCTCACCGGCGTGACAGAAAACATCCAGCTCAAAGACGAGCGCGCCCAGCGGGTTCTGGAAGGTCTGGGGGGATTGCTCAGCGGGGAAGGTCCGCCGCCGCCCCGCCCCACGCCTACGCCCGCTGCCCCTCCTCCCGCCGGGGCAACGCCTACCGCCACGCCCAAACCCTCGCGCACCGATCGTGTGTTGCAGGGACTCGATCTCATCCGCGAACTCCGCAGCACACCAAACCCCTCGCCCTGACACACGGGCGTTTCATGGATTCGGGAAACGAAAATGTGACACAGACATTCCTGTCTGTGAAAGGTCCATTTCCCCAAAGGTTCTGAGATCCCGTACTGAAACATAGGGACGTTGTCGGAGAGTCGTGAAGACGTCTCACAGACAGGAATGTCTGTGTCACTTTAGGTGACTGGACTCCTCTTCAATCGAACAGTTTTCCCCTTCCTCTATGCGTACAGTATCCAATCCCGGGGATGCGCCCATGACGCCCTGACGCACACGGGCCAAGCTTTTAGATGGATTTTTGCCCCGGAACGGTTACACAGACCTATTCCTCTCACCCCTCACCTCTCAGCAGCCCATGCCAGCGAAAAAAACAGGACTCGGACGCGGACTCAACGCCCTCAT
>CAZCFM010000029.1:0-2614 GCA_964497855.1 uncultured Verrucomicrobiota bacterium | reverse complement strand
AGCAGCCCATGCCAGCGAAAAAAACAGGACTCGGACGCGGACTCAACGCCCTCATTAATCCCCCGCCCTCGTCGGGAGGCCGCTCCAGCGCTCCGGCTCTGGCTCCCGCGACGAAACCCGTGACGGAACCGGCTCCGAGCGTTGCGCCGCCGCCCTCCGACACGCCCCGTGAAGTTCCCGTCCATCTGATTGTGGCCAATCCCTATCAGCCCCGCGAACGCTTCGAGGAAGAAGGCCTGGAAGAACTGACGGCCTCCATCCGCGAGATGGGCATTCTTTCTCCGCTGCTCGTCCGCAAACGCAAAGAAGACGGGGCCGGCTACCAACTCGTGGCTGGCGAACGCCGTTTCCGCGCGGCGCAGCGCGCGGGACTCAAAACCGTGCCCGTGATCGTCCGCGATCTCAGCGACCTCGAAGCCCTCGAAATCGCCCTCGTCGAAAACCTTCAGCGCAAAGACCTCAACATCATTGAAGAGGCCGAAGGCTACCATCGCCTGTCCCAGGATTTCGCCCTCACCCAGGAAAAAATCGCCCAACGCGTGGGCAAATCCCGCGCGAGTGTGGCCAACGCCATGCGACTGCTCGCCCTGTCCAGCGAAACCCGTGGCAAGGTGGCCGATGGCAGCTTGAGCGCCGGTCACGCCAAGGCATTGCTCTCCCTGGAGATTCAGGCGGAACAGGACCTGCTCGCCCGTCAATGCTACCGCGAACACTGGAGCGTCCGCGAACTTGAACGCCAGGTCAAACGCCGCCAAAACACGGGTGGCAAAGTCCCCTCCCCCAAGGCCAAAAACGATATTCCGGCCGACCACCTCCAGTTCCTCACCAACCAACTGCATCAGAAACTCGGCACCAGCGTCCGCCTCCTGCCCACCCGCACCCTAGCCAACGGCAAAAAACTCCGCGGACGCCTCGAAGTGGATTTTTACTCCAACGACGACCTGGACCGCCTCCTCGACATCCTCGGTCTTGGGGATTCCCTCTAAAGCCAGCGGATGAACCTTCCCCTGCTCATTCCGGTGCTCCTGCGGGTTCTGGGAGGCCTTGCCCTCTTCCTCTTCGGCATGGGCGAAATGACCGAAGGGCTCCAACAGCTCGCCGGCCCGCGCCTGCGCTCGCTGCTACAACGCGCCACGCGCCGACGCCTCACCGGCTTTCTGCTGGGCACCGGTCTTGGCTTTTTTCTGCACAGCAGCGGGGCCACCGTCCTGCTCGTCGGATTTCTGAATGCCGGCCTCATCCAGCTCGTCGGCGCCGTTCCCCTCATCTTCGGCGCGAACGTGGGCACCACCCTCGCCATGCAGGTCGTCTCCTTCAAAATGGGCGGACTCGCCTATCCGGCCCTGGTCATCGCTTTGTGGCTTCGTTTCCGCAAACATCCGTCCACCCGCGCCGTCGGACGCGGACTTTTCGGTCTGGGACTCCTGTTTCTCGGCATGGAAATCATGAGTGCCGCCGTGTTGCCGCACCGCGACGCCCTGCGTCCCTTCTTGCAGGATCTCGATGCAAGCACCCTTGCAGGCCTGTTGCGCGGCATTTTGCTTTCCCTGGCCGTCACCGTCATCATTCAAAGCAGCGGCGCCACCATCGGCATGGGCTTTGCCCTTGTGCTGGCGGGCGTTTTTCACTCCATCACCCAAACCGCCCCCATCGTGCTGGGCGCGCACATCGGGACCTGTGTGACCGCGCTGCTGGCGTCGATCGGAGGACAACCCGCCGCGCGACGCGCCGCCCTGGCCCATCTCGCCTTCAACCTCTTCAACGTCAGCCTCGCCATTCTGCTGCGAGGCCCGTTGCTGGACCTCATCGCCCGCAGCAGTCCCGATCTGGTGCGCCAAACCGCCAACCTGCACAGCGCCGTCATGCTGGGCAGTGCCCTCGTGCTGTTGCCCTTTTCCGCGCATTTCGCGGCATGGATCACCCGCCTCAGTCCCTCCCGACAGCCCGAGCCCGAAGCCAGTGCGCTGACTGACGAGGCCTTTGATTCTGTCCACACGGCGCTGCCGGCTGTCCGCCAGGAATTTTCCCGCCTGCTCCACCTCGCCGAAGAAAGCCTCGAACTGAACCGTCAGATCCTCGAAACTCCCAATGAAAAGGCCAGCCGCCGCATCCGCATGATCGAGGATGTTTTTGACTCCATCAAACTGACCATGATCGCCGGCCTCCGCCGTGTCAGCCGTGCCGACGACGCTTCCCGCAGCTCCCTGCCTCTCTGCGACCAATGGACCCGCTGCATGGTGGAGATGGAACGTATTGGCGACCACCTCAACACCCTGCGCAAACTCTCGGAAGAGCGCCGCCGCGAGCCCGGACACATCCTCTTCGGACGCGAACTCAGTCACCGCATCAACGAACTGTTTTCCCGCAGCGGAGACCTTCTCGGACAGCTGCGCAAATACCTTGCCGAGAACTCCCCTGAGGAAACCACCGCGACCCTCGACACGATTCTTCGCGAACGCATTTCCCTGCTGGACGACACCCAAAACGCCCGGCAACTTCTGACACAACGATTGGAAAAAGCCCGCATCCAGCCCCGCGTGCTCTACTATTTCTCCTCCTATCTGGAAGTCTTCGAACGACTCGCCCGCCACGCCCAAGTCCTCGCCACCACCGC
>CAZCFM010000028.1:29281-34021 GCA_964497855.1 uncultured Verrucomicrobiota bacterium | reverse complement strand
ACGGCGTCTATCACGGCACCGCCGCCGCGACCTACACCGACCCGACACCCGCCGATGGGCGGGGATACCTGGTGCGCGTCATCAACGGCACGCAGACGGTGGGCGGGACTGCCTACGCCGCCGTGGGCACGGTCATTTTCCGCGAGTACCACAGCGGCGCGTGGCGGAACCGGGTGCTGTTCGGCGGGGCTGACGCGGCGGGCGTGCGGACGAATATTGGCCTTCCCCCCGCGACCGAGGCGGAGATGCGGGCGGGAACCGTCACGGACCCGAGGGCGATGAGTCCGGCGAATGCCATGATCGCCGCGCAGTTTGCGGCCATGTCGCCATACTTTGCGGTACACCGTTTAGATCCGAACAACTGGTTCCAAATTTTGACCGGGTCCGCGACCACAACTCGCACGCCTCTCCATATAGCTGGAAACACGGGAACCACAGCCGGCAGTGTCGCACGAGCCTACACATCACAATCGTACATAATCCCAAGCGTTGGGCCAAATAGTAATTTGACAATAAACTGGAGCAGACCTTTCATGCTTTCAGGGCTGCTATCTTGCGGGACGGGGCCGAACACAACGGCAAACGGCGTCAGAAGGTTTTCCATAAAAGCTCAATTAGACGCGGCTGGGGATTTATCGGCGCGAGGAATACAGCTGAAGATTTCAGGAGGTACGGCCACCGCACAACACATTTTGTGCGTGCATAACGGGACAAATTATACGGAATCGACGCCTGTTGTCGCCCCGGCAACCGCAGGGACGATTTTGCCCTTTATGATCTACTCCGATGGAGCAGGAAATGTGCATGGCTGGTTTGGTTCAACCAGCCTGCAAATAACAGCTACTCCGACTGCGGTAGTGACGGGGGGGCCAACAACAGCTCGCCCGAGTTTCGGAGACGATCAATTTCACCTGGAAGTCACAAATGGACCAGACGCGGCAAACCATAGGTTTGAGTTGTATCAATTACGGAGTTTTGGCCTATGATTACCTTCGACCTCGACACCGCCCGCAACCTACCCAAAGGCACGATCACCCTCGAAAGCGAGGGTGACCGCGAGTATCTCCGCATCGGCGGCAAGCGCGTACCGCTCGTTATCACCCCACGACAGATTCGCCTCGCCCTCCGCCGCCTCTACAACATCACCCCCGCAGGCGTCGAGGCTGTCCTTGCCAGTCTGCCCGAGCCGCAACGGACGGAGGCGCAAATCGAATGGGAGTACGCTACCCGCATCGAGCGCGTCCACCCGCTGATCGACCAACTCGCCGCCGTGCTGTCGCAGGCTTACAGGGTGAACGTTGACGCCGACGAGGTGTTTGTTGTCGGCGGTGCGATTGCGGGGGAATCGCTATGACCCGCGCCCTGCTCACCGCAATCCTGCTGACCCTCGCCGCCTGCAAGTCGGGCGGCGGGAATCGCGGCGGATACTCTGGCCCGCCCCAGTGGGAAGGTCATACCCACAACTCCATCGTAACGGCAACCCGCGAATTGAGCGCGGAGTTGAAACGCCCGCTGGAATACGATTTGACGAAGCGGCGGCTGACCGTCAAAGCCCTGCCCACGGTGCGCGTCGAAAATGGCCACGGCGTGATCAGCACGGTTGACGGGGATGCATGGGGCCGCGCTGCTCCCGGCGTTGTCATGCTTCCCGACACCCGCGCCCGCATCGACACGCTGACGCACGAGATGGGCCACAATGTGATGTGGGCCAATGGAATCAGCGGGGATCATCACGCAATCGCGCCCAAGTTTTTCGGAAAATACAACGGAACCAAAGGAGCCTATTTGCCATGAGCCAAACCGCCATCAACGTCCTAACCTCTGGCCTTGCAACAGCCGCAACAGGCATTCAGGGACAGACCATTCTCAACACCGATACGCTGCTTCCTGCCGGGTTGTGGATTGGCGGGTTGATTGTCGTTTGGCGGGCGTCGTGGCGTGTCTCCGAGGCCGTCCAGAAGTTCCTTGCCCGCATGGATCACAACGAGGAAAGCATCGACTTGCTGGTGCATCGGGTTGAGGCGATGGAAAGAAAATGCCGCACGATCCACAACCGAATTTCCGACACACAACGCGTCACCATTGAAGGAATGAACCCATGAAAACACTACTCGCCCTCCTCGCCATCTTCGCCCTCGCCATCCTCACCGGGTGCGCCTCCACTCCGCAAGTCAAGGTCGATGTGGACAAAGCCTACGCCGCGTACATCGGGCAGACGCGGACATACGAGCCGCTACGCATCCGCACGACTCCCGGCAGTTCCATCGTCATCACTGGCGAGGTGGATATTGCGATGGGCAGCCCGCTCAATCCGCTCTCGATCCGCTCCGCCGACCCGTCAACCGCGCAGACCATGATTGCAGCGGGCGAGCGGGCGGTCAAGGCGTTGGCCCTGGGCTTCTTTGGGTACAAGGCCATCGACTCGTTGTCGGCCAGCCGCGATCCGGTGATCGTGGAACAGCCCGCGCCCGTGATTGTGCAACCCACATTTGCGCCCGCGCCATGATCACACCCGCCGCCATCCAAGCCGCTATTACCGCCATCGAGACGGGGTTGGAATACATCCGCGACGATCTGGCTGAGTACAAGGCCGATCCCCGCTACGACTCGCCAAAGCGCGTGTCCTACTGCGTTGCACGACAAGAGGCGGAGATTGCGCAAATGGAAGCGGCGTTGGCCGGGCTGCGTGGCGAAAGGAATATAACCGACGAAAAGGGCAGGCCAATGACCTATTGGGGCGGGACTCCGTGATCACCGCCCTGATCATCGCCGCCTTCGCCATGATTTGCGCGTGGGCTGGCGTGCTCATTTTATGCCGAACAATGGACCACGACAATGACGACTATCTCTAGCCGCTTCTCTACCCTCCCGACTGTGAGACTCCTGCCAAACCCGACAGGAGGCCGCATCTACGCGCTGGCCGAGCCGCTGCATTACCGCACGTCCATTTCCCCGCCGTGGGAGATCGTCGTGCCGACTGGGTATCAGAGTGACGGGGCATCCGTGCCGCGCATGTTCTGGAGGTTTTTTCCGCCGAGTGGCCACTACACCGGGGCCGCGATTGTCCACGACTACCTTTGCGACACTCACCTGGTGGACTCCAAGACCGCAGCCGCCATCTTCGACGAGGCCATGATTGACCTAGGCGTCCCTGCCCGCGTCCGCTGGCCGATGGTCAAGGCTGTCCGCTGGTTCGGGCCGAGGTTTGGGAGGGCGGAATGAACCTCTCCCGCGACACCCTCATCGACTGGCTGGAATCCCTCCGCGAATACAACGACGCGCAACTCCATGGGAGCGCGATCAAGCTGACCCGGCGCGTGGCGATCCGTGCGGAGAATGACGCGCTTGGGCTGACCATCCGCGCGCTGGTCGATGGGGAGGAATGTGCGGTTGATTCTGTGCCGAAACAAACACTTTCCAAAACTCTCTATGAGGAAATGTCCGAATGAACAACGATACTGCTGCTAACATTTTACGTTCTCACCGCTGGAAGCTCTATACTTCGGAGGAAATGGGCCTGCTCCCGGACGGGGTTTTGCGTCGGTATATCGACAATGTTCAGCATCAGAGCATCGACACGCTGGTTTCGTTCCTGGAGCGTTTCGGGGATGTGTCGAACTATGACGCGGACGCGACCATTGCCTGGAGCTTTGTGGCGGGCCCCTGGGTGGACAACACGCCGCGGGCGGGGAACTGGCGCCTTCGCCGGGTGTCGGTGGAAAAGGTGGACGCTCAAGGGCGGGTGGGTTCGGACGGGACGAACTGGCGCATTGTGCAGGAGCTTTCGGAAGGATTTTTGACGGCGCTGGACCGCGACGACGCGCGTTTGGTGGAAAGCCGGCATATGTCGGGCGACACGGCGACGAACGCCGGAGGGGAACACTACATCACTCTGGAATGGGTGGGAGTGGACCCGGACACCATGCACGCCCTGGCGCGGAAGAAGGTGACAACGGCGGATGTGGCGAAGCTCTGGTATCGTCGGCAGGCGAATGACGGCCTGTTGAAGCGGGTGAGGCTGGAGGGGACCTGGCATCATTTGGCGAGTCAGTCGGCGACGGCGGAGGACGGAAGCGGGACGGTGCGCTGGTTGCTGGCGGATCCCGAGTACGTTCTGACGGGCTATTCCGACTGGCTGGGGGCGCGTCAGACGCTGCGGAGTTACTATTGGAACGTCCCGGAGGCGTTGGCCCAGGGGATTATGAACGCCGCGAAGGCAAAAGGGGTGTCGGCCTCGGCCATGCGTTACGACGCGGAGCGGGGTCTGATTGACCTGGTGATCGATGCGCTCGACTTGACCGGCGAAACGATTGCGGACGTGAAGGTGGGGGAAAACTGCGATGCCACGGAGTACGCTTCGTTTGCGTTTGCGGGTGGAAATTCTGCGGCGTTGCCGATTCCCGGGAGCATTCCGGCGGGGACTTCCTACGACCGGAATTTGACCATAAACGGAGATGGGTCCTACAACATCGTGCTGCGCTGGAAGGTGCGGAAGTACCGTGACATCACGGAATACGACAGCGAGTTCCGCGCGGATCAGGGAGTGAAGACCAAGGAATGGAAGGGCTGGACAAACCAGAGCCTCGGTACCGCGCTGAATTCGCAGACGGGGAAGGTGGTGCAGGTGCGCCGCGAGGTGCGGGAGGATTGCAGCGTGGACATCGAGCGGCGAGTGATCACGCCTGTCAACCAGACGACGACCAGCGGGGAAGTCCGGGCGGATCAGGCCTCGGTCGTGGT
>CAZCFM010000028.1:0-29181 GCA_964497855.1 uncultured Verrucomicrobiota bacterium | reverse complement strand
CGACGCCTCCCACACGGACGGCGGGTGAGTTGGTGCGGGTGCAGAACAAGGAAACAGAGTTCGGGAAGTTTGCGACCCGGAAGGAAACGATCACGGCCGCCGCGCAGACCACAACGTATCTGGCTGAATCCCGGGCCGATCAGACGGTGGACACGGTGCGGGCGAGGAACGCTGCGGCCAAAGCGGACGCGACGGCGATCACGGGCAAGGTTGTCCGGGCGAGTTCAGCTGAGAATGAGTTCGGGCGGTTTGACAACACGGTTGAAACGATCACGCCTTTCAACCAGACGACGACCAGCGGGGAAGTCCGGGCGGATCAGGCCTCGGTCGTGGTGGAGAACACCCAGGCTGCGGCTGCGGAAACGACGCCTCCCACACGGACGGCGGGTGAGTTGGTGCGGGTGCAGAACAAGGAAACGGAGTTCGGGAAGTTTGCGACCCGGAAGGAGACGATTACCGCCGCCGCGCAGACGACGACGTATCTGGCTGAATCCCGCGCCGATCAGACGGTGGACACAGTGAAGGCCCGAAACGCTGCGGCCAAAGCGGACGCGACGGCGATCACGGGCAAGGTTGTACGGGCGAGTTCGGCGGAGAATGAATTTGGAAAGTTTGACAACCAGGTGGACACGATTACCGCGGCGAAGTTAGAAACCGGCTGGCAGACCTTTGATCATCCAGACGGCACGGTGGGAGTGTATGCCGGCCAGAATCTTTCGGACTCTGATTTGACGACGCTGAAGGGCACGTTGACGACGCGGGCGACGGCGGGGGACCGAACTTCGCTTTCGCCGCGCAAAAACGAGTTTGGTTTGTGGGATGTCACGGCGAGCTACATGCCGGAGTCCACCACGATCAGCATTAAATCTTCGGACTGGAATGGATATGGGGTAAAAGTGGACGCCTACCCGTCGTTTGAAACGGAAAACGGCATGAAAAATCATGAAATGAAGGTGTTCCGCTGCTACACTTCCAGCAAGGCGACGGCGGAAAGTTTCTTTAGCGGGACCCCTACTGGAGGCGTTGATCCGGCTCCATCCGGTTACACCTTTGTTCCGTCCTACCGAGGCAAGCAATCGGTTGAACCCCGCTGGATGGGGGCGAATCGTTGGTTTGCCCAGCGCGTTGTCGCGGAAACCACTTATCAGACGTAAATTTCAATTTTGTGCATAAAGTGTGCATAAAGTGTGCATGAATAAAAACCAAAACATAGGAGTTAAATATGGCCTTTGACAAAACACCAAGCGTATGGGTTCCTGGATGGAGCGAAGACGGAACGAACATTACCGTTCCAATCGCGTCATTTCCAGAACTTACCGCAGTAGAAGCGGATGGAACGTCTGGCGACATTCGCAAAATTCTTTTCGCTTTGATGGAAAAACTCATCTCTGCGTGGAACAGCACCCCCACTGCGGATCGCCCTGCGAAAATGAATATTTTTCGCAGTACAAACGTCAATGACCAAACTGGAGTTGTCACTAAGCAATTTTCGCTTATTTTCAACACGGTTGTTAGCGGGCAGGAAGTCCAGGACGAAGCCTAAACACATCACCATCGCCACTGGTGCTGGCTTTAGCTTTGCCAAAGCCAGCACCATACATCTTTAAGGAAGACAATGGACCTCTATCTCAACGCCGAAGTGCAGCGCCTGCGGGCAATGGTGGATGACCTTGCCGGCATGATTACCATGACCCGCGAGGAGATGATGAACCGCGAGCTGAACATGGGGCTCGATCTTCCGGCCCAGGTGGATTGTGCTGACGTTTCCGATCACCCGTTCAAGGTGGTGCCCTACGGCTTTGGTACGGAAGAGACCCCACTACCCCGCGTGAGCGTGAACCCCGGTGTGTTCATCGCTGGACTGCATTCCCAAGGGTATTACGATACGCCAACAGGCATTGGGACCATCCTTATCGACAGCGCCGAGGAGGAAGTTCCAACCGGAATGGTGGAAATGCCGCGCACCACGATTTCCGGCATTCCTCTCAGCAGCAAGACCGTCATCCTTTTCGAAGTCGATTACGTTCGCAAAGGCTGCAAATCGGGATCGGAGCCGGATGATCCGCTGACCATCGTAGTCGCCGATCCGGGGGACACGGACATTTTCCTCAAGCAGTGGTATTGCGACGGGGTGGCCTTCGCGCAAAGCGAATGCACGGAGAGTTCCGGCAGAATCACCTTGCTGGACATCGCCTTCAGCTCACTCCCAGCCTCAAAAGTGTACTACCCCATCGCCGTCGTGACGACGGGCGCGGAAGGCATTACGAACATCCGCCAGATCGTGCGGAGCGATTTCCGCGAGCCCTTGTCCGGCAGCCTGGAGGCTTACACGGGATGAACACCGACACCTACGTGGCGGCTGCGGTGGGCGGGAACTATCTGCGCCTGGCCGAATACCAGCGGCGTTGCATGGTCCAATACGGCTGGACTGCGCGGCACGTCATCATCGCGCCGGAGCCGGGAAGCTGGCGGGGCCGCGATGAGAAAACCGGATTCGCCGCGTACCTGCCGCACGATTGCGATGGCCGCGTTATCCTTTGGGATGCCGACTGCATGATACGGGGTCCGCAACCTGAATGGGATTGCGTTGCGGACGTGATGGGCGTCGGCCCGTCATGGGACGGCAAGGGACACCACGGATTCAAAGACGCGCCTGTTCCGGAGTGCGGTAGGATTGACACCATGTGCCTCGTTTTCAGTTGCGTGGAGTCCGCGAAGCGCATTTCCGCGAAGTGGCTCTCCGCGTGGAAGGAAGGCGTCGGAAAGGAAAATGTTTGGTCCGACACCTACGCGTTTCAATTTGCCGTCCAAGGCGAGCGGTGCGCGGTCCTGCCAGGCGCTACCGGGAGCCGCCCGCATCCGTCCATTTTACACCGCTACACCGAGGCGGGCGGGCGCCAGCCCCGTCCCCCGCCATGATCTCCTGTCCCAAATGGATCGACGTGGAGTCCCCGGACGGCGGCAAGTGCGGCCTGAACGCCCGCACGCGGTCCTTTGGCGTGTGCCGCCATTGTCCGGACAACACGGACCCTTGTGAACATCCGCCGGGAGGGAGCCGGGACGCGGCGGGGAATAGGCTTTCCTCCGGGGCCGTGTGGAAGCCTTGCGGGTGCGGGAAGAAGGGCGTTCCTGCCACCACTTTTGACCAAACAACCCAACGTGTGATAGGAGATTGACCATGGACGACTTCAGCAGCTACCGCAGCGGGCGCATGAGTGCCCGGACCCTTCAACGCCGTCAGGGCGTTGGCATGACGACACAGGCCTTTGCTCGCGATCAGGACCGTCAGGAGGACATCCTGGAATCCGCCCGCGCCGCCGCGCGCCGCAATCGTCAGGAACGCATTCTGGCTTCCATCGAGGAGGGCGGGAAAACCGTCCGCACCGGCATGGAACAGGGCGGCCAAACGATTCGGCAGGGCATGATTGGTTCGGTGGACCGCTACCGGGCTGACCAGGACCGGATGGGCCGGGAGAACGTGGCGACGACGCAGGGCACCGCACAAGTGCAGTCGGCACAGATCGGGGCGGATGCCTCGATGAGCAATACGCGGACGCAGGCGCGGTCGCAGTTGCTGAACACGCTGACGGCGGGCTGGATGAACAAGGGAATCGAGAAGCTGAAACAGACCGGGGAAACGGCGCGTCAGCAGCTTTTGACGGGTCAGTCGGGTTTCCAGACGGCGCCGGACGGGGGCAATGTGTTTGTGGACCCCACCGGGAAAGCGATTCCCGTGCCGGGGAATCAGCAGCAGCAGCCGGGGGCGACGCCCATTTGGGAACCGCAGACGGGGCGCTTCCTGGGGTACCAGGTTCAGGATGGAACGGGCAAGGCGCAGTTCCGGGAGTTCAAGCCGCAGCGGAATCCCTATGATTCG
Source organism: uncultured Verrucomicrobiota bacterium (assembly GCA_964497855.1). GTDB lineage: Bacteria > Verrucomicrobiota > Kiritimatiellia > SS1-B-03-39 > UBA6053 > CAYLNG01. Next base: position 25,304 of record CAZCFM010000028.1, on the reverse strand, counting down.
ATGACGGACCCTGCCCGCTACGAGCAGTTTGAGAAGACGTTCAACACGCCGCCGCCCATGCCGTCCCCCGCCGGGGCGGGCAATGCGGCCGCACCTGGTGCAAAGGCTCCGGCAACTCAAGCGGCCAATCGTTTCGTGGATCAGCGTCCGCCGGTGGACGGCGCCGTGCCGACAAAGGACGGCAATTATGAGTTTGTTGATTCCGGGGGCACCCGCCGGAAACTCCGCTACACGGCGGAAGGTTGGCAGGAGAATTCGGGAAAAGGTTGGAAATTCATAACCCGGTAAACCATGGACCCCTTTTACGATCCGGAAGAGGAAACCGTGGCGACGGCCAAGAATGGCCGTCCGGTTTCGCGTTATTACTCGGAGCTGTCGCCGGGGGTTTTCGTGGAGAACCAGGCGGAGGGGACGTTTTTCCGTGGCGCGGACGGTCGGATGCAGAGCAGCATTCGCGGACGGGAGCGCCGGGGCTTGCTGGACCGGGTGTTTGGCGTCGATGATCCGGCGTTGGCGAATGAGCGGACCTGGATGGACAACGTGGCGGACCTTCCGAAGACCGTTGGCCGTTCGATTTCGAATATGGCGGGAAATGTTCTGACAGGCCTTGGAACTGCAGCGACGGGTGTTTCGCGGACAATAGGGGAAGAGGTTACGGTTAAGGACGAGGACGGGAATGTGCTGCAAACGAGGCCGTATCGGAACACGGAGCGTATGTTCGGGGCGGTGGGTCAGGATTTGCAGGACCAGGCGCAGCGCATGGCACCACACCCGCAGCAGCGGGGAGACTTTTTGACGGATGCTCTTCCTTCCGGCCTTACGCAGGTCGCGGGGCAGATCAGTTTGGCGGCGCTGGTGGGTCCGGCGGCGGCGGGCGGGGCGATGGTTTCGCAGGCGGCGGGAGCTGGATACCAAGATGCGATTGCGTCGGGGGCGTCGGAGGAAACGGCGTTGCTGTCGGCCGCGCTGAATGCGCCGGTGGGGGCGCTGGAGATGCTTCCGGTTTCAAGGCTGTTTACGAGGGTGAACAAGGCGACGGGCGGGACCTTTGGGCAAGTGGTGAAGCGTTCTTTGGCGGAAGGGGTGTCGGGCTCGCTGGAGGAGGCTATTACTGAAGCGGCTTCGCAGACGCTTTCGAACGCTGTGGCTCAAAAGCTGTACGACGAGGACCGGGAACTGTTTGCGGGAGTGGGGGATTCCTCGGTGCAGGGGGGAGCGGTGGGCTTTGTGGCCTCGGCGCTGGGCGCGGGGATTGCCGGCTTTCGCCGTGGCAACCCGAACCGGCCTCGCCCGGAAATGGTGGATGGGGAATACATTCCTCCGCCGGAGCCTGTGGATGCTGTGTGGCTTTCGGATGAACGTGGCGTTGCGCGGCGGTCCGGCGAGCTGATGGGGCCTTTCCCGGCTCCTGTGGCGGATGGGATTTCGTTGCGGGAACTGACGGGGAAGGATGAGGCGGGGAATGCGTTGCCCTCCCAGCCGGGCCGGAACCTGTTGCCGGGGAATTTGAGCGAGGTGCGTTTGTCGGACCTGGTGGACGTGAACGCGCCGGTGGATGAGTCGCTGACCCCGGAAGAGGTCGCGCGCTTGCCGATCAGCCATATCCGCGCGCGGGACAACGCGGAGTCGGCTCCCTGGGTGGATGAAGTGGAACAGACGTTTGAGGACCGGAAACAGAAAATTTTGGGAAGGGCTGGAGATAAGCTGTCGGATACGAAACATCCTATCGCTCAACTGCGGGGATGGATTCGAAAGGCCGGGGGCCTGCGCAACGACGGCGGGGAGATTCCGCCCGCTTTTTACAATGGAATTTCCATCAGCTACAAGAACGCCGGACGGAAGAAATCGAAACGTCACTGGAACGATACCGGGGTGACGCTGGAGAAGGTCCGCGAGTGGCTGGCGGAGAACGCGGAGGAAATCGGTTGGCAGGGTGACACGCAGATCGACGGCGGGGACCTGGCTCAATTTCTGACGGGCTCGTTTTACGACAAGAGCACGGGGAAAAGCCGCTTTCTGACGGATGACCAAAAGCTGGGAGCAATGAATCTGGAGCTGGAGCCGCGTCCGCTGGACCGGAAACTGATCGAGAAGGTGCCGGTGAAGGTGTTGTTTGACCGCTTCAACCGTGACTTCAAGGACACGCCCTACGAGATCATTCCCGGGGACATGGAGCCTGGAGACATCCTGCGCATCGAGGACGAACTGTATGAGGTCCGCAAGGAGGGCGGGGTCAAGGTGCTGGTGGACGGCCAGACGATTGAACTGGACCCGAATGAGCCTGTTTATGTGGACGCGATTGTGCCGAAGGGGCACAAGATGCACAAGGTGTTTGCGAATCTGTATCAGGCGGTGGAGAACCGGGCCGCGCGTTTCCCGCCGGACGCCATGGAGGCGAAGGCGCAGGAGGAGGCGGGACTTCCTCCGGAAGTGTTTGACCCGACCCCGGCCATGGACCCGGACGACATCGTGCCGGCCAACGCCAGCCCCGAGGAACGCGCCCAGCGCCTGGACCTCTACAATCAGCTCCTCGCCGCCGGGCGCATCCGGCGCCGCACGCCCCAATCTCCGACCCCCGCCGTTGATCCGCGAGCCAATCTCACAGCTCCTGGCGAAGTTGTCACGCCTGTCCAGGCGGATCAGGGTGTTAGCGCACCCGAGCTTGCTCCGGCGGTGGGGGAGAGCCTTTCCCGACCCTCGGAACCGCCCGCGGCGGGGACTTCCGATGTTCGGAACGAGCCCTTTTCGCTGGAGGCGGTGTCGCCGGAGCAGTTGGACGCGGAACAGGCGGCCCAGCGGGAGGCCGCGCGCGTGGCGCGGGAACGGGAGAAGCTGCGGGAGGGTGTCGCGGCTCCTCTGGTGGGATCCACCGGGGACCTGGGGCAGGGTCGTTTGTTTGACGATGGGAAGGAGGACCTGTTCAGCGGTCCGAGCGCAGAGGAACTGGCGGCGAAGAAGAAGCGTCCGGACCCGACGGCGAACATGGACGAGATTGCGGACCGGATCGCGGCGGAGCGTAAGGCTCGGGAGGCGGAGGCGAAGGCTGCGGGTCCGAAGCGGTCGGGGCTGTTTGGCTGGTTGGAGGGAGTGTTTCGTTTCGAGGGGCAGAGACTGCGGTCGCCGGAGGGCGAGGGGCCTGCTTTGTTTTCGTCGCTGGACCCGGACACGGAGGCGGCGCTGTCGCGGAACGAGAAGCCGAAGGGGTCGCCGTGGTACAAGGCGGACCCGAAGAAGGTGCGGGAGTTTTTCCGTTCGTTTACGCGGGCGTTCCCGGAGATTCCGGACGCGGAGCACGCGACGGGCTATTATCTGGAGCAGATGAGCCACATTCCGAATGCGGTGACGATGATTTCCAGGGGCATCCTGGGGGACATCGTGACGGGGCTGGATGCGGAGTCGTACCGGTTGTTTCAGCGGGTGCTGGTCGCCAAGGATTTGCAGAAGTCGATGGACGACGGGCTGTATGAGGGGAAGGATATTCCGTTTTGGAAGGATCGGGCGGCGCTGGACGCGGACGCGGCGAACTGGGACGCGGTGACGGCGGCGAATCCGCATGTGGCGGAGGCGCTGGAACGTCGTCAGGCGTTTCTGGGGTCGCTGGTGCAGGAGGCGATACGCTTTGACCTGTTGCCGGAGGGGACGAGCGCGGAGGGGTATTTCCATCGAATCGTGACGGAATACCTGGAGCAGCAGCCGGGGCCGGGTCAGAAGGGGATGAAGGACAGCAAGGCGGGTTTCCAGAAGACGCGCAAGGGCTCTGACAAGGAGTATGTGACGGACTACCTGACGGCGGAGCATGACGTGATCAGCTCTATCCTGGCGAAGATTGAACAGCAGAAGGTTCTGGCGAGCATCGAGGCTCTGAATGACCGGGCTCCCGCCCTGCGTCGGGAGGCTCGTCGGCTGAATCTGATCGCGGCTCACGGCGGGGAGGCGAACTATAACCGGGTGCGGAGTGTGTTGAATCAGGTTTCCGGCATCAAGGCGGAAGCGGAGTTGAGCGGGGAACTGGACAGCTCCACGCGGCAGGAAATGGCGTTGCTGATGCAGTCGATCGAGGATATCGACGTGCTGCGTCCGTTCCGGGGGCAGAAGGCCATGGCGATTTCCATTTTGGAAAGGGCCATGGGGCGGAAGCTGGAGGACATCGACTACGTTTCGGACAATCCCGGCGACGACGGGGATCCGAATATGTTGATGGGCGCGGCGATCAAAGGCGAGCTGGGCGAAGCGGCGCGGGGCGCTGCGGCGGTCTGGTTTAAAGCGATTGCGGCGGAGGAGAAGTTTATTCAGGAGAACCTGGGCGGGCGCTATTTCCGATGGAAGAACGGGGATCTGGATAAACGGATGATTCCGGAAGGCTACACGGCCTGGCGGCGTTCGGACAATCCCCGGTATTTCAAGGCGCTGTCGATCAGCGAGCACGTTGCGGAACAGGTCATGGCGGAACAGCGGAAGCTGATGGATGACGACGTGAAGGAAATCCTCGCCACCGCCGGACTGGAACCGGCCTGGATCGTTCCAGAGCATGTGGCGCGGGCGCTGAACCGTCTGGGCAATGACCCGAACGAGGGTCCTGTGGCCGGAGCCATGAAGAAGGCGACGGGCGTTTGGAAGGGCTGGGCGCTCCAGGCCCCGACGCGCGTGCTGAAGTACAATTTCAACAACTTGACGGGGGATGCGGACTTTGCCATTGCCGCCGCTCCGGGCATTCTGACCTATGTGAAGAAGGCGCAGGAAATCTCCTGGAACATCAATATCCGGAAGCAGGGACTGGATTCCACGCTGCGGAAACTGGCGCTGAACGGGGTTATCGGCGGGCAGATGCGCGGGGAGTTGCCGAAGATTCGGCAGGATGAACTGTTTTCGCTGATCACCGGGGAGAAGCCGCACCTGTGGCAGAAGTACTGGGACAAATCCTCGAGTCTGGCAAAGTGGCGCGAAGACATCCTCCGCATTTCGGCATATTTTTACTACAGCGACGCGATCCGAAAGGGCGAGCGTCCGCTGGGGGCCTCGAACCGTGACCAGGTGAAGGCTCTTTACGACGCGAACATGAACGACGAGGCGGCTATGATGTTGGCGAAGCAGTCGTTGATTGACTACGACAACCCGACGGCCGCCGGGGAAGTGATCAAGAACCGGGCCATTCCGTTTTACCGTTTCCGCGAGGGAAATCTGATCCGCTACAAACACCTCATCGAGAATACCTGGCGGGAATCCCGGCAGGACGCGGACAGGGCGAGGGCGGCGGGGCCTGTGTTTGCCAAACTGTTTGCCAAACGCGCGGCGTTTACCGGGGCGCGGATTGCGGCCTGGTCCGCCATTGTGGCCGGCATGAATGCGGCGTTTTTCCCGGAGGAGGAAGAGAAGCTCCGCAAACGTGGCCGCCGCGGGCATGTAATCATCGGGCGCAACCCGGACAACCCGGACGAAATCTACACAATGCGCATGGAGGGCTCCCTGGCGTCGTTCCTGTCGTCGCTGGGTGTGGACGAGGCCATGGAGCAGGCCGGGAAGGTTGCCGCCGGAGATGAATCGCTAGACGGTGCCGCGCGTTCCGTGGCGGCATCTGTCGTGTCGGACTGGGTGAACAGCTCTAATCCCTTTGCGAAGACGGCGGTGGAGGCCCTGGCGGGCATTTCGTTCTGGCCGGACATCACCAATCCCCGGCCCATCCGCGACCGCGCGGAGCACGTCCTCAAACTGGCCGACGCCGACAAGCTCTACAACTACGTCACCGGCAAGCCCCGGGATCCGCGCAACAACCCGCTGACAAGCCTGTTGACCTTCCGCACCGACATGGCGGAGGCGAACTACTGGGTTGCGCGCGCAAACGTCATGGAGTGGCGCAAGAAGCAGGGCATGGACACCCAGCCCCGCAGCTTCACCGACCAACACAACGCCCTCTACTACTACCGCAAGGCCCAGCAGTACGGCGACAAGCGCGGCGAGGAACACTGGCTCGACCGCTACCTCGACCTCGGCGGCACCGTCAAAGGAATGCGCGGCTCCCTCGACCGCCAGCATCCCCTGTCCGGCCTGACCCAGAAGCAGAAATCCGCCTACCTCACCACGCTGACCGAAGCCCAACGCAAGGACCTCATCCGGGCCACCAAATACTATGCGGAGAAGCTCTCCGCGCGGGCCGTCGATCCGGAAGTCATGCAAAACGTCATCGAGCGCAGACGCCAGCAGCGTTGACAAACGCCAATCAATCCGGCAAAACAGCCCCATGAACCGAATCCGCCCCCACCTCCCCGGCCTGATCCTCGGCCTCCTCCTCGGCTGGACCTTCCACGCCCTGCAACAGAAACCCGTCGTCGAACGGGGAAACGAACGCGAAGTCATCATCCGCAAGGGCGGAAAAGTTTTCTACATAAACGCTCTCCGACCCGATTTAAGCCGCCAAATCTACCCGCCAAAACGTCCAGAAAATGTCCAAGAAATTTCCGTATCTGATCTAACCCGTTGATTTACAACAATGCCCCGGTAGCTCATCAGGACAGAGCGCAGGATTCCTAATCAGATTTTAAGGGGTGAAATTTTTATCTTGCAGGTGGAATCACCCTTGTGATATTATACCGTCAGTCCTCAAGTATGACACATGAGGACACACGCGGACACCGGAAGTGTCCAGGAAATGTCTAAAAAGGAGATCGTCATGAACAGAATGGCAACGGTTCGGAAGCTCGCTTCCGGCATCTGGCAACTGGATTGCCAGGTTGGAGGAAAACGGTATCGGAAATCGCTGGGCGCCGGTTCGAAGAACTGGGCAAAGGCGGAGGCGGACAGGGTCCTTTTCGATATGGTCGAGGGTCCGGCGCGCCGGTATTCGACCGTGACGTTTGATGTGCTGGGGGAAATGTGGGTGAAGTATTCCACTTGTGGCGCGGCGAAGCGGGGGCGGCTGCGGGAAACGACGGTGACGGATAACATGTCGGCGCTGCTTTCCGTGGCGCGGGCGGTGGGTCTGGAGTCGTCGGACCTGGTGGAGAAGCTGACTCCGGAGAAGGTCCGCGAGTGGCACCGTGGCGCCGTGGCAAAGCTGGGCGCGCTGGATGAAGTGGAGGAGGGCCGGAAGGTGAAGAGCCTTTACTCGAAATGGAACAAGGCGAAGTCCGTGGTGGGGCGCTGGGCAATCCAGTTTTACGAGGACATCGGCGCGAAGGGGTTGCGGCCCTGGGCGGTTTCGCTGCGGGAAGTGGTGTTGCCGGTGGGGTATGTGGAATCGTACAGCGTTCCTCCCGGTGAACTGGTGGAGAGGACGGAGATCGAGGGGAATGCGTTGAAGGCGGTGAATATGCCGCTGTGGGCGGTGTATAAACTGGCAATCAATCTGGGGCTGCGTTCCTCGGAGATGGTTGCGCTGCGTCCGGAATGGGCAGAGCGTTCGCATGGGAAGCTGGTTATCGCGGTGATCCGGCGGTCTGATTTCAGGCCGAAGGGAACGTCGCGGCGGATCCCGGTGCCGGAATCGTTGTGGGCGGAGCTTTTGGAGTTTCAGAAGGCTCACGGCGGGGAGTTTATTCTTCCCGGGACGAAAACGGCGCGGGACAATTTGATTGGACGGGAGTTTGCGGGGTGGATGCGGAGTATCGGGTGGGATGCGGAGCGCTACCCGAAGGCGGCTCATGAACTGCGGAAGCTGTTCGGAAGCCGCGTGTATTCTGACCCGGCCCTGGGGCCTGCCTATGCGCAGGAGTACCTGGGGCATGGTTCTGTCTCGACAACGTGCCGTTTTTATGCGGCACTGGACCGCGTTCCGGTTGCCATGCCGGAGCGGTAAAGGAGTAGTATGTGCCCTAATCAGCCAGCGAAAGGAACAAGATCGTTTACGGTTCGATTGTCGGAAGCCGACGCGGACCGCTTGCAGCAAATCCGTTTCGAGTTCGGGTATCCGACCGATGCGGATGCGTTGCGTCACCTGGTCAGAGAGTCCGATCCCGCGTACCTCTACCATCACAAAACCAAGAAGAAAAGGGAATCCAATGGACATTGAAATTGATGCAGAGTTGGCGGCTGAATTTGCCGCGCTCGCCCGTCCGGGTGAGTCTTTGGATGAAACGGTGTCGCGCCTATTGCAAGATGCTGTTTCGGGTGGAATCACCTCTACAATAATGGAGGCGGTATGAAGAAGGCCGGCCTGTCCTATTACGATGTCGCGCGGAAATTCGAGGTTGATCCCCGGACGGTTCGCCGATGGGTGCGGGAGTATGCCCTGACAAAAGGGAAGACCGGCCTTGGGCCGGTCTTTCGGAAGGGGAAAATTGTTGTGATTCCGGAGGAGGCTATTGAGCGTTTTCAGGAACGTCACACGGGGTATTGACGGCCTCGGCCTGAACGTCCTCCAGAAGATCGCGGAGGACGTTCAGGAACGCGGCGGACGGAGGCAATCGGCCTTTGCAGTAGCCATAGACGGTGTATCGGCCAATGCCGGCATGTTTGGCGGCGTCCTGTTTGGACATGCGCAGGATGCGGAGGGCGGCTTCAATTCCCTCGGGGTATGGCAGGATTCTTCCCGTTTTTCCGATTATGACGGGAACGCCGTGGCGGCTTTTGGGGTGGCGAGTGGTGATTTTCATTTGAGCTGGTCCTGGGCGAAGGTCGCCATTTCCTCGAGGAGCTGGGTGAGCTGGGATCCGGGAATGCGTATGGGCTCGTGCTCTTCAATGACTTTGCAGATGAATCCGTCGCGGGTGTCCACGGCCTCGGCGAGGAAGCGCGGGCGCTGGGTGTGGAGGATAAAAATGCGTTCGTCTCCGGCGGCGTCACAGAAGAGGAAGCGGGGAGCCTGGCACGTTTCCGCGCGGGTAAGGCCGTGGCGAAGCCAGTCCATCGCCCAGTCGCCGACCCTGGAGGGATAAGCGATCTGGACGAGGGCGGATTTTTCGGCCTGGGTGCAGGGAATTACGAGGTTTGACATGTTTTTTCCTTAAAGGCGTGTTTTAATTGCTCGAATTGCGCACGGAGGCGTTTCAACCTTTCAACATCGTGTGGTTTCCAACGGTGTTTATCTGCGATTATGATCATGGCCTCTTCATCCCAACCGCAAACTATGCCAAAAATCCAAGCGTTTCGTTTCTCCGAGCCCCACTCCTGACAATGGAAAGCTACGCAGTTTTCCAAACTATCAAATATATTTTCGGGTTCTGGGTGACTCATAGCACGTTTCCTGTTGTTTTTCCGGGAGCCCCCCGGCGGGGTTTTCGGGTGTCTGCCTCGTCAGGCCTGGGGGACTGTCCAGGCGACCCGCTTTCGCGGGTTTCGGCTTTCAGGTTAGCAGGGCATGGGCGATAATTGCAAGACCAATCACGGCGCAATATGTCAGGGCGATCAGGTTTCCGATGTTTTCAGCCCTGGCCGGGCGCTCCGCGCGGGCCTGGAGGACGTCAAGAAGCGTTTCGTGTGTGATCATGGGTTTACCAGTTTGCATCGGGCATTGCGTTAGCGGTGGCAAACTCCAGGCCGCGCCGGTTGCGCGCGGTTTCGCTGCTGTCGTGGTAGGTTTTGCGGGCGTCGGGGTAATACAGGCACGTTTCCCCGGCCCGGATTGTTTTTCCGGTTTCCGGGCAGGTGGATTCGTAGCGGGCTGTGATCCAGCGGGGTTCAGCGCCGCGGCTGCTGCGTCGGTTGTAGTTTCCGTAATACATGGCATGTTTCCTATGGTTTTTCCGGGAGCCCCCCGGCGGGGTTTTCGGGTGTCTGCCTCGTCAGCGCCGGGAGACTCTCCGGCGGACCCGCGCGGGCGCGGGTTTCGGCTTTCAGAAGGCGAAGAGCTCGCCCTGGACGGCGACCGGCGCGGGCGCGGGCGACGGCGCCGGGCTGGGTTTCGGCTTGCGCGCGGGTTTCGGTTCGGGTGCCTGTACGGGTTCAGCGTCGGAGACTTCCCCGCGCTGGCCCTGTATCCAGTCGGCGGCGCGCTGGGCGGCGCTGGCCGCCTGGACGGCGAGTTTGGAATCCCCCTTGAGTTTGCCAATCCAGGACCCGAGATAGGCGGCCGAGTTATCCAGGAGCGGCGCCGCGTCGATTCCGGCGACCCCGCAGAGCATGGAAGCGGCCATTTCCGCGACTAGCTCTTCCCGGGCGTAAGGATCGGACCCAAAGCGGCTGCCGCCCATGTCGGGACGGTTCAGGCGCGACGGGTGCCCGGTACTGTGTGCCAGTTCGTGAAACAGGGTTGCATAGTATGCGGCCGCGTCGTCAAAGTACCCCGCCGCCGGCATGGTGACTTGATCGGCGCCGGGAGAGTAGCAGGCCACCCCGCCCTGGTGACGGAGAGACGGCGCGCCGGTGTACCCGGTGACAAGTTTTTCCGCGTTCGCAATCGGGTTAAAATCGCCCGGAAGCATTGCGGCAGGGATCCGGCTTTCCAAACCCTCGCAGTCTTCCAGGGCATTGAAGACGCGATAATAGCGAAGCAAGGGAAAGCGCTTGCCGGTTGCGGCATCGACTTCCCCGCCCTCATCGGTGGACCCCTCGCCCCCGTTAAATTTCAGAATCTTGAAGAAAGTCACAATCTTCCCGGAAGCACCTTTTTTGACGGAGCCACCAAGCTCTTTGCACTGATTAAACGAGACATAATAGGGGCAGGGCGAAGCCTCACAGGCGAGAAGGATCGAATTTATACCCCTGTATGCCTTTTTGCTGACAAGGTTTGACGGCATGCCGGCGGCGGAAGCGTTCCACGTTTTGCGCCAGGGGATAACCCCTTTTTCCAAGCGCTCAATCAGTTTTTCGGTGACGATGTCATAGACGGAATTTTTCATGATTTTTCCCTTTATTTTCCGAAGGTTGCGAGCTGGGCGAGGGTCCCGGGCAGCGCGTCAAGGTCATCGACGGGGCCTAGGGTGCGAGCAATCCGGGCGACGTCCGCGACGGTGACACCGTAAGCGGCGGCCAATGCGGCGAAGTAATCCGCGCGGCGGGTTATATAGGTTTTTTCAGCGACTTTCCCGGCGCGGCTGAAAGCGTATTTCAAGCGGGCGCTGGCATATGCGGCGGTTATTTTTTCGAGGCTCATTTTTATCTCACTTTCTCCGGGAACCCCCGGCGGTTTTTTTGTCTTGGACTCCCCCAAGCGGGTGACGGTTTCGCCGTCTTGAGTAATAACCTACACTATCCCCGCCCCCGGTGTCAAAAACTATTTTAAGTTTTTTTACACTTGCACAAGAAAAGGCCCGTCTTTATTGGTCAAAACGCTTTCTTTTTTTTTGCGTTTCTCTTGAAGTTTTGACGAAACACCTACCGCCGCTGTATTTTTTGCGGGCATGTCAACCCCTCTTGAAATCAGAAACGACCCCAGCGCCGCCGCCCCGGTGCAGCCGGTTCTTTTTTCGATGGACGACGAAAACGCTTTTAATGTCGAATTGTCTCCAGCCATTGCTGGCAGATTTACCGCCGACCAGGTCAAAGCACGGACCCCTGACCGCTACTCTCTCGCCGTTGAACTGTTGGCGAGCGGAAACAGTGTGATTCACACCGCGCGCCTGGTGAAAATGAGCGCTCACACGGTGCGGGAAATACGAGATCGGGAGCCCTCCACCATAGCCCAGTTACGGGAAAAAATGGTAAAACGTTTGATGTCCACCGCAGCGCTTGCGCTTGATTCCATGGAAGAGGATTTACTTGACCCGGCGAAACGGGACAAGATTCCCCCAGCCCAGAAGGGGGTGATGTTCGGGATCCTGAATGACCATGCCTTGAAGATGACCGGGCAGCCGACGAGCATCACGGCCACCCTCGAAGCCCGACCCGGACACGACGCCGCGGCCGAGTACCTGGCCCGCATGACCCCCGCCGAAAATCCGCAGGCGAGCCCGGCGCCCTGGCCGGAATTGGTTTGCCCCGCCCAAACTTTGCCACCCAAAAGGGAAGGCGCGGGCGAGCTGGCCGGCGCAGGCCTGGAAGAGGTGGACGGCGCCCCAGCTTCACCCTCGCGGGATTCGCTATCCCGTGTTTTACCCCACAATCACGGGGTATCCGGCAATGCGTAGACATTCCACGGACACCGACACGCAGACCGGACCCGCCGCCCTGGCAGGTGCGCCCCCCGCGACCCCCGCGCAGGCACCCCAGGGGGGGAGGGGGTGTCCGCGCGCGACAGGACTGTTATTCATATATCCATTCGCCCTTCCAAAATTTCACCTAAAAGGAGCCCTATGATCTACCAAGAACCCGCCGTCGCCGCCCTGATTGGCGTCGGAATCGACGATATCCGCACCGTCCGCGACCTTCTGGACCCCGATCGCCACTGGCAGCAGCACGATTCCGAAGTGTGCTTCACGCGGGACGGCGTGGAACAGGCCCTTGTCGCTCTGGGCATTTCCGAAAAAAAACTGCCGGCCACCTTCTGGGACGATCTGAAAAAAACGGGCGGCGTGGAAATCAAGCTGCCTCCCCGCGAGGTCGTTTTCCTCAAGGCCACAAAAAACAGCCGGATCGTTCTCTGCCTCGATGACACCGCCGTGGTCCGCGTCCAGGTGCGCGACGCCCGGAATTTCCTTCGAGGAATGCTTTTACCTGTGGAACATGTTGCGGAAGACCTGTTCCACCTCGTAGGACCCCTTCCCCGTTCCCGGGGTCGGTGGAATTAAAAAAAATGCGGCGGGTGGAATCACCCCTACAAAAAAGGAGTCTCATGAACTGGATCAACATTGAAGTGAACACGATGGACAGGCCCGAGATGATGCGGGCCAGCAACGAACAGATAGGCGTTTGGCTGCGCCTGATGCGCTACTGCTGCGCCCAGGAGAACGGGGGGCTGCTGGAAGGTGCCTCCGGCTTCGATCACGTCACCTGGCTCATTCTCGCCCGTGCCGACGAGCGCTACTTTGAAACGCCATGCCCCCTCTGGAGCTGGGAGGGTTCCGATCTTCGCCTCTGGGGCTACCCCGAGAGCAAAGAAACCGAGGTGAAAAATCTCCGCGCCCTTGGATCCGAGGCCGGAAAAAAAAGCGGCGAAGCCCGACGCCTGAAAAAAACGAACCGAACGGTTCAACCGACAAACGAACCGAACGGTTCAACCGCTACAGGAACGCCCCGGTTGAACGGAATTAGAAAGGAAGTAGAAAGAGAAGAAGAAATAGAAAGAGAAAGAGAAGAGGAAAACGCGCGCGCGGATTCGACTTCGTCCGGGGATTCAAACCTCGAAACCCTCGCCGGGGCCACCGATGCCCTCCTCGACTGCAACCCCACCTGGGACAATCCCCGCGTCCGTGCCGTCGTCAGCAACGCCCTCCGCATCTGCCCCGGCCCCGAGGCCCGAGGCCGCGCCGTCTCCGACTTCCTCGACGAACTCCACGTCATGGAAGACCCGCCCGACACCTTCCCCCTCGCCCGCTTCAAAGGCTTCATGCGCCACGCCGCCGACGCCGCCGCAGCGGCCCCCGTTCCCGGCTTCGATGGAACCACCGTTCAGAGGTTCAGCCATGGCGAATGAACTCATTGACGTCGAAATCGAATCCTCCGCCATTGGCGCCATGATCGCCAACGACACCGGGGCCACCGTCGCCGTTGCCGACTACGGCATCACCCCCGACATGTTTGCCGTCCCCGTACACCGCAGCCTCGTCAAAAACATCCTCGACATCGCCCAGGAGAAAAAAGGTTACGTCGATCCCCTCCTCCTCGCCAACCGCCTCCGCACCCTTGGCGTCCTTGACGAACTCCCCGGCGGCATTGCCTACGTCTACGCCTGCGCCGACAAATGCCCCGTTGCCTACCACGCCCCCGCCCACTTCGACAAAATCCGCGACCTGTACTACAAGCGCCAAGTCGTCGACACCTGCAACCTCGTTCAGCAGGAAGCCAAAACCACAACTGCAGGCTCCGAATACCTCGCCACCGTCCCCCAGAAATTCTACGACCTCATGCCCAAAGTTTCCTCAAAGAAAACTGTCGCCCAGTGCATGAGCGAATCCCGCGAAAAGTGGCGCAAGATCGATGCCGGCGAAATCACCATGCCAGGCCTCCCCTCCGGCTTCGCCGAAATTGACGCCATGCTCGGCGGCTTCCAAAAAGGATTCCACATCATCGCCGCTCGCCCCTCTGCCGGAAAAACCAGCCTCGAAGGCTGCATCCTCACCCACCTCGCAAAAAACAACGTCCCCGTCGCCCGCGTCTGCATGGACATGAGCATGGAAGCCCTCCTCGAGCGCGACATCTGCCGACAGTCCAGCGTGTCCCTCCCCAAGCTCAACGCCTTCCACGCCGGAGAAAAAAACCTGTCACAGGTCGATACGGCCATTGATGAAATCAACCAGTGGCCCATGCACATTCTCGCCGGAGAATACGACATCACCCGCATCGCCTCCTGGCTCCGCCTCATGAAGCTACGCCACGACATCAAGCTCGCCTCCATCGACTACATCCAGCTCTGCTCCGCCGAACACATCCGCTCCTACGACCCCGTCCGCGTCATCGGCTACTGCTCCGCCGTCGTCAAAGCCCTCGCCGCCGAGCTCGACATCCCCGTCATCGTCCTCGCCCAGCTCAACCGCGACTCCGCCAAAGACCGCCGACGCCCCACCCTTGCCGACCTCAAAGGCTGCGGCGACCTCGAGCAACACGCCCAAACCTGCATCCTCCTCTCCAAAGAAGAACGCTTCGACTACTACCGCCACCGCATCGACGAAAAGCGCCAACGCGCCATCTGGTGCGACGTCGCCAAAAACCAGCAAGGCGGCGTCGGCGCCTCCGAAATGTGGTTCCACGCCCCCTACTTCAAAATGTCCTTCGCCCCCATCGACTGGGGCTACAAAGACCCCCTCCACACCACCAAGGGCACAAAATGAACGACCAGACCCCCCTCGACGAAGCCTGGGTCATCGAACTCCACCCCCTCGGCGGATCACGCTACCGCCAAACCCGCGACGTCTACGCCGACGCCCTCAAAAAATTCACCCACGGCCAGGCCACCGACTGGACCCCCGTCGCCATTGCCACCGACATAGTCGCCGCCCAGCGCGAACTCGCCCGCCTCCGCCGCCTTTTCCGAACCTCGGAAACCCAAACCGCAGCACCTTCCGAAGATCGGAAACCGAACCCATGAACAAGCAAATCAACTGGTCGTATCCGAGCATTGGCACCTGCGGCGAGCCGATCGACACCCTCCGCGTATCAATCGACCGCACCCGCTACATTCCCGACATCCTGCTGCGATTCGACGGAAACCGCGACGGATATGTCATCGGCGGATCGTTTTGGTCAGAAGAAACCAACGATTTCGAGTTCCGCGAAGTCGCGTTCATACCGGAAAGCCTGCTCGACGATGAAGAGGAGCCCGCGCCATGACTAACCCCCTCTCCCATCAATCCCCTTGCAACCGCTCCGAAAGCATTCTTGCCCTCCGCCGCATGGGCAAAAAAGGCGTCAACCGTGGCGGAGCCATCCGCGACGACATCCACGCCTCCGAAACCAAATTCTGGTCCGCCTGCAAGCTCAACCCCGACGGCACCCGCACCAACATCCCCCGCGACCGCAGCCAGGGCAGCGAGGTCTACGTCCAGCGCAGCATCACCCCCGACATGGTCCGCTGGCTCCGGGAGAACACATGACCACCGAAACCGCCACCATCCCCCTCAACTACGAGCGCCACCCCGTCCTCGCCCTTCCCCAGCCCGACTGGGTCCGCGACCATCCCGACGACTTCCTCGCCTACATCCAATCCCGCACCCTCGCCATTCACAACGAACGCCGCGACCCCCTCCTCCACGGCTGGGAGTCCCCCATCTGGAAAGCCGTCGACGCCCTCTTCGGCTTCGAATGTTTCGACGGCGCTTTCAAAACCGAAATCACCCGCCGCTTCGGCCCCGACTGGACATGGGAACGCTGGGCCGAAGCCCTCCGCAAAGCCCACGGCTTCCCCGCCCCCGTCAAACTCATTCTCATCAACGGCGGCAACCGCGGCGGCAAGTCCCAATACGGCGGCAAACGCAGCGTCCAGCGCATCCACCGCGCCCCCAAGCAAAACGCATGGTGCCTCCAGTCCAACCACAACATGAGCGTCACCTACCAGCAAGCCCTCATCAACCAGCACATGCCCGCCGACAAACAAAACGCCCAGATCATCACCGGAAAACCCGAATACATCGCCTACAAATCCGCCACCGGCTACTCCAACGGCAAATTCGTCCTCTACAACGGCTCCGTTTGCGAATTTAAATACTACACCATGGACAAGTCCGACGCCACCGAAGGCGGCGAACTCGACTGGATCTGGGACGACGAACTCGTCCCCGCCGACTGGGTCCTCACCCAGCTCTACCGCATCGTCACCCGCGACGGACGCATCCTCGTCACCTTCACCCCCGTCGAAGGCTACACCGAAACCGTCCGCATGCTCACCGAAGGCTCCACCCCCGTCCGCGAAACCATCGCCTACCTCTGCCCCGACGACGAAGGCCCCGCCCTCGAATGGGCCGCCCTCGGCTTCCCCACCGAACAAGCCTGGCTCACCGCCTACCGCGGCGGCCACAAAGACCTCGGCTACGGCCCCAACTCCATTCCCGAAGACGTCCACGCCTGGATACTCGGCACCCCCTCCCAGCCCATCCCCCCGCCCGGACGCAAATTCAAGAAAGTCCCCCGCATCCTTCGCGGCATCGGCACCGAACGCGGCGGACGCATCGAATACCAGCACGCCGTCGTCTACTTCCACTCCGCCGACAACCCCTACGGCAACCCCTCCGGCGTCATCGCCAAATCCGCCGGAAAAACACAGGACGAAATCCGCGAACGCTTCTACGGCATCGCCACCAAAACTATGTCCTGCCGCTTCCCCATGTTCGACGAACGCATCCACGTCCTCCCCGACGACAAAATTCCCCTTGCCGGCACCAACTACCTCATCTGCGACCCCTCCGGCGGCCGCAACTTCGGCTTCCTCTGGGTCCGCGTCAACCACGACACCGTCTACTTCTACCGCGAATGGCCCGGTCCCTACCCCATACCCGGCATAGGCCTCCCCGGCCCCTGGGCCGAGATCGACGGCAAACGCAAAGACGGCCGCAAAGGCCCCGCCCAAAACCCCTTCGGCTTCTCCCTCCTCCGCTACAAACAGGAACTCGCCCGCCTCGAAGGCTGGGACATCCCCGCCACCCACCTCGACAAGCCCCGCGAATGGACCCCCGGCCCCAAAACCAAAGAACGCATCCACGCCCGCTACATCGACGCCCGCCCCGCCAACTCCTCCACCGCCACCGCCGAAGGCTCCGTCACCCTCCTCGAAGAACTCGAAGACATCGGCCTCGACTTCATCCCCGTCCACCTCGGCCCCGCCGGGTCCCTCGCCCCCGGCGACACCCAATCCGCCGTCCACCTCATCACCGACGCCCTCTCCTACAACAACGAACAGCCCCTCTCCTACACCAACCGCCCCAAACTCTACATCTCCGACCGCTGCACCAACATGATTTTCGCCCTCAAAATCTGGACCGGCGAAGACGGCCAGCGCGGAGCCTGCAAAGACTTCATCGACCTCGCCCGCTACGCCTTCGCCTCCGACCTCCAAGACGTAGGCTCCGGAAATTATTATACAACCGTAGGCGGGGGAAGCTACTAACCCCAAACCCTTTTCTCTTCAACCTGAAACCAGAAACCTGAAACCAGAAACCTGAAACCAGAAACCAGAAACTCCCCCTCCCCCATGAAAACCATCCTCATCAAACGCCCCGACATCACCCGCGAATACGGCCCCAGCAAATACCGCATCCGCAAAGCCGTCACCGAAGGCGCCATCACCCCCTACGACGGCACCTACGCCGGAGCCGAAGAGATATTCTACCGCACCGAAATCGAAGCGTGGGTCGCCACCCTCCCCCCCTCCGCGCTCAAGCACGACGAAAAGGATTCCCCTCCCGAAACCGAAAGCGTATAATCCCCCCATGGTCGCCGCCGCACAACCCGCACGAATCACCTGCCACGTTGTCGATCTCCGCAAGGACGTCGTCATCGAGGTCCCCACCTGGTTCCTGCACGGCAAGCGACATTTCCCCATGCCCTTCGCCGACGGAATCACCCGCTGGGTCTACATCTTCCCCACCGGCCGCGCCCGCGCCCTCCGCCCAAAAACAGACCCCTAAAAATATTTTCATTTTTTTCTTGCAGGTGATTTCACCTTTCGGCTATCTTCGCGCATGAGGGTCAAATGAAGCGAAACACCACCACCACCGCCAGCATCGAAACCGTTCCCGGACAGGGCCAATCCAAGCCCTGCGGCGAGGAGCAGTTCAAAGCCATCAAAGACGGACTCCAGGAAGTCCGCAATGCCAATCTCACGGATATCTGGACCCGCCGCCACTACGCCGAGCAAGTCCGCTACTGCCTCTGGGACGGCCAGCACCCCGACGGACGCAAACACGATCTCGCCGACGGCCCCGCCGCCTTCCCCTTCGACAAAGCCTCCGACGCCCGCGTCCGCACCGCCGACTTCATCATCCGCCTCACCGTCGCCACCCTCAAGCTCGCCGCCCGCCGCGGCAACGTCCGCATCGCCCCCACCGAGGCCACCGCCAGCCCCCTCGCCTCCCACATCCAGACCTGGTGCAGCCACATCCTCAACAACCTCATCGGCCACGAATGGCGCTTCGAGTTGGAACGCTGGCTCAACTGGACCCACGGCGATTCCCCCGCTGTCTCCCTCCTCCACGTCACCTGGGAACGCGAAACCCGCGTCCGCCTCGTCGAATTCGGCATCGAAGACTTCCTCGAATACCTCGTCACCTCCGGCGTCCCCATCGACGAAGCCGCCATCGACAACATTGAATCCCTCGTCACCGACCCCGCCCGCGAAGACGAACTCCTTTCTGCCCTGCTCCAACGCTTCCCGACCCTCAAGCCGGCGACCGTTCGTGGATCCATCAAGACCCTCCGCGAGCAGGGCAGAGCCTCCTTCCCCGAACCCTACACCCACCGCAACCAGCCCCGCATCGAGGCCCAGCGCATCTGGCAGGATGTTTTCGTCCCCTCCGCCACCCGCCACCCCGACCGCTGCCGCGTCATCTACAAACGCGCCTGGTACACCCAAGCCGAAGTCCTCGCCATGCAGGAATCCGGCGAATGGACCCCCGATTTCTGCACCCAGCTCCTCACCAAAGCCGGAAAATCCGTCGTCCCCGAAAACCTTGGCCTCGACAACTGGACCACCAACACCGACACCTACAACCGGCCCGCCCCCGAAACCAAAAACCTCTACGAAGTCATCTGCGCCTACACCCGCTCCGCCACCGACGACGGCGTCAACGGCATCTTCGTCCTCCCCTTCTCCTACTACATCGACACCCCCGCCGCCGATCTCCGCCTCCTCGACTACCCCCACGGCGATTTCCCCTTCGTCTGGTACGTCCGCGAAGTCACCACCGAAAACCTCCTTGACTCCCGCGGCATCTCCGAACTCGTCACCACCGACCAGTCCTTCCTTAAAATCCTCCGCGACCTTTCCTCCGATCACGCCCAGATCGCCGCCCTCCCCCCCTGGTTCTCCGACTCCCTCATCACCGAACGCGACCTCAAATGGAAGCCCCTCGGCCTCATCCGCAAGCGCCGCCAGGACAAGATCGAGTCCGCCATCTTTCCTCCCCTCCCCCAGAACACCCTCGAGATGCAGGACCGCATCCTCCAGAGCGTCGCCAACTACTTCGGCATGCCCATCGTCGAGATCAACGCCATCGTCCAGCAAGTCCTCACCCAAGACCTCATCGAAGACTACCTCGACGTCCTCAAACAGGTCATCCGCCAGATTCTGCAGCTCTCCATCGAATACGCAACCCCCGCCGAAATCCAGCGCGTCACCAAAGCCAAGCCCGAGGAATTCGATATTGAGCTCCTCCGCGAAAGCATCCTCACCCTCCCCGACATTCAAATCTCCTTCGCCGCCGAATCCTTCAACCTCGAATACGTCCAGACCGTCGGCCAAATCATCCGCGACATTCTCCTCACCATCGACACCGACCAGACCATCATCCGCGCCGAAGCCGTCGATTACCTCGCCCGCCTCCTCTCCCCCACCCTCGCCAACCAGATGCTCCGCTCCGTCGAAGCCGCAAACCAGATGGAAGAGAAAGACGAAGAAGCCAACTTCGCCAAGATCATGTCCGGCGTAGAGCCCCCCATGGCCGAAGACGGCCAGGACTTCCGCACCCGCTACGCCACCCTCCAGCGCATCCTCCAGAGCAACCCCGCCCTCCTTTCCCGCATCCCCGACGACGCCCGCGCCATCCTCGACGCCCGCCTCGAACACCTCGAAAACCAAATCCAGCAGACCGAAAACGCCCAAATCGGCCGCCAGCTCGGACAGCTCGCTCTCTCAACCCCGCAAGGGTGATTCCACCGCAACGATTATGTAGCTCAACAACCCAAAAAGGAGAACTCCCATGAGCCCCAACGCCACCCCCCCCGCCGGAAGCGGGACCAAGGCCCCCAGCACCCAGGACATTGTCCTGTCCATCCCCCTCCTCGCCTCCCTTTTCGCCACCATGAGCGAACCCGAGGCCAACCGCGCCCTCCGCGGACGCCAAAACGACCCCGTCTTCCTCGCCGTCCTTGCCCGCCTCCGCCACTGGCGTGAAGAGCGCCTCGGCGACCTCATCGCCCCGCCCGGGCCCGGCGCCTCCGAACTCACCGCCGAAGGCCGCGCCTACGTGGCCGGCGAATGCGCCGCCCTCCACACCATCGAACAGGGCCTCATCCTCGCCGCCTGCGGCAACGAACTCCCCGACACCCAGGCCCCCGCATGATCTCCCGCATCGACAGCTCCTTCTGGGACCTCCCCATCCGCGAATCCGTCGACGACCTCGACTTCGTCGAATACATCATCGAATGGGACGACGGCAAACAGCTCTGGGCCGACAACCATCACCGCATCGCCAAGGCCGTCCGTTACCGCCACCGCATGAACGGCTTTCAGCCCTTCTACGTCCAGGCCACCCGCGCCCTCCCCGGCGGCGAATGGCAAACCGTGTGGGACCTCGAATGGACCGAGCGCGACATGACCCTCACCGCCGACGATCTCGCCGCCCTCTTCCGCCAGCGAGTCCCCGCCGAGCTCATCGACCGCCTCTTCAAACACCCCGGCCTCACCCTCGCCGACCTCCAGAAGAGCGCCCAAGACATCACCCATCTTATGTAACACAGGCATTCCTGCCTGTGGAGTAGCAGCAAATCAACCACGGATGGACACGGATGAACACGGATAAGAAATGGATTTACAGAACAGGAAGAAACGGAGCCTTGTTAAGGTGTTCATGTTTTTACCTGAGCGGATGGCCGAAGAATCTGCAAATACACATCGGAGAAGAATGGGTTGAAACTCCAAGTATCAGCCGATGCATTCAATTTTTAAATCAGAAATAAAGGAAGTTATGAATTACACACATTTTCTTGTATTTCCTCCACTATGGAAAGGCGCAAAGCCGGATGTTCAACCATTCGAATCCGAAGCCAAAGCAATATATAAAGCAAATTCCGTTCGAAAATTTTATCCGGAAGTCAAATTGTATCGTTTGGTCCCAGTCGACATTCCCGTTCAACAGAAATCACAAATCGTAGTGATCCGCAAAAATGTTCCAGAAACCGGCATGACAGGGACCGTGAAACATTACGATCCTGAAACTGAATTTTACACTGTGGAGTTTGATAACGGCCCGCCGTGGCGTGGTTTGTATCTGGAGTCTGAAATCCAGAACAAGGAAACAACCGCTTCCCGTCCCTGTGCCTCCGTGCCTCCGTGAGAACCCTCTTCTCTTCAACCAGAAACCTGAAACCTGAAACCAGAAACCTATAACATGAAGCACATGCTCATAGACCTCGAAACCCTCGGCCTCCGCGAGGACCTTCCACCCGGCGTCATGCCGGAAGTCGTTGAGGTCGGCGTCGTCATTTTTGACCCCGACAGCGGCGAAGTCACCGAAGAATTTCCCTTCTTCCCCGAACCCGACAACGGACAGTGTTCCTCTGCGACCGTCTGCTGGTGGATCGACCTGATCCGCGCGGGGCACCCCGCCGTCTGGCACGCCCGCCGACAGGCCAAGGCGACCGACACCTTGAAACACATCTGCATGTCCATCATCGCCGCGTGGAACCGCAACGACTGCCAGGCCGTCTGGGGCAACGACCCCGAGATGGACCTCTCCCCGATTGAAGTCTGGATGCGGACCCTCGACCTCCGCCGCCCCTGGGACTACTTCGAACGGCAGGACCTCCGCACCCTCCGCAACAGCCTCCGCCTCAAAGCCTCCAAACACGAAGGCCAGCACAGCGCCATTGCCGACGCCAAGGCCGAAGCCGAGTTTTGCTCCCGGATGCTCAAAGCCCTGAAAGGAGTCGCAGCATGACCCCGACCATCGACCTCCGCCCCCTCCGCCTCGACGGACGCCCAGCCTCCCGCAAATGGCTCGACTGGCTCATTGGCATCTTCTGGTTGATCCTGTGGATGCTGCTCATGCTGCACCTCTGCAACCGCATCGACGCCGCCCAGGCGCAGAGCGAAGCCGCCTTGGACCGGATGGAGGCATCAAAGTGACCGCGCTACCGGCCTCGATGTGCCTTGTCCGTGGACCCTGCGGACATGAAACCGACTTCGATGCAGCCTGCATCAAGCGAGATGAGTTTGTGTGCCCCGTCTGCCGCGCCTGGTGGACGATCCGGCAGGACCCGCCCTATGTTTTGAAATCCGGCTTTGTCGTGCCGGGAAAACGTCACGTCCACCTCGTCGGACATTAACCAGAAACCAGAAACATGAAACCTGAAACCTACCAATGGACCTGCAAGGGTCAAACCTACACCCTCACAAATCCCGACTGGTCCGCGATTGCGGACGCCTGCTGGGAAGGCGGTGCAGAATGACCGAATATTTACTCGTTGAAATCCTCCGCGTTGTAGCGGACGTGAATGCCAGCAACCGGCCCTGTCACGTCACCTATCTGTTTTCGCGCATTCGCGCTCCCCGGGACATCCTTGCCAGAACATTCCACGAAGCCTTCAAAAGCGGACACCTGGAATCCGACGATGCGCCCCTGCGCGGCTACTGGATCACCGCCCAAGGCGGCGACCTGATCGACACCCACCGCCCCGCCCCCGTCAACCCCGAACTGCTGGCAGCCGCCAGCGAAGTGGAAAGCACATGAACCACCTGACCCCCGAACAAGCCCTGGCCGACAACCGCGCAGTCAGGCGGGACCGCACCGATTCGCATTGGCTGGATTGCGCGTGCGTGCTGGCGGATGAAGTAAGCCGTTACAAAGACGAGGAACTGGACAACGCCGAAGTGAATTTGCGCTTGTGCAAGGCGACTGTGCGCGTTGCCGAAGCGTTGGGCTTTTCGGAGTCCTGCGTTATGGGCCACAAGCGACAGGGCGAGTTTGCCTTGGAAGCTGTTGCCAGGTTGGTGGAATCTGAACGCTTGCAGATGCACGGCTACAAACGCGAGGATGAATCCTTGCGCGAGGAGAACGCCAAACTCCGCGCCGAACTGGACGCGCTCAAGGTCCCGTCCGCCGCACCCGAGCCGCCCGCGCTGGCCCGCTTCCTGCCCGTTCGCCCCGATGACGTTCCCGCTCCGCCGGATGGGTGGGTTTATGTGGGGATGGGGTTCGAACAGCCCTACGGCACGAAGGAAAGCAAAGACATATCGGCATTGTTGGAATGGTGCGCTGAGTGGAATGTGGGTCAGGCTGGGCGAGACCCATGCAAACACTACGCCATCCGCTGGACCGCGCCAGCCGACATCTGGCGTCGATTCGGGCTGCTGGCTCCGAGCGAGGGCGGCGGGTGGATTCCGCATACGCCGTTTACATCTAAACCCGACAACGCAGATGCAAATGCTGACGTTTTGATGGACATGCAGGGAGGCGAAAAAGTAGCGTGTTTTTGCCCGACAAACGAGTGGCAAAACTTCCCGGTCATCGGCTGGCGTCCGGCTGTGGAGGTGGCGACATGAACTGCCCACACTGTCGCAAAGGATGGATCGACATCGACGTTGCAGGCGAAATGGAACCAGACATTTGCCCTGATTGCGGCGGGACGGGGCAGACCCGCGACGCCATCATTGCAGACCTCGGCGGTGGCTTCCGTCTGGTTGCTTTGCCAAACGGCGCGGCGATCTCGGACGGCGATTGGTATTCCGTGATCTACCCGTCTTCTCTGGACACGCCGGAAGTAGCGGAACTAAAGCGCAGGGCTATCATCACTTTCCATAAGTGGGCCTGGCCGCAGGTTCGCAGGCAGTTTTTCGGGGAGGTGTCCACATGACTGCCTCACCGATCCGCAACGCTGACGGCAAGCTGGCTATCACGCCGGGGGTGTGGGAGTTATCTAAAAGCGGGATGAATGTTGACTTCCCTACATTCAAATCAGAAGCTTATTGCGGTGGGGCGTCGTTTCTCTCCGCTTGCAGCCATCAGTGGAAGCGCAAAGCAGACGCCGCCCTCATCGCCGAAGCCGGTACCGTCACCAACCAGACCAACCGCACCCCCGCCGAACTCGCCGCGCTGGTGCGGGAGTTGCGGGAGGCGTTGAATAGAATGCTCTATCAATTTGCCTACCTCGATGCAACAGACAGAGAGCGCAAAGCTATTGATCCCGCAAGAGCCGCCCTCGCCAAATCGGAGGGCGTATGAACGAAATCGAAACCATACTGAAAATGTCGGACCGCGATTTGATACGAGCGGTCTTGGAGCAAATGAGAAACGCCGGATTGCGTAGTGCCGAATACTTCGCGTTAGTCGGAAGGCTTCAAAACTTTAGCAACAAGGAGACGAAATGAGCACT
The DNA here is from genome assembly GCA_964497855.1 of uncultured Verrucomicrobiota bacterium. GTDB lineage: Bacteria > Verrucomicrobiota > Kiritimatiellia > SS1-B-03-39 > UBA6053 > CAYLNG01. Next base: position 539 of record CAZCFM010000028.1, on the reverse strand, counting down.
TGGCCGCCCAACATTCAGCCCTTCGCCGACGGGCTTGCCGCGTACGGATTCCGCCTTTCGCGGGGGACGTACCACAACGGTGACGAAATATCCCCGCTGTGGAACATTGACCGCATCGACGATCCGACCTTTCTCCCGGTGTTTGATTTGGCGGACAGCGGCAACGACGAGGATTGCATTGTCGGGCTGATTGGCCGGGCGTTCGCAAAGTGGGAGGCCGCGCAATGACTGCCCGAAAAGACAACCGCCCAGTGGTGGAGTTCCGCGAATGCAACCTTGGATGGCATCATGCCGGATACTATTCTTGGGAAGCGTGGATAACCGATGGAGCGGCGATACTTTCAGTGGGAAATTATGCCCGCAAAGCCGACGCCAAACGAGGCATGGTGCGCTTCCTGCGGCGGATCGGCGCGGACCCGCGCGCGGTGCGATGGGAGGGGGAGGAATGAGCGCGGGGAAGGGGGCGGCGGATACCCGGACACCGAACCGCGCGGCCAGGGAGGCTGCGTGGGAACGAATTTGGGGGAGAGCGCCGGAGG
>CAZCFM010000027.1:20159-34696 GCA_964497855.1 uncultured Verrucomicrobiota bacterium | reverse complement strand
TTACTGACACGCTTCGCAGGTGCCGCCGTTGAGCATGGCGTCGATGCTGCAGGCGGTTTTCTGGGCTTCCGTGTACTGGGGTTTTTCGAGTTCACCTTCGCCCACGGGCTGGGCGGCCTTCTTGACGGCGACGGTGGCTTTTTCGATGTTGGAGGCCCCGAGCGTGCGCAAGTAGTAGGTGGTTTTGAGGCCTTGTTTCCAGGCGGCGCGGTACATGTGGCTGAGGGTCTTCATGTCGGGCGAGCCGAGGAAGAGGTTGACGGACTGGGACTGGTCGATCCATTTCTGCCGGCGGGCGGCGGCGCGGATGATGTAGTCGAAGTCGATGCCGAAGGCGGTGGCGTATTTGCGTTTGAGGTCTTCGGGCACGCGGGGAATGTCGCCGAGTTCGCCGTCGAAATACTTGAGGTTGTCGACCATTTCGCGGTCCCAGAGGCCGCGCTCGCGGAGGTCGCGGGCGAGGTCGGCATTGAGGACGATGAAGTCGCCGGAGAGGTTGCTCTTGACGAAGAGGTTCTTGTACATCGGCTCGATGCAGGGGCTGGTGCCCATGATGTTGCTGATGGTGGCGGTGGGGGCGATGGCGAGGACGTTGGAGTTTCTCATGCCCTGTTTGGCGATTTTGTCGCGCAGGGGTTTCCAATCCATTTTGCCGCCGCGGGGGAGGTCGAGGGGCACGCCGCGTTCGCGCTCGAGCAGGTCGAGGGTGTCGTGCGGAAGCAGGCCGCGATCCCACTTGGAACCGGTGTAGGAGCTGTAGGTGCCTCGTTCCTTGGCGAGATCACTGGAGGCCTCGTAGGCGTAGTAGGCGATGGCTTCCATGAATTCGTCGTTGAATTGCACGGCTTCTTCGGAGGCGAAGCTGATGTTTTTGAGGTAAAGGGCGTTGGCGAGGCCCATGACGCCGAGGCCGACGGGGCGGTGGCGGTAGTTGGCGGTGCGCGCGGCCTCGGTGGGGTAGAAGTTGATGTCGATCACGTTGTCGAGGGCGCGGACGGCGACGCGGATGGTGTCGCGGAGCTTGTCGTGGTCGAGGCTGCCGTCGTCGCGCAGGTGCTGATCGAGGATCACGGAGCCGAGGTTGCAGACGGCGGTTTCGTCCTTGCCGGTGTTGAGGGTGATTTCCGTGCACAAGTTCGACGAGTGGATGACGCCGCAGTGGTCCTGGGGGCTGCGGATGTTGCAGGGGTCTTTGAAAGTGATCCAGGGATGTCCGGTTTCAAAGAGCATTTTGAGCATCTGTTTCCAGAGGTCGATGGCCGGAATTTTGCGTCCGAAAATCTTGCCAGCTTCGGCCTGGCGTTCGTAATATTCGTAGCGCTCCTGGAAGGCGCGACCGTAGAGTTCGTGCAGGTCGGGGGTCTCGTTGGCGCGGAAGAGAGTCCAGTCCAGACGGGCCTCCATGCGTTTCATGAACAGGTCCGGAATCCAGTTCGCAGTGTTCATGTCGTGCGTGCGGCGGCGTTCGTCGCCGGTGTTTTTGCGCAGTTCGAGGAAGTCCACAATGTCGTTGTGCCAGGTCTCGAGGTAGGCGCAGCCGGAGCCGCGGCGTTTTCCGCCCTGATTGACGGCGACGAGCTGGTCGTTGTGGAGCTTGAGGAAGGGGATGACGCCCTGGCTTTCGCCGTTGGTGCCCTTGATGTAGCCGCCGGTGCCGCGCACCGCCGTCCAGGAGCCTCCGAGACCGCCGGCCCATTTGGAGAGGAACGCGTTTTCGGCGATGCCGCGGAGCATGATGCTCTCGATGCTGTCGTCGACTTTGTAGAGGTAGCAGGAGGAGAGCTGGCTGTGGAGGGTGCCGGCGTTGAAGAGCGTGGGGGTGGAGCTGCAGAAGCGGCGGGGCGTGTAGCGGGGGGGGAGGCGGGTGATTCAACAATCGCGGTCGTCGGTCTCGCGCAGGAACAGGCCCATGGCGACGCGCATCCAGAAGTACTGCGGGGTTTCGAGGCGGCGGGCGATGCCGCGTTTGTCGACGATGAGATAGCGGTCGTAGAGGGTCTGCACGCCGAGGTAGTCGAAGTCGAGGTCGGCGCTGGGGTCGAGGGCTTCGGCGAGGCGGTCGAGATCGTATTCGAGCAGTTTGGGGGAAAGGCGGTCGATGGCCACGGCGCGTTCGAGGTAGGGGCGGAACTGGCGGCGGTGGGCGTCGCGGAGATGGGCGATGCCGTCGCGCAGAATATCCCAGCCCAGGACTTCCTCGTAGATGTAACTCAGCAGGATGCGCCCGGCGAATTTGGCGAAGTCGGCCTCGCGCTCAATCAGCGTCTTGGCGTTGAGGAGAATCGTCATCTTGAGGTCGGCTTCCGACAGCTCGTCGAACACGGAGCGGCGGAGTTCGTTTTCGATGTCGGCGATATCCATGCCGAGGTCGAGGCCGAGGGCGGCGTACTGGATGCGGGCGCGAAGGTCGGCACCGTTCCAGAGGAAGGACGTGCCGTCGGCGCGGATGACGCGCACGAGCACGACCTGTTCGGCTTCGGGCGCGGCGGGTTTTTCTTCGGCGCGCTGCTCGGAACGGCGGGCGCGGTAGAGGATGTAGGCTTCGGCGACTTTGAAGTGCCCGGCCTTCATCAATTCCTCCTGCACCATGTCCTGCACGTCTTCGATGTGGACCATGGTCTGGCGGCCTTCGCGGACGCGGTCGGTCACGGCGCGGGCCACGGCCACGGCGGGGGCGCTGTCGTGATGCAGCGCAAGGAAGGCCTTGCGCACGGCGATCTCGATTTTGTCGGCTTTCCAGGGCACGAGTTGTCCGTTGCGGCGCAGCAATTGCGCGGTGACGGGCGCGTTGCCACTGTCGGCGAGGGCTTCGTGGGCGCGGTTGGTGACGAGGGAGCGGGCGAGGTCGTAGGCCTCCTGGCGCACAAGCGCTTTTTCAATCGCAATGTCGAGGTCCTGACGGCTCACGAGGTTTTCTCCGCGGGTTTCGGCAAGCGAGGCGACGAGGTCGGACACTTTGCCCGTGATGTCGGCGACGAGGCGGCGGTTGCCTTCGCTGAAAATGTCTTTCTCCTGCTCGCGCGACAACAGGAGCGTGGTGAGGGCGTCCCCGACGATCTGCGCCACGTCGGCGGGCGAGAATTCTGTTTCACCCGAGGCGGAGGCGATTTTCAGGCGGGAGGCGGGACCGTTTTCGCCGAGGGCTTCCGCCCAGTTGAAACGGGTGGCGCCGTCGCGGCGGCGGGAGGCCGCGAGTTTGAGGGACTGGTCTTCTTCGAGGGTGGTGCTGCGGATCATGGCGGGGAGGTTTCTGGTTCCAGGTTTCTGGTTTCTGGTTTAAAGCGAAGCGGAAATTACAGTTCGTCGTCGTCGACGTGGTTGAGGGCGGAGGCTTTCTGGTATTCGGTGACGCGGCCCTCGAAAAAGTTCTGCTCTTTTTTGATGTCCATCATTTCGGCCAGCCAGGGGAAGGGGTTGGCGACACCGGGGCAGAGCGCCGTGAGTCCGCAGCCTTCGAGGCGGCGGTCGGCGATGTAGTCGATGTACTGGGAGAATTCATCGACGCTCAGGCCCACGGCGTTGAGGGGCAGGCAGTCGGCGATGAAGTTTTTCTCAAGGGTCTTCGCTTCCTGCATGAGAGAGCGGAGTTCCTCGCGGAAGTCCGGGGTCCAGAGATCGGGGTTTTCGTCCTTGAGGGCCATGAGCAGGCTGCGCAGGAGTTCGATGTGGTTGGATTCGTCGCGCAGGGTGTAGCGGAACATCTGGCCGATGCCGGGGAATTTGTTCTGGCGGTAGAGGGCCAGAATCATGCCGAAGAGTCCGTAGAACTGCGTGCCCTCCATGCACTGTCCAAAGAGGAAGAGGTTCTTGGCGAAGAGCTGCTTGTTGGCGAGCGTGGTCAGATCGAGATCGCGGCGCAGGGCGCGGGAGACCTTCATCACGAATTCGTTTTTGCGGGTGATGGTCGGCACGTCCTCGAACATCGCCTCGCACTCGTGCGGGTTGATGCCGAGGGAACTGATCATGTAGAGCAGGCTGTCGGCGTGAATGTTCTCTTCGTGCGCGTGGCGGCCGAGTACGAGCTTCAGCTCCGGCGCGGTGACTTTTTCGCGGATCACATGCAGGATGTTGTCGCCGACAATGCCCTCGGCGGCGCTGAAATAGCCGATGCCCATGCGGATGATCCAGCGTTCGACGTCGCTGAGCTGGTCGGTGCTCTGCCACTGCTCGATGTCCTTTTGCATGGGAATGTCTTCGGGTTCCCAGTGGTTGGCTTTCATGGTGCGGTAGAGATCGTAGGCCCAGCTGTATTTGAGGGGCAGCAGGTTGAAGAAGACGCTCTCGCGGCCGTTGATCACCTTTTTGTCATCAAAGGCCTGTTGGGCTTTGTCTTTGTCGAGCACGAAGGATCGGGCACCGATGCTGAAGGTTACGTCATTGGCCATGAGATGGGTTCTCCAGGAAGATGTGTTTTTTGCGGGGGAATCAAGCGGCTCTGCAATACGCCACACGGATACAGATAGGGCAGCGACCCAGAGAGCGTTCGGGGGATGTTCAAGTTTTGTGAAGAAACACCAACGCCAGCGTCCTGTCAATAGAAACCACTACATATTGTATGATTTACCTTTTTTGGATCATTTTTAATCATCCTGTGGGGTCATGAACATTTAAAATAACGACAATTTTTTGCCGTTCCGAGCATCGGAAAGTTGAATATCAACAGGTTCCGAAGATAGGAAAAACCGCAGATTAGTTTCCGGGCGGGGCGGACGTGCCTGACGAGCGCAACTGGGCGAGTCCGTCCTGCAAATACTGGAGCCAGGAAAGGGCAAAGCAGAGGGCGGTGAGCAGGGCGAGGAGGAGGATCGCGTTCGGCGAAAAGGGCCAGAGCAGGGCGACGACGAGGGCTGCCACGAGAAAGGTGGCCGCTTTTCCGCTGGGGCGGGGGCGGAGGGTCACACGGCCGACTCGGCGGCGGATGACCCAATACCCCGCGAAAAGAAAGACTTCCCGTCCAAGAATGAGCAGGGCGAGGGCGAGGGGAAATTGGGGGGCGAAGGTCGGATCGTAGGGACGCGTCAGCAGGGCGATGGCGCAGAGCATGAGAAATTTGTCGGCAAGCGGATCGAGAAAGGCCCCCAGGGGACTTTCCTCCTTGCGGGAGCGGGCCAGCCATCCGTCGAGGGCGTCGGTGGCGATAATCAGGACAAAGAGTTTCAGGGCCCATCGCCGCCACTCCGGATCGCCCGTCGCGAAAAAACGCAGCAGCAGCCCGGCAAACAGCGGAATCCCGGCAAGACGGAGCAGGGTTACCCGGGTGGCAAGGGTGATAAGGGGCAGGGATCGAGTGCGGGGAGACATAACCAAGTCATCATGCGCCTCCCGGCCTCCGGACTCAAGGACAAACGCCGGGGGCCCGTCCAAACAGCATATTGTAACAGTTGCAATATTTAATCTACATGCACGGGCCCTCCGCAACGGGATTCGGGTCTTTACTTCCGGGGGGATCGACATAGTTCCCCTTAGGATGACGTTTCTCCTCAGCCCACGTTCACGGATCGGACTTTTGGCGGCGCTGCTGCTGTTTGTTCCTCCGGTATTTTGGAAACTGCCGGTGCCAGATTCGACGCGGCACATGGAGCTGCGTTCCCTGCTCTCTTCCCAGGAAACCTGGCTGCGGATGAAGGAGGGCGAGCCGGATGCCTGGAAACGCCCCAGTCTGCGCGGTGAGCCGCGTCTGCGCAAACCCCCGCTACTGGTCTGGGCCAACCTTCTGGTCTGGCAGGGACTCGAGCGGGACACTCCGCCGGATGTATTGACCGCCCGCGCCCGCGGTCTCTCCGCCACTCTGGCCCTGCTGGCCCTGGTCATGACCGCAGTGCTGGCGGAACGGGTGCTGGGTCCGTCACAGGGCGGACACACGGCCCTGCTGCTCTGTGGCATGTACTACGTGCTCAAGGAAAGTCGGCTCGCGACCTACGACATCCATTTATTCGCCTGGGCCAGCACCGCCTGCGCCGGATTGCTGCTGCTGGCTGACCGGGAGGCCGGACGCCTCCGTCTGGCCGGCGCTCCCCTCGCACTGCTGGGCTGTTGCGCCGCGGTTTTCACCAAGGGCCCCGTGGGCCTGCTGGTCCCGCTGCTCGCCTGGGGCGTGGGTTGTTTTTGCCTCGAACGCCCCCGTTTCCGCATGGCAACGGCGGGGTGGCCCCTTCTCATTGCCCTCCTGGTCTACGGACTCTGGCTCCAGCAGGTGGCCTGGAACGTTCCCGGCGCCAAAGAGACCCTCCTCGCGGAATGGGCACAGGACCGGGAAAATCCGCAACCGCTGCTCTATTATCTCGTCGTACTCGGCATGATTTTTCCCTGGACGCTGCCCGCGCTGCGCAGTGCAGCCTATTTTCCGCGCAAGGTCCCCCGCCGCGAAACCTATCCCTGGATCGTCATCGGCATCGCCCTCCTGCTGCTGATGTGTTTCGAGAACAAACGCCAGCGCTACCTGCTGCCCCTGCTTCCCTTTGTGGCGATGGGCCTCCTCCAGCTCTGGAACCGGGTTGTGGCGGGAGCAAACGCGCAGGCGCATCCGCTGGAACGCCTGCACGTGGCCCTGCTGGGGCTCCTGTCCCTGGGCCTGCCCCTGTTCATGCTGCTGCAACCCATTCTGCTCGACAAACAGGCGATCAAAGGCCTCGAACTGCCGGGGGCCGGAGCACTCGCCGCCGCTGTCACCGCCTTGCTGCTCGGCAGTGTCGCCACCCTCCTGCTCCAGGCCCTCCGACAGGGCAAACGCGGACGCCTGCTGCCGCTGACCACGCTCTGGATCTCGATCGCCTGGACCCTCACGATGCATTTCTACAGCGACTCCTACCACGGAAAACACCGCCACCGCGCGGTTGCCGCCCGCCTGCGGGCGTTGCCAACGGAGCTGCCGCTCTATGTGCTGCACTCGAGCGACCTCTATCCCCTGCTCGAGGACGGCGTCCTGTATCACGCCGTCCGCCGCATCCCCGCCCGCAGCCCGTCGGAGATTCCCCCCGGTGCCTGGGTCATCGCCACGGACAGCGAAAACGCTCCCGCGAACTGGATCGAGAGGGATCGCTGGCAGGCTCGGAAAAACCTGGTGCTTTACGAAACCACGCCGGCGGAAAAATAGCCGGGAACCCGCAGCACGGGCGGCGGCATGCCTTCAATCGGCACCGTGGCAAAGCGCTTCGGCTGCAACGTTGCGCACCTGGGCCAGGCTGACGCCATGGCGGAGGGCGGCGCGGCGGCAGGCCTCGTATTCCGGCAGAATGCGTTCGCTGCCGTCGGGGAGCTGATGCACCTTGACCGCGATGATTCCGAAAACGGTTTCCACAAAGGACTCCCGGCGTTCGAGCACGCGGCGGTTGCCATCGAAACGGCGGACCCCGAGGGTGGGGAGTTGTTGAAGGACGAAGGTGGACAGAGGGTCGGCTCGTGCGGGCGTGCAGAGGATTTCGAGTTGCTGGGCCGGGCGTCCCTTTTTCATGAGGATGGGGCTGATCCAGGCGTCGAGTGCCCCCTGTTCGAGCAGGTCGCCGAGGAAATCCGCGCCCAGCATTTCGCCGTCGCAGGTATCGAGATTGGTTTGCAGCAGGCTGATGGTTTCGCTCTGCGCGGCGGGACTGCAAAGGCTGGCGCGCAGGGCGTTTGGCTGCTCATGCAGATCGCGGCTGCCCGCGCCAAAGCCGCTGCGGAGGCTGATCAACACGGGAATCTCGAAAACGGGTTGCAAGGCGGCGAGGATCACCGCGCCGGTGGGGGTGCACATTTCCTTGGCGACCGAACCGGGGAAGGAGGGCATTCCCTCCAGCAGACGCTGCGTGGCCGGTGCGGGAATGGGCAGGCGACCGTGCGCGGTTTTCACAAAACCGGAACCCGTGCAGACCGGCGTGCAGAACACCTGCGCCGGATTCAGTTTGTCGAGCAGCAGCGCGGCGCCGACAATGTCCACAATCGCATCTTCGCCGCCGACTTCGTGGAAATACACCTTCTCCAGCGGAATCCCATGCATCTCCGCTTCTGCCTCGCCCAGCAGACGAAACATGTGCAGGGCGCGTGCCTTGACGCCGGCGGGCAGTTCGGCGTGTTCGATGAGGTGGACGATGTCGCGGTAGGCGCGGTGCGCGTGGTCGTGATGATGATCGTGGTGATCGTGATCGTGGTGATGGTGGTCGTGATGCTCATGCTCGTGATGATGCGCTTCGGGGGCGTGGCCCTCGACGCTGACGACGGCGCGGCGGCAGCGCAGGGAGGAGCGGATCACGTCTTCGAAGTGTACGGCGACGTTGTGCAGACCGAGGCGATGAGGAAGTTCCTGGATTTCGCTTTCGGCGTTCAGCAGGGGTGCCAGTGCGCCGAGAAACATGTCGCCGGAGATTCCGGAAAAGGGTTCAAGTTTTAGAAGGGGCATGAGGAATCTTCTTTCATGGATTCGCAGAGGGATCGGCAGGTGCCGAGAATGCGTTTGGCGGCCAGGGCGGCGCCGACGCCGTTGTCGATGTTCATCACCATGAGCCCGTTGGCGCAGGAGGCCAGCATCGCGTGCAGGGCCGCGTGTCCGCCCGCCGCGACGCCGTAGCCGACGCCGGAAGGAACGGCGATCACGGGCTGCGGACATTGTCCGGCCACGACCGAGGCCAGGGCGCCCTCAAAGCCGGCCACGACAATCAACACCGAATAGGCCCGCAGTTCGTCCAGCCGGCTCAGAAAACGGTGGATGGCCGCCACGCCCACGTCCTGCATCGCGGTCGCCCGGATGCCCAGAAAACGAAGCGTGTGCAGGCATTCCGCAACAACGGGCGCGTCGGCGGTGCCACCCGACAAAACGGCCACGGAGCCCACCACCGCGGGTTCGGGATGAGGACGGTCGTGCCAGATGCGGGCCAGCGCATCGTAATGCCCTTCGGGCAACTGCGCCGCTTTTTCCGGCTGGCAGCGGGAGATCAGCACCGGGTGCCCTTTCGCGCGGCATTGGGTGAGAATCCGCTGCAATTGCTCCACGTTTTTGGATTCGCCATACACAATTTCGGGGAAGCCCAGACGCACCGCGCGGTGAAAATCAAACTGAAGATCGGAGGAATCCATGCCCTTATTGACCGCTTCGAGCGTTGCGTCCGCTGTCATCCTGGAAACGGAAAATCATTTCATGCGGCTCCACCATGCCCATTTCGTGGGCCACCTTGCGCACATAGTCGCGATCGGCTTGAAAGCGTTCCTGGCGCACACGCAAATCCTGAAGTCTGGCGTTTTCCCGCTCTTTCTGGGCACGCAAATCCTGGAGGCGTTTCTCGTGGGCCAGATGTTTTTGATACTGAGGCACAAAGCCGATCAACAACGCGCCCACCAGAACCACCACCACAATAAGTGTAACCATTTTGGTGAGAGACTGGAGGATGTTCACGCGGTAAAGTATGAAGTTCTTCCGGCAAAATGCGAGACAAAGTTGTTGAAAATTGTGGAAAATTCCGGGGCTTGGCTTGTTTTCGGCGCGGACAGGAGTAGTCGCTTGCGCATGAGTCTGTATCAGGAACAACTGCTGGCCTTGTCCAAGGATCTTTCCCACTGCGGGGATCCGGCGTCCTGTGCTTGCCGCGCGTTCCGGCGAAACCCGGCCTGCGGGGATGAAATCGCACTCGGATTCCGTCGCGAGGAGGACCACATCGCGGGACTGTGTTTTCAGCTTCGCGGTTGTGCGGTGAGTCACGCCTCCGCCGCCGTGCTCGCCCGCGTCATCGAGGGTCTGGCCCTGCCCGCCGCCCGCGAACGCCTCGCCTGTGTTCAGTCGTTTTTCGATTGCGATGCGGAATGGACCGCCGAGTGGGGCCGCGACGAAATGTCCGCCCTCGGCGCCCTCCGCGCACGCCCCATGCGCATGGCCTGCGTCCGCCTGCCCTGGGATGCCCTCGCCGATGCTCTGGACACGCCATGACGCTGCTTGAGTCCAGGCCCTGCGGCCTCTATTGCCCCGCCGCCGACCTCTACATCGACCCCACGCGCAAGGTGGGCCGCGCCGTCATCACCCACGCCCACGCCGACCACGCGCGCCCCGGCCACACGTCGGTTCTCAGCTCCCTCCGCGGCCTGCCCCTTGTGCGCGAACGGGTGGGGCGCAAAACCGCCTACCAGGGCTTGAACTGGGGCGAAAGTCTCACGGTCGGCCACGCCCGCATCTCCCTGCACCCCGCCGGCCACATTCTCGGCAGCGCCCAGGTGCGCATTGAGGTCGACGGACGCGTGGCCGTGGTCACCGGCGATTACAAACGCGGCTGCGACCCGACCTGCGAAGCCTTCGAACCCGTTCCCTGCCATCTGCTCGTGAGCGAATGCACCTTCGGACTTCCGCTTTACCGCTGGCCCGATCCCGCCGATGTCGCCGCCGAAATCGACGCCTGGTGGCAGCGCAACAGCGCCGAGGGCATCAACAGCGTGCTGCTTGGCTACAGCCTTGGAAAGGCCCAGCGCCTGCTCGCGATGCTGAACCCGGAGCGCGGTCCGATTCTCGTTCATGGCGCGATGCTGCCCTTCCTCGCGCACTACCGCAACGCGGGAATCCGGCTGCCCCCGACAAAAACCCTCAACAGCGAACACCTCGCGGCCGCGCAGGGACGGGCCATGATTCTCGCCCCGCCGCAGGCCCAGAACAGCAGTCTGCAGAGCAAAGCCGCTCCCGTCCGAATCGCCTTCGCCTCCGGATGGATGTTGCTGGGGGCCGAGCGCAAAAAACGAAAATTCAACGAAGGATTTGTCGTGTCCGATCACGTCGACTGGCCCGAACTGCTGCAAACGGTTGAAGAGAGCGGTGCCGAAGAACTCTGGGCCGCCCACGGCTTCCGGGAAGAGGTCGCCGCCTATTTCGCCGGCCGCGGCCTGCGCACGCGGGTGGTGTGAGGGATTTCAGGCCTGATCGCGGGGCGTGTGGCGGGCCATGCGGCTGAAGGGGCCGTTGGCGGTGGAGAGGGTTTCGTAGTCGCCTTCTTCGAGGATGCGGCCTTGTCCGAGGACGATGATGCGGTCGGCGTTGCGGATGGTGGAGAGGCGGTGGGCGATGGTGATGACGGTGCGTCCGGCGGAGAGGCGTTCGAGAGCCTGCTGGATGAGGGCCTCGCTCTCGTTGTCGAGGGCGGAGGTGGCCTCGTCGAGGATCAGCACGCGCGGGTTGCGGAGGATGGCTCGGGCGATGGAAAGCCGCTGCTTCTGTCCGCCGGAAAGACTGACGCCGCGTTCGCCGATGATGCTGTTGTAGCCTTCGGGCAGGTTGCGGATAAATTCGTCGGCATTGGCGGCGATGGCGGCGGCGCGGACCTCGTCGTCGCTCGCGTCGCCCTTGGCGAAGCGGATGTTTTCGATGACGCTGCCGGAGAGCAGCACGTTTTCCTGGAGGACGATCGCGCAGTGGCGGCGGAAACGGCGCATGTCCAGCTGCGTCTGCGCAATGCCGTCGATGGTGATCGTGCCCTGCGTGCTGGCGTAGAGACCGAGGATGAGGTTGGCGATGGTGCTTTTTCCGGAGCCGGAGGACCCGACGAGCGCCACGTTTTCGCCGGGGCGGATGTGGAGAGACAAGTCGTGGAAAACGGGTTGATCCTCCTTGCCGGGATAGGCGAAGTGCACGCCGCTGAAACGGATGTCGCCCCGGAATTCAGCCGGATACTCGTGTCCGCTCCAGGGTTCGACGTTGTCGTTGCAGACCAGCTCGCGGATGCTGGTGTAGGCCTCCTGTCCCATGGCGTACTGCTCGATGAACTGGGTGATCATGACGAAGGGCTGCATGATGATGGGCAGGGCGGCCATGAAGGAGAACAGCGCGCCGACGGAGAGCGTTCCCTTGATCACCATCAAGGCTCCCGCCCCGACCACGATCAGGGTGATGAACTGGTTGTTCACGAAAATATAGGTGCCAAACACGGAGGCGATGTTGATGAGACCCACACGCGTTTCGGCGACGTGGCGGTTGTCGTGCTGGAGGCGGTTTTCGGCTTTTTCCTCTTCGCCGAGGCTGCGCACAAGGCGCAGGGCGGAAATCATTTCGTTGGCGTTGCCGATGAGCTTTTCCTGGGCGAGACGCACGGCCTGATTGTTCTTGTTGAGCCGCGTGCGGAAAAGGCGTTGCGCGGTGTACACCATGGGCATGACCAGCAGGACCACCAGCGACAAGCGCCAATCCACAAGCAGAATGATGATCATCACCGTCAGCCCGTAACAGAACGTCGGCAGAAACTGGTTGAGAATGAGAACGGTTAGGTCCTGGATTTTCTGGGTGTCGAAAGCGTATTTCGACAGCAGGCGTCCGGAGGTGCTGCGGTCGAGGTAGGCAAAATGCAGAAATTGCAGGCGGTTGAAAATGAGGCTGCGCAGGTCCTTGACGATGGAGGTGACGCCGCTGCCGATGCGGCGGGCGGCGGACACGGCGAATGCCATGTGCAGGAGCAGGAGGGCCACGAAAATCCAGGCGGTGACGAGAATGCCCTGGATGTTGGCGGCGGGCACGTGCCGGTCGATCATCACGCCGAAGAGCCAGGGCAGAGGCGCGATGGCCACGCTGCGCAGAATGGCGATGAACACGCCCCAGCGGAGGGCCTTGCCCTCGGCGATCACAAAACGTATCAGGGTCGGGCTTTTATCAAGGTCCATCGGAACCCTCCGGCGTGGGACTGGGCTGTCGCAGGGGATTGCGCCGGACCAACTGAAGCAGCCCTTGGCGCTGCAGCAGGATTTCAGCCCGCACCCGACTGCCGATCACGGGCTCAACGGGCCAGCGGGTGACCTCCACACGCACTTCGAAGCCCCCCGCCTGCGGCGAATCCTTGTCCGCAATCCGGCTCAGCACGCGGCCCTCCATGTAGCCTTCCGACGACGATGCATAGACCGCCGATTCGATCCGAACCGGCAATCCCGGGCGCAGCAAATCCACATTCCGGTCGGCCACAAACATCCGCAGCTCGTAACCCCCGGCGGGGTCCGCCATGCCCAGCACCAGCGCACCCGCCTCCACCCGCTGACCCGGTTCACGCGCAAACACATTGGTCACCAGACCCGCGCGCGCCGCCCGCAGCAGAAGGCTTTCGGACTGCTCCTGCAACAGACGCAGCCGCTCCTCCAGAATCGCCGCGCGGGCCAAAGCGCCATCCCGCAACAATGTTTCCCGTTGCAGCAACAGCTCGACGTATCCTTCGTCGCGCAGCGACAGCAGGGTTTCGTCCCGAAGGGCCTCCCGCCGCGCCGCCAGCTGCTGCGTTGTCAGGCGGATTCGCTCCATCGTCGACACGGAGCCCTCCTGCTGCAAGCGTTCGTACATGCTGGCGATCTCCTTCAGCAGCGCCTCGTTTTCGCGCCGCAGTTTGAGCGAAGCCTCCGCCGCCCGCGCCTCCACACTGCCGCCCGTGATGTGGACTTCCCGCAGACGCGTTTCCGCAAGACGGGCCTCCAGACGCAGCGCCTCCAGCCGTTCCCGCACATCGAGGATGTCGCGTTCCAGCGTTTCGTCGCGCAGACGCAGCAGCGGAGCGCCCTCGGCCACGCGCTGTCCGGCTTCGACAAGGATTTCTTCGACACGCGCCGTCCGTGGCGCGTAGATCCGCCACCCATCGCGGGCCTCCACCACCCCTTCGTCCTCGATCACCACATCCAGACGGATCCAGAACAAACCGACAAGCAGCATCAGCGCCCCGATCCAACCGATCGTGCGCAACAGCAGCCGGGCCTGGCCGGGAGATTCCAACGCATCAGCCGCCATGACTCTGGTTCTCCAGAACAGCGGCGGCGGAAACGAAACGAGTCGGAATAACATGCGTGAGAATTTTCATCGAATTAGATTGCCCCTTCCCTATCAAATCAGGAGGATTTGTCACGTTTCAATCCTGCACATCCACCCTGCATCCGGAGTTTCTATGATCGATCCCCTTTGGTCGCTGATGGGCACGCTGTACAAAGCCCACCCCTGGCACGGCATCCCCCTCGGTCCGGACGCCCCAAACGTGCTCACCGCCTACATCGAAATTGTGCCCACCGACACCGTTAAATACGAGTTGGACAAAGCGACCGGCCACCTCAAACTGGATCGACCCCAGATTTTCTCCAACATCTGCCCCTGCCTCTACGGACTTGTCCCGCAAACCCTCTGCGGCTCCCGTGTCGCCGACCTCGCCATGGAACGCACGGCGCGCAGCGACATTGTGGGCGACGACGACCCGCTCGACATCTGCGTTCTCACCGAAAAGGACATCGCCCACGGCGACATTCTCCTGCAGGCCATCCCCATCGGCGGCTTCCGCATGATCGACCACGGGGAGGCCGACGACAAGATCGTGGCCGTCCTCAAAGGCGATGCGGTGTATGGCGGCTGGAAAGATCTCTCCGAATGTCCCCGCTCCCTCACCGACCGGCTCCGCCACTATTTCCTCACCTACAAACAAGCGCCCGGCGAAGAAAAACGCGCCTGCGAAATCACCCACGTCTACGGACGCGAGGAGGCCCACGAGGTCATCCGCCGCAGCCGCGAGGACTACAACGAAATCTTCTCCGGCCTCGAAAATCTGCTCACCCAGGTGCTGCGCAACAACAACGAGTGAGCGGCA
>CAZCFM010000027.1:0-20059 GCA_964497855.1 uncultured Verrucomicrobiota bacterium | reverse complement strand
CGGCCTCGAAAATCTGCTCACCCAGGTGCTGCGCAACAACAACGAGTGAGCGGCAAAAAGGAGATACCCGCCCATGCGCAAGACAGCAACAGGTCTTTTTATCCTCGCAGTAGCGCTCTGGGTGGTGGTGCCATGGCGGCTGACGACCTCAATGATTGATGTTATGTGAAGGTTCAGCCCCAAGGGGGCGATGGCATCCCAGCCCAGGGCCCCGCCCTGGGTTTTGGGTCCAAAAGGGGAAATGCGGTCTGAAGGACCGCCGCAATTCGAAGCCAATGGCAACGTGCTTGCGCGACGCGAGTTGCGGCGGTCCTTCAGACCGCATCATACCCCAAATATCCGCGAGTCCCAGCACGTTGTGCTGGGCTGGGATGCCTCGCACCGTTGGTGCTTAATTCCGCAGGCATCATTGCAACAACAGCAATATATAGTTTGGGCCGTCGAGGTGGCGGGGGGGCGCCACGGGTCCATTGTGACACCGCCTATAGGGTGGCGGGAATGCCGCCGCTCCAGTGTTCGAGCAGGGCGGGAAGATCGCTGAGCCGAGTCAGCTCGGCGTCGGCGGGATGGTCGCCCGCCGACGGTTCGAAACGTTCGTAGGGGATGTGTTCGCGGAGCCAGACGGCGCGCATGCCAAGGCGTTTGGCGCCCTGCACATCGGCCAGCCAGTTGTCGCCGATGTACACGGACTCCTCCGGACGGAGTTTCATGCGGGCGAGCAGGACTTCGTAGGGCTTGGGATGCGGTTTGGCGAAACCGACGTCACCCGAGACCACCACCGTTTCGAAAAATGGCAGCAGGCCCAGCTTGTGCAGGGAATCGAGGATGGCATCGACGCAGGGGTAATTGGAGAGCAGGCCCAGACGGTGGGAGCGTTTCAGGCGACTGAGCAACTCCAATACGGCGGGGTCCACGGCGACCGAGCCCAGAAACGCGTCGTAGCGGGCGCGCATGATGCGGCGGGTGATGCGGTCGCCGGGGTCATCGGTGTAGCGTTCCACGACTTCGCGGCAGACGGCACGGTAGTCGTTTTCGATGCCGCCGCGCTGAAAGGGGCGGAGGATTTGTTCGTGGCGGAGAATCTCCATCTCCTGGGTGTCGTAGCGCAGGCCTTCGTCGTCGAACACGGCGCGCATGGCGGCGAGCTGGGCTTCCTGCTGGGCGGGGCCGAAGGCGATGAGGGTGTTGCCGTAATCGAAGAGAAGGGCGGTTGGGTTATTCAAAGAGGCGCCTGATACAGGGCTTTTCCCGCAAAAAACGGCCCCAGTTTTTCGATGTAGGTGGAGGTTTGCACGGTGCCGCGCATGACCTCGACGATTTTGCTGAGGGAGCGGAGGTCGGCCCCGACGAGCGCCACGGCGAAGTCGTTGTCGTTGCGGTCCATGCCGAAACAGGCGAGGCGTATGTCGTGGGCGTGGCCGGCGTCGCCCCAGGCCCGTCCGATCGTGCCGTGTTCGCCGAGGATCTTCATTTTTTCGCGTTTGGGCAGTTTGGAAAACTCGCCGTTGCGGCGGAGAGGATACCAGACGACCCAGGGCCATTGCGGAGAAAGGGCGCGTTCGCGGGGGCGGCCGACCAGGGTGCGTTCCAAATCGCTTTCGTATCCGATGGAATAGCTGCGGGCGAAGAGGGTCATCTCCGGACGCGGCTGCAGGCGGGCAAAGGGCGAGCGGCGGAGGGCGGGGGCGTAGACATCGGTGAAGCGGTTCGCGTCGGTGTCCATCAACAGGACGGCGATGCCCCAGGGGTCGGCGGCATCCTGATACAGAACGGCGTCCCAGCCCATGTTCTGCAAAAACCCGACGCACTCAGAGGGATCGCCGCAGCCGGTGAAGGCCAGCAACTGCATGTAGAGACGGCGGTCGCTTTCGAGGGGCAGTCCTTCGGGCGATTTTCCGTGCTCAAGGACATCCGGTTCGACGGGAACCGGCTCGGCGGGTGCAGAGGGCGTCATGGCGGGCGGAGCAGTCGATCAGGAGCGCTTGATGCGGATCGCGGTGGGCGGAGCGCGGCGGACGATTTTGGAATCAGACACGCTGGTGAGTTTGCTGCCGGAGGCGGGGGGATCGATCGATATTTTTTTGCTGTCGCCGGGAGGCGGAGATACCAGGCGGGCGGTTTTGGTGCGGGGTTCGTCCACCGCCGTGCCTGCCCCGTCGATTTCGATGGCGCCGTCGTCGGGTTTGGGGGCCGCAGTGGGTTTCAGCGGCGCGGACATCGGTTTTTCGGTATTTTCGACGATTTCGCGGAGAATGGTTTTATAGCCCTTGCCTTCGCTCATCTCGTGCTGGAGGTTGTCGATGGTGGTGGCGGTGCCAGGGGACTTTTTATCATCCACATTGAGAATGGTGTTGCCCAGACGGATCTTGTCGCCGGGCTTGATCTTGGCCATTTCGACGCGCTGATTGTTGAGGTAGGTGCCGTTTTTGGACTTGAGGTCCTTGACGTAGTATTCTCCGTCCCAGATGCGGATGCCGCAGTGCATGCGCGAGGCCCGTTCGTCCAGTGTGATGATGTCGGCATCCGGACTCCGACCGATGGTGATGGGTTTTTCCGCAAGGGCCAGTTCGGTCTGGTTTCCTTCGGGGTCGTTGTAACGGATACGGAGGCTGGTAGGGGAGGTGTCGCTCATAGTGTTTAGAATCTAGGAGTGTTTTTCGGCGGCTGCAAGTACGAAACCATTTCAGGGCTCACATTTTCCGCCCATGTGGGCAATTCGGCGGTGCTGGAGAGTAAAAAATCGGCTTCCGGACAGGCGCGGGCCTCCTCGCCCACCCAAACGGTGCGGCATCCGGCGGCTTTTCCGGCCTGAAGGTCGCGGAATTGATCGCCCACCATCCAGGATCGTGGGAGGTCGATCGACAACGCGGTGGCCGCGGCCAGCAACATGCCGGGTTTGGGTTTGCGGCAGGCGCAGGGCGGATCGCCGGCGTGCGGACAGTAGCGCAGATCGTCGATCCGCGCGCCTTCGGCGGCGAGAAGTTCGGCCATTCGGGCATGGATCGCCGCCAGTTCGGCCTCGCTGATTTTTCCCACGGCCACGCACTTCTGGTTGGTCACCACCGCCACGGGAATCTGTTTGTCGTTGAACACGCGGATGGCGGCGGCAATGCCGGGCATCAGGCGAAAATCCCCGGGGCGGGTGATGTAGCGTTGCTCCGGCGGAGGCGGGACATTAATCACGCCATCGCGATCGAAAAAAACGCCGGGGCGCGGATTCACGGATTCAACTCCTCGAGCCGTATCTGCGGATAGAGCAGCGCCACGATTTCACGGATTTCGGCGTGGTGGGCATTGTTCCCCTCCTCCGGACTGCGTTCACCGGCCACGGCAATGTAGGCCCAGCGGTGGGCCACGCTGCGGAAGACGCGGTCGAGGCTCATCCACAACACGCGCTCGTGGTGGTGGGGCGTGTCGCGATCTTTTCCGCTGAACCAGTAGGCGTAATAGGATTTGAGGACGCGCCCGCCGGGCAGGACGCGGCGAAGGTCCAGGACCATCACTCCGAGTTCGCGGCCGTTGGCGAGGGGGACCTGGATGACATGCGCGAGGTCGATGGTGTTGCCCTGTGCCTGAGTGCAGGTTTCGGGACGGTGAATGGAGGTGCGGTCTTCCCCGGAAAGGACGACCGCCACGTGCACCGTCCGCTCCGGATCGAGGTTGTGCTGGTATTGTTTTTTAAAAATGACGGTGTCTTTGGGGAGAATCTGGTATTCGCCAAGGGCCATGGTGCGCAGTTCTCCGCCGCAGGGCTCGCCGCGGTAGTTCTCGGGGCAGACGGTTTTGCCCCCGGCATCGGGAGTGAGGTCTTTTACGAGCCAGCTTCTTCCGCAATAGGGATTGTGGCAGAAGACCACCTCGTGGCCGGTCCAGGCGTCCCCGAGGGACGTCGGCAATTCCAGGCGCACACCCGCTTCGTCGGTGATGCCGACATCCACGGTGGTGGCAAGCAGGAGTCCGCTGATGCCGAAGAGGACCAGCAGAATCAGATACGGGCGGAAGCCAGGCGTTTTTTCCATCGCTGAACTCCTTCCAGGGGATTGAGATTGATGAGGTTTCCGACGACGACCATGAGGGCGATGGCCATGCCGAAGACGATGAAGCCGGCGTAATCGTGGGGGAGGCCAGCGGCGAGGTCGGAGTCGAAGGCTTCGGAGAGGATGCCGATGGAGACGATGCGGAAGACGTTGCCGGCCATGGCGAGGGGGATGGAGGCGGCGAAGAGCAGCCATTTGCGAATGGGGCCTCGCATGAGCACGTAGCCGTAGATGGCGGTGAGGGCCATCATGGCGGTGAGGGAACGGATGCCGGAGCAGGGGTCGGCGACGTCGAGACGCAGTTTGGCGCTGGCATCGTAGGGAGGGCCGTAGATGGCGGTGCCGGACTGTTTCACGTCGATGCCGAGGCCCTGGAGAATGCTGGCGGAGATGCCGGCGTTGAATTTGCGGAGGGGGAATTGAAAGCCTTCGAGGAAGTTGAGAGGCACGGCGAAAATCAGGAACGCGCAGGGGAAAATCAGACGTTTGGCGACTTGCCAGCCGTAGAGATAAAAAGGCAGGGTCCAGGTCAGTCCGATCATGGCAATGAGGGAAAAACGGGTCTGTTGCGTTTTGTAGCCGACGTAGTGGATGAAGAGGCAGCCCACGACACCGAGCAGTCCGAGCGTGCTCATGCGTTTGGGGGCCTGCAACAGTTCGTCGCGCATACGCCACACCACCCAGCCGGAGGCGAGGGGCACGAGAAAACCGTGGGAGTAGTCGCCCGAACCCATGGCAATGCCGTTGTCTTTCCATCGGTCCACCATCCATCGCAGGGCCGAGTGGCTCTGGCTGTAGGCGTAAATGCCGCTGCCCAGAAAATGAAAGAGGGCAAAGGCAACCGTGATGAGCAGGGCGGGCGGGACGAGGCGCAGCAGGTCCTTACGCGTGAGGGGCGCCAGGTGATGGCGGGGCGTGAAGAACTGTTTGATGGGGGAATCCATATCGCGTCAGGCGGAGGGAGGGGGTTTGTGTTCCGTGCCGGGAAGGACACGACGGATCAGGTAATAACTGGCGGCCAACGAAATCAGGAGAGCCGCAACGCCGAACATCGAGCCGGGATCCATTTCCTTCATGTCAATGAGAATCACTTTCCGCGCCACGGCGATCATGGCCACCAGCAGCACGATTTCCACGTGCAGGGCGTGATGGGTGAGGTAGTTCTTGATGGTTTCCAGCAGCTCCAGGCCAATCAGCACCATCATGAAAAAGCCGAGGACTTTCAACAGATCCGTGAGACCGAGCAGGAAGCGGGGCTCTTGCATCATTTGTTGCCAGAGGATGACCGCCAGTTCAATGGTGGACAGAAACACGGCGACCATCATCAGCAGGATGAGGACCATGACGATACAGAATTCAAAGCCGCGAATAATCCGGACCATGGATCGAATGACGGGGCCTTGAGGAGGTTGGGAAGAGAGAGTCATATTCTCTATCATGCCCCGGAAATGCGGAAGGGCAAGGGATTTTTCATCCGACTTCGTTGGCCCAGACGGCGGAGGTCTCCTGCCGTTTGCGAATCAGGCGCAGGCCGCCGCCCTCTTCCAGCAGCACTTCCGCCGAGGCTGGAAAACTGTTGTAGCCGGACGTACACATCGCCGAACAATAGGCCCCCGCTCCTTCAATCACCACAAAATCGCCAATCTCGCCGCGCAGCAGAAGGCGCGGAGCCAGGGCCTCGGGGTCGCCCGGTGCCGGGGTCAGAATGTCGCCCGATTCGCAGCAGTGGCCGACCACGACGGCCTTCTCCAGGGGACGTTCCATTTCTTCGCGGGGAACGACCACAATTGGATGCTGCGCCCCGTAGAGGCTGGGACGCAGAACGTCGGTCATGCCCGTGTCGAGGCGGTAGAACACGTAGCCATCCGCGCCGGTGTCCACCCGGTCCTGCAAGGTGGAGACGACGGCGCCAGCATTGGCCGCGAGGTAGGTGCCGGGTTCGATTTCGAGATGGAGCCTGCGTCCGGTCTCCGCCGCGAAGGCCGCGATCGCGTCGCGCACGGGCAGTCCCACCTGCTGCAGGTCGGTGGTTTTTTCGGTGGACATGCGGGCGACCTTGAAGCCGCCGCCGAGGTCGAGGGTCGTCACATCGGCAAAACGCCGCACGAGGTGGAGGCTGAGTCCCGCCACGTGCTGCCAGACGGCCGGGTCGCTGCCGCTGCCGATGTGCGTGTGGATGCGCACGCAGCGCAGGCCATTTTCGTTTAAAAGCGCGGCGGCGGAGTCGGCGTAGGCGTGCCAGAGGCCGAAGGAGCTGGCCGGACCGCCCACGTTGGTGCGCTGCGTGCCGCCGGAACCGAGGCCGGGATTGAAGCGCAGGCCGATGGCGCGTCCCGGGCCGCACTCGCCAATTCTGCGAATCTGCTGCAGACTGGAGGCGTTGATGCCGATGCCCGTGTCGAGCAGTTCGCCGAGGTTGCGCGGCAATTCCTGCGAGCTCAGGGTGATGTGGGCGGTCGGAATGCCCGCCGCCAGCGCGCGCTCCACTTCGTGACCGGAACTCGCATCGATCTGCAGGCCCATGCCGTGGAAAATTTTCAAGACGGCGCGGTTGGGGTTCGCTTTCATGGCGTAGCGGACCGTCAGGCCAAAAGCGTTCGGAAAGGCAAGGGTTTCGACGGCGCGGCGGCGCAACACGGCCTCGCTCATGACATACACGGGCGTGCCAAAACGGGCGGCGATGTCGCGGACCTGTTCGGGGGAAAGAAAACGGAGAGTCTCGGGCTGCATAGACGTACAAGGGGTTGAACAGAGACCTCTCTCTACGCCAGACAGCGCGGGATGAAAGCGGGAAAACAGAGATTTTGCAGCTCCCGCGCCGTTGCGCCCGGCGTATCCCCTCCACTTTTCCGGAAGGAATGGATTCAATTGACAGGGTTTGCGAATATTGACAACTTTGACGAATGCCACGCACAGGTCCATCCGCACGAATCCTTCCCCTCGCCGTTGTGTTTGTGCTCGTTCTGGCCGGCGGCTTGTTTGATCGCGGACAAATCGCGCCCGAGCCGGCGCCGCACGACAGATTTCCCCCCCGCCTTTCCCGCAATGCCATGCCTCCCGCCGAGGGCGGTTCCTGTGCCGCCTGCCACGCCGATATCGTCGCGCTCTGGTCCTCTTCCCAGCACGCCCGCGCCAACCGCCTTCTCGCCGACGCCACATTCGCCCCCGGCACCGTTAAACACGCGGACGTCACCTCCAAAATCGATGCCGGCGGCCGCGTTTCCCAGACCGAGGGCCACCGCTTCGACGGTCAGGCCGTCGCCGTTATCGGCGTCGAACCCCTGCTGCAACTCCTCATCGCCGGCGACCGCGGTCAATGGCAGGCCTTTGACCCGGCCTACGACCCCAAAGCCCGCGAGTGGTTTCCCATTTTCAACGACGGGCGGAGGCCGGAGGACTGGGGACACTGGTCCAAACGCGGCATGACCTGGAACAGCCAGTGCGCCTGGTGTCACATGACCCGCTTCGAAAAACGATACGACGCAAAGACCGACAGCTACGACAGCACTTGGCTCGCCATGGGCATCGCCTGCACCCAGTGCCACGGCGACCTCTCCGCCCACGCCGCCGATCCCGCCGTCCACCCCGCCCAACGCCTGGAGCGCCGGCCCGCCATGGACAACTGCATGTCCTGCCACGCCCGCCGCGAGTTCCTCACCCCCGAAGCCTTCCGTGCCGGCGACGCCTTCCACGACCACTTCCGCCTCGAACTCTTCGACACCCCCGGCGTCTTCCACCCCGACGGCCAGATTCAGGACGAGGTTTTCGAAGCCGCCTCCTTCCTCTCCAGTAAAATGCACCGCGTCGGCGTCACCTGCCTCGACTGCCACAACCCCCACAGCGGAAAACTGCTCCTCCCCGTCTCGAACAACGCGCTCTGCATGAGCTGCCACGCCGCGCCCGGACGCCTCGGGGCCACCCCCGTCGATGCCACCGCCCACAGCCGCCACGCCCCGGACAGCCCCGGCAACCGCTGTGTCGAATGCCACATGTCCCACACGACGTACATGGGACGCGACCCCCGCCGCGACCACGGCTTCACCGTCCCGGACCCGCTCCTCTCCCGGGAAATCGGCGCCCCCGACGCCTGCACAAAATGCCACAGCACACAGCCCGCCGACTGGGCCGTCGAACACGCTGAACGCTGGTACGGCGAAAAGCTTGCCGCGCGCCGCACCCGCGCCCGCGCCCGGGCGATCCACCAGGCCCGCGGGTCCGGCATCACGGATCTTTCCGCGTATGTCGCGATTGCGCGCAGGGAAGACATTCCCCTCTGGCGCGCCACCCTCGTCCGCCTCCTCCGCCCCCACGCCACCCAGCCAATCGTGGAACGCCTGCTCACCGAATCCCTGGTCCACGAAGACCCCATGGTTCGCGCCGCCGCCGTCCATGCCCTGTCCTCCCATCCCCGCGCCGCCAACCGCCTCCGCGACATGACCGCCGATCCCTCGCGCCTCGTCCGCCTCGACGCCGCGCTGGCGCTCCCCTCCCTCGACGGCCTCGCCGAAGACCTCGTCCGCGACATCAACGCCTACCTCGCCTTCAACGCCGACCAGCCCTCCGGCGCCCTCCGCATGGCTCAGGCCGCCCTCCGCGCAAA
Organism: uncultured Verrucomicrobiota bacterium; assembly: GCA_964497855.1. Classification (GTDB taxonomy): domain Bacteria; phylum Verrucomicrobiota; class Kiritimatiellia; order SS1-B-03-39; family UBA6053; genus CAYLNG01. Next base: position 11,422 of record CAZCFM010000027.1, on the reverse strand, counting down.
GGATTCCGATCAAGTCGTTTTCTGGGGTGAACGCATGGTCGCGCTCGACGGCGCCTCCGAAGCCCACCACCTCCTCGGACGCCTCTACCATGCGGTTCAACGCCTGCCCGACGCCGAACGAGCCCTGCTCGAAGCCACCCGCCTCGACCCGCGCTCTTCCGCCGCCTGGTACACCCTCGCCCTTCTCCGCGGCGAAACCGGAGACACGCCCGGCGTCCGCGACGCCCTCTTCGAGGTCGTCCGCATCGACCCTTCCTTCGGCCGCGCCTGGTACAACCTGGGCCTCGCCTGCGAACAACTCGGCGACACCGAAAATGCCCTCCGCGCCCTCGCCCAGGCCGAGCGCGAAATGCCCGACAGCCCCGACCCCGCCTACGCCATCGCCACGATCCACGCGCGGCTCCAGGAACTTCCCGAAGCCAAAGAAGCCCTGCGCCGCGCGCTCTCCCGCAACCCCGCCCACGTCCTTTCCCTCGCCCTCCTCCGCCGCCTCCAAGCCGAGTAATCCCACGTCAGAACGAGCCAAGCCTCGCTTCATAAACGACGCCGTCTCACCCACCGCCTCCCATCAGCCAGGCCCGCGCCTCCCCCTGAGCCAGCGGGCCGAAATACCGCACATCGGCGCGCCGCACCCCGGCGCCCATGAAGGCGAGGGCGCTCGACTCCCATTGAGCCTCGCCCACCAGCGCGATCCGCGCGATACGGTCGCCATGCGACATAAAAAAAGCCATATCCCCCCAATCATCTCCCGTTTTCCAACCCAGAAAACCCTCCAGCAACACCAAGGTCCGCAGATCCCCGTCCCGGCGGCTTTCCATCAATTTCCGCATCCGGCTCTGCAACCGGTCCATCCCTTCCTTTGTCAACACGCCCGAAATCCGGAACAACAGAACCCCCTCCGAATCCAGAAAAATCCGGGTGCCGGATTCAGGGGCCGGATGTTTTTTCTTCCAGAACAACGCAAGCGGATTCATGGGATTCCTTTGTGGACCGGGGGACGGCGCCCGGGAGAGAAAAGGCGCCCCCCCCCCCGTGTTTCAGAACTTCAGACCAATGCCCGCGATCAGACCGGCGAGGCTGACGTTCAGTTCATTGTCGCCATCCTCCAGTTTCCACCCCACGCGCCGATACCCCAGCCGGGCGGAGAACTTCTCGCTGATCTGGTACTGCAACTGGGGAAACAGCTCGTAGGCGAGATCCGAGTCGCCCGCGCCAACGCCCAGGACGGGGTTGAAGTAAAGTCCATCCATCTTCGACGCGAACATCGGCACGCGGGGCAGCAGGAAAAACATGATGTCGGTCAACTCGTCCTTGCGGGAGAATTCGCCAACGCCGTTGACCGTGAGGTCGTTGTCCAACTCCAGATGTCGGACACCCGCCATCAGGCCGAAGGATTGGCCTTTGGACCATCCGTCGATCCGGTATCCGATCCCGCCTTCGACCAGCAGCATTTCACTGTCCATGCTGCCACGTTGCGGCTGGTCCGCGTCATCGAGTTCGTCCGTGCTCAGGGAGATCACGTCAACCAGGGCGCCCACCATCACACGACCAACCTCCGCGCCGATGCGGAAGGAACCGCCAATATCGACCAGGTCCACCAGGTCGCTGGCGTCCTTCTCGAAGTCCACCTGGCGTCCGGCGACAGTCACGTCGCCCTCCAGGCCCGCGTACCACAGGTAGGGGGTGAATTCGAAATTCCAGGATGGGTTTTCCCCGGCGTAGACGCCGGAGGCACACAGGAGCCCCGTGCAGAGGATAAGTTTGTGAATCGTATTATTCATGGTTCAATACTCCTAAACAGTTGAAGTGTATTGCCGGCGGGTTGACGGCGACGGGCGGCCGGCGCACCCGTCGCCATGGAAGGAAAACCGTTGTCAATGACCGGCGGCTGGCGCGAGCGAATCGGGGTCTCCGAAGCCGTTTTCGCCGGGCAGAACGGGCTCGCCCTGCATGTTCCGCATGATCACCTTGAACTGGTCCACCAGGAAGAGCGGCCTCGCCGCCCCGGCCGACAGTTCGTTCGCGCGGTTCTGCAAGCGCAGGACCACGTCGGGATGCCCGACGGCGATGTTTGTCTGTTCCCGGGGATCGCTGGAGAGATCGAACAGCTCCACCTGGGAGGGAAGCGTCGTGCGCCACACCAGTTTGAAGTCCCCCTGGCGGATTCCCGCGCGGAAGGGCTCGATGCCGTAGACCAGTTCGGTGCGCGGAGACGGGGCGCCGGCGGAGAGGGTGGCCCAGACGTTCAGTCCGTCCAGAGGCTTGCACTTCTCGGTGGAGGCTCCGGCGAGATGGGCGAAGGTGGTGAAGAGATCCACCGCGTGCATCATTCCGTCCACGCGGCCCGGCTGAACACGGCCCGGCCAGTTGGCGAAAGCGACAACCCGGTTGCCGCCCTCGTACAACGAGCCCTTGCCATCGCGCAGGGGACGGTTGTCGCAGGGGATTTTGACTTTCGACATGTCCGCCATCACCCCCGCGAACATGGGATTGAAGGTGCCGCCGTTGTCGCTGTGGAAGACGATCAGCGTGTTGTCGCGGAGACCTTGGGCATCCAGGGCGGCGACCACCTTGGCGATGTTGTCGTCGAGGCAGGCGATCATCGCGGCATAGATGCGGCGGGTCGGATCTTCGATATGGGCGAATTTGGAAATGTATTCCTCAGGGGCCTGGTAGGGCGTGTGGGGCGCGTTGAAGGCGAGATACAGGTAGAAGGGCTTTTCCGGTCCCTGCCGGCCGATGTAGCGGACGGCCTCGTCGCCGATCAGGTTCGTCGTGTAGCCCTCCTCCACGAGCGGCTCGTTGTTGCGGAACCAGTCCAGAACGCCGTGCTCGGAGTGGGTGAAATAATCCAGTTCGCCGATCATCGCGCCGTACTGGTAATCGAATCCGCGCTGCTTGGGCCAGTACTTTTGGTCGGCATGTCCCAGATGCCACTTGCCGATGATGGCGGTCGCGTAGTTGGCATCTTTGAGCACCTGGGGCAACAGGGCCTCCTCCAGGTCCAGGCCGTAACTCGACACCGAGGGAATCACCGCCGTCTGAAGGCCGTAGCGGAACGGGTAGCGTCCCGTCATCAGGCAGGCCCGCGTCGGCGTGCACATGGCCTGCGTGTAGAACTGCCCCAGGACCGCGCCTTCGCCGGCCAGCCGGTCCATCGAGGGCGTGCGGAGGTCCTCCGCCCCGTTGAAGCCCGTGTCGCGCCAGCCGAGGTCGTCGACCACGATGTGCAGGATGTTGGGACGCCGCTCCGCGCGTGGCGCTTCTCCGCGTCCGATGATGCCGGCGAACACACCGGCGAGAAGGAATTGTTTCAGGCGTTTGGCAAACATATGCAGGTTCTCCGTAAAAGGTTGTTGCGAGGAATAAACGATACCACACGGACCGCCGTGAAAAAATGGGACCTTGGTCTTACCGCCCTTCCCGGAGCCAGCGCAGCCCGGTATCCACGCTGCCCAGGAGCTCCTCCGCCCCGACGGGCTTCCGGTGGCGGCTCAGACGCCCTCTCTCCGTGGAGGCGGGACCGCTCTCCACTTCCCCCCGCGATGTCACCAGCACCAGCCACACGCGGTTCCCGTCCGCCTCCAGTCCCGCCCGGAGTTCCGCGATCGGCATTCCGCGCAGGGGATGATCGCAAATCAGGCAGCACCCGCCGCCGGACCCCGCGCGCGCCCGCAGATCCTCCCCCGAGGCGAAGCCGCGGGAGACGTGGCCGGCCGAAGCCAGCAGACGTTCGTAGGCTCTTCGCACGGAATCGTCCTCCTCCAGAACGAGGACGGCGTTTTCCGGGAAGCCGGATGTGGGATCATTCATGCCGCTCAGGATGCCACATTCCCGCCCGGGCATCCATTGGACTTAGGTCCCATCGCGCGCCGGAACGATCCCCGCCAGATCGCAGAGACGCACCAGTTCCGCCACCGACACCACCTCCAGTTTCTGGACAACCCGTCCCCGGTGCACTTTGACCGTTTTTTCCGCAATGCCCAGCCTGTCGGCGATCTGTTTGTTCATGGCCCCGGTGATCACGTGTGTCAGCACCTCCAATTCCCGGTCCGAAAGGCTGGAGATTTTTTTGCGCGCGTCCAGATAGGCCGTCCGTTTCCCGAGGCGGCGTTCATTTTCCTCCAGGGCCGTCCCGACCGCGCGCAGCAGGTCTTTTTCCGCGACGGGTTTCGTCAGGAAATCCACGGCCCCGCATTTGATGGCCCTCACACTCAGTGGAATGCTCCCTCTCCCGGTCAGGAAAACCACGGGAAGCGTGCAGTCCCGCCCCGCGAGCCTTTCCTGAAGACCGAAGCCGTCCAAACCGGGCATGTTCACATCGAGCAGGACACAGCCCCGTTCCGGCAGGGGCGAGGCGGCCAGAAATTCATCGGCCGAGGCGAACGCCGCGCAGCGAAACCCGTTGGCACCCAGCAATCGGCACAGCCCTTTCCGGAAGGAGGGCGCGTCGTCGATGACATGGATGGTGTGCGAAGGGGAGTCCATGGGAAGAACGTATTCCAACTTTACCCCCGTCGCCGGGGGAATTCAACCGTGAATTCGACCCCCTGGCCCTGGAGATTTGTTGCCGTCAACCGGCCCTGATGGGCCTCCACCAGAGACCGGCTGATGGCAAGGCCCATGCCCAGGCCCTGCGGTTTGGTGCTGAAAAAGGGATCGAACACCCTCTCCATCTGTTCAACGGGAATCCCGGGACCGTTGTCCCTCACTCGAAGCCAGACGCGGTCTTCCCCGCATTCCGTTTCCAAGTGCAGCCGCCGCTGCCCGCGGGGGAGCCCCTCCATCGCGTCCAGGCCGTTGACCATCAGGTTGAGCAGGACTTGTTGCAGCTCCACCCGGCCCGCCCAAACCCCGGGGGCCTCATCCGAAAGCCAAAGATGCAGCTCCGCCCCGCGGCTCACCATCTCGCCCGCCAGCAGGATGCCCGCATCCCGCACCACCGCGTTCAGGTCGACCCGCTCCGCCTCCACCCGCTCCTTTTTCTGGATGATCTCCCGCAGGCGGTGAATCACATCGCCCGCCCTCCTGTCATCCGCCACGATGTCCCCGAGAATCGCGCGGATTTCCCCGAGATCCGGGTCCGGCCTCGACAGATAGCGGGTCGCCGCCTCCGCATTGCTGAGGATCGCCGCCAGGGGCTGGTTCAACTCGTGCGCCAGCGACGCGGCGAGTTCCCCCATCGTGGACACCCGCGAGACATGGGCGAGTTCCCCGCGAAGCTCCTCCAGCTTTTCGTGAAAGCGCCGCCGTTCCGTCACATCCATGACAATCCCGCTCAGAAACCGTCCGCTGTCCCCCTTCTCCGCCCCCCCGTGCACCAGAATCCAACGGCTTCCGCACGCGCCGCGGCATTCCAGCGCGAAATCCCCGTTCTGTTTCAAGGCTTCGTCCAGTTTCCGCAGCAACGGGCCCCGCTCTCCGGGATGAATCCCCCTCAGGCATCGCCGCGGGGTCATCGTCCCGGTTGCGGGCAGCGCCAACATGTCGCGGGCCTGCTCCGTGACCCAGAGTTCGCCGCTTTCGCCCCGCCATTCCCACAGTCCCAGATGCGCCGCCTTCGCCGCCATGGCCATGCGCTTTTCACTCTCCCGCAGTTCCCCGCCCAGTTCCACCGCCCTGACCACATCGAGGCTCAGTTCCCGGCCCATCGTGACGAGAATCGCCAGCACCGGGAACACGAAAAAAAACGGTGTCTCCACCACTCCCCTTTCCACGAAGATCGCGTAGCCTTTGGTGATCAGCAGAAAGAAAAAAAGACTGGCCCCCACCGCCACGCCGCCCCGGTTCCGTTCCGCACGCCAGGACCGCAGGGCCGCCTCCCCCACCAGGGTCAGCAGGAGCCCCACCGCAAGAGCCTCCATCCACGTTCCCGCACCTCCCCGGTAGGTCGCCAGCGTGATCTCCGTCAGGCCCAGAAACTCCACGCGCCGGATGTCCTCCGCCCAGCGCACGCTCCACTCCGGCAGCCCCGACAACGACATCCCCAGCGTGCAAAGCGTCGCCCCGCAGGACGCCCACGCCAGGGGTCTCACCACGCGTCCGTAATACCAACACGCAAACCCCACGAAAAACAGGAGCATGGAGGAGATCGACCCCTGCGCCAGACCCATCAGGCGCCGGTATGCCTCCAGCGACGTCGCGTGCAGCAGCGACAGCTCCAGAAACGAAGTCGCCGCAACCGAAAACGCCCCACCCGCAAAGAGCAAATGCGTCTTCCTCACGCCCCCTTTCATGCGAAACGAAATCTGCACATGAATCATCGCAAGGGTCACGCAGGCGCCAATCGCCAGCGACCAGACAACGGTCAGCAGATCCAAAAGGCCCCCTTCGTCTCCGGCGGGATCCATCCGCGGGAAACAGGCATCGGTTCAAGGAGTCTCATACCTTCGCCCTATACCGTGCGGGAACTCGGGTCGGCAAGTCCTATCTCGCCGCCCCGCCGTCCTTTCCCTCAGGGCAGGAAGGCCGCCGTGCGGCTGCTGCCGTCGCTGAAATGGACAGTGGCGGCGGTGGGCGTGTGCGTCACGGATGTCACGAGGGCGCGGACCGCGGCGGGATCGAAGGGCAGCGCGCGGGCGCAGTGCAGGGTGGCGAAGGTGCCGATGAGCGGCGCGTTCAGGGACTCGGCCACCATCAGTCGCCAGGCGGGATCGCGCGAGTGGTTGCCCGTGCCCGGGTAGGTCGATACTTTCGTGTATCCAAGCAGGGCGGCGTGGAGAATCGCGCCGCGGGAGGACTGGAGGTACGTCCAGTCCGCGCCGCTGACGGCGACGGGAACCGTTTCCCCGCTGTCGTGGCCCAGCGGGAAGGCCCCTTCCACCACCTTGCCGGTTCCCGCGCTTCCCGTGACCCGGTGCACGCGGACTTCGTAATCCCCTTGCAGAAAGAGCAGGCTGCTGACGCGGCGTCCGCCCTGCACGTGGACCGTGCGCAGCACCGGGGGTGCACCGGCGGTGGCCTGTGCATCGGAGACGATGTCGCCCGCTTCCGGCAGTTGACGGGATCCGTCGTTCACGCGGATCATCTGGTCGGAGCGCGACGCGGCGCTGAGCAAATATCCGAAACGGGAGGAGTAAGAGAATTTGGCGTATTTGGGATGGTATTGCGCCTCGGACCAGGAATCGGTGCGGTAGCCGTTGCGGAGGTTGTAGAGCCGCAGGTCGCCGCGCGAACGGCGGTGGGAGAGGAGCCAGCCCGGAGTGTCCAGCCAGACGGAATAATCGGCAGTCTGCGCGGGCAGGGGCTGTTCCGGGTCCGTCCAGAACGGATCGTCGTCGGGAATGAGCCAGAGAGCGGCGAAGAAAAACATGCTCCAGTAGGTCGATCCCCGATTGAGGTAGCTTTCCAGTTGACCGGGGGCGCTGTCGGGACTGAGGCCTTCGCGGATCAGGCCCGAGGGCCAGTGAATCATGTCGTCGCGGAGATATGCGTTGAGGTGCAGGCGGACGAGACGGCGGAGTTGGCCGGGGGAGATGCTTTCCGGAAAAACGGGCTGGGTCCAGGTGCCGGGGGACTCGGCGGCGGCGTTTCGGTCCACCGCATAGGCGAGCATAAGACCGGAGAGGCGAGCGATTTTGTAGGAGGTGCTGCGTCCGTATTCGGCGCTGCGGCCTTCCAGGTCGAAGAAATAGGGCGTGTGGGCGAGGTAGCTGCGCAGTTCGGCGAGAAGGACGGAGCGGGTGCGTCCGGGGCGTCCGGGGATTTCGGTGGCGGCGTTGTCGTCCGTCGCACCGAGATGGGCCAGGAGAAGGAGATGCGTGACGAAAGTCCAGTCGATGTAGTTGTCGTAAATGTTGGTTGCGCCAAAGTCTGAATACCAGCCGCCGCTGCGGTGGAGGGCGTCGACTGCCGCGCGCGCATTGTCGATCTGCGACTGGGTCCAACTGAATTCGCCGTAGCCCGATTCCGACAAGCGGCGGCGGGACTCTTGGTTGACGGCAAAAAACAGATTCCAGTTGTAGATGTTGCCATTGGTGACGGCGCCGCCAGGAACGTTGCCGTGCAGGGCGAGCCAGGACTGGATGCGGCTGCGGTCGGTGGCGGTGAGGCTCCCCCAGGGCGAGGCGTCGTTGCCTGCCCAGTGGCCGCGCATCAGGGCCCAGGTTGTCCAGGCGACGTTGGCCGCCTCGACACTGGGCTGCATCGTCGAGAGATTTCCGCCGTTGAACGAATCCGGCCAGCGCTGCGGATGGGTGGCGCTGGTGCCGTTGCGCAGGGCGTTGCGTGCGAAGGCCGCGACATCGACGCTCCCGCTTGTGCCATCCAAGGGATTCTGCCAGGTCAGTGTCGCGGGCCGTCCGGGATGGTAGAACCAAGCCCCGACGGACCAGAGCGTGCGGGTGACGACCTCGTAATCGCCGGTGCCGAAGACGCGTCCATGCGTGTCGGCGCCGCGCGTGCCATTGCCCATCGTGCCGGCGGAATTCATGACGGAGACACAGCCGGCGAGAAGGCGCGCCCAGAGGTTGCGGGCGTTTTCGGGCGTGAGCTCTGTGAGAATGCGCGCGTCGTCGGCCACGCTGCGGTAGAAGGCGTGGTCGCCCGACGGAGGCAGGGCCTGTGCGAGAAGCAACCCCTCCTCACCAATGGACAGCGGGGGTGGCAGGACCGCGATACGCCGCCAATCGACCAGATCCTCGCTCATTTCCAGCATCACCCGCAGCGGATCGGACAGCGTGTGTCGGCTGGCCCGCAGGATCGCGTTGCCATTGGCTGCGGGCGCATCCCATTCCACGCGCAGGGAAAGGTTTTCCGAAAGCGGCGGCAGGGATCGGGCATCGGGTTGTCCGTCGTAGTCCGCGTCATACATTGCGGCAAACGGCTGCGTTTTCAGCCACAAGGCATCGGTCGCCGCCGCGGACAAACCTGATAAAAACGACAGCAGGGCCGAAACGATCAACAGGCGAAAAGAAACCATGGCGGGGCGACATCCTTTGTAGGGGAGGAACTTCGATTGTGCCACGGTCCGTACAAATCAGCAAGCGGCGCGTTGCGAACAGAAAAGACCCATTCGCGAAGAAAACAGGACCTGGGCGTCAGCTGCCCGGCTGATGCATTTTACGCCAGACCCCGGGAGTGATGCCCCGCTGACTGCGGAATATCCGGCTGAAGTTCGGGGGATGCTGATAGCCGCAGCGCCGCGAAATTTCCTCCACGCTCAGGGATGTTGTTTCCAGAAGCGTGCAGGCGTTTCGGATCCGCTGCGCAACGATTTCCTCGCGCGGGCTGCGTTTGATCAGTTCGCGGAATTTGATTTCGAGGGAGCGACGGTTGATGCCGGCGTTGCGGGCGTACCAATCGACGGACAGATCCTCGCAGGCATGTTCCTGAATGAGGCGGAGGGCGCGCGCGATGCGTTCGTCATCCTGCAGGACAATGTCAGTGCTGGCGCGTTCGATCACGCGCAGAGGCGGCAGGCGCTCCTCGGACGGTTCCGGCGGCTGCCCCCGCAGCCAGTGATCGAGTTTCTCCGCCGCGCGATAGCCGATTTCCACCATGGGCACCTCCAGACTCGACAGCGAGGGCGTCCCCGCGTCGCAGAGCAGATCGTCGTTGCCCAAACCGAGAATCGCGATGTCCCCGGGGATGTGAAGCCCCACTTCCCAGGTGGCTTGACGGAGCAGGGACGCGTCGAAATCGCTTTCGGCAAAGACGGCGCAGGGACGGGGCAATGCGCGCAGCCAGGCCAGCAGTTCCGGCCAGTAGGAACTTCGTCCCTCGCAGGAGAAGGAACCCGGCGCCGGGAGGCCGTGGTCCTCGCAGATTTCCCGGAAACCCCGCTCCCGCAGGACACTTAAGTGGTCGCGCGCGTGGGAGGCAAACAAAGCCAGCGAACGGAAGCCTTTTTCAACGAAGTGGCGCGCGGCCATGCGCCCCGCCTCCACATCGTCGATGCAAACCCGCGGGAAGGGGGTCTCGCGCATGCGTCCCGAGATGTTCATCACCGGCACATGCAGCGACAGGGCGAAGTCGAGCAGGTGGTCGTAGGCGATGCTGATGAAGGCCGCGTCGAGGATCGGCGCCTGGCGTTTGTCCGGGGCATCCAGACCCATGTTGAGGTAGAGCCGCCAGCCGGCGTGCGCGTTGGAATAGCGGGTGATGCCGCGAATCAAGTCGCGGCCAAGCGTCAGGCTGGGGTGGGTGAATACCCCGATGAGCGGTTGCGTGGCCATATACGGATGCGGCATGCCCCCAGAGAACGGGAAAGGACCGCTTCCGTCAATCGGAAAGCAGTCCGTTCGCTCCTTCCGGGGTTCGGAAGTGTTCAGGCCCTACGGCGGCGGAACAGCAGCAGCGAGCCCAGCGCGACGCCCACAAGGGCCAGCGTGCCCGGCTCGGGGATGACCGCGAAGTTATCCAGCGCGAGCACTTTGTTGTTGGAGACATGACCGTTAGCGCGGAAGGCCGCCCAGGCCGTGGTGTCGCTTCCAGACAAACTGGTCTGCGCCAAACTTCCCGAAATGGACTGGACGACGGAACCAACGGTTGTGCCGTCGGCGCCGAAGTCTTGCACCGATGCGGTGTAGGTGAAGCTGCTTCCAACGTCGGTGTATGTGGCGGTGAGTTTATACCAATTCGCGGCGGTGAGGCTGAAGTCTCCAGTCGTTCCATGATTCGTGGCACTTCCGGCGGGATTTTTAAACTGACTCTCCAAAACATAGGTTGAACCGATGGCACTGGCGCGAACGCGGGAAGAAATGTAGGCGAAACCCGCTGTATTGAGGAATCCTTGATTGTTCGCGGAGGAAAACCCGATTTGTGCCGCTGTGATCTGCGCATTGCCGCCAATGGGATTCGGAATCAGGAAATAGATGGAGGTTTCGAAGGTGGATCCGGTCGTCAGATCAAAACTCGCCAGATTGTAAATAGCGCTGGTGTCGGTGGAGGCCGTCGATTGCGGGACTCCAACGCGTCCGCTTGTTCCACCCACTCCATTCGCGCTGGACCACGAAAGGGCATTCGAATCAGTTGCGTTGAACAACGAGGTATAATCCGTGGCTGCGTCAAACGTGACCAAAACGGCATGGCTTTGGAGGCAAACGGTGAATCCAAATAACAGGGAGAGAAGTCGGGTTGTTTTCATGATCGTATCCTTTGTTTCGTCCGCCATTGGGGGTTGTGGGCACCTGGCGGGTGGGTGATTGTTAAAGTATGCCCGATCCGCCCTCTTTCCACAACGCGCAGTCTGCGAATGAAACTGTCCCGTTTGCGTATCGGTTCATCCCTCTCGGAAAACGGAGGACTGCGTGCTGCGCGGGGCAGCAGGGTGGCGATACCCTTCACCTGTCCGAGGTTCCGCAAGATCTGGAGGCGGACTCCCTCCGCGCCGCCTTTGGCATTCCCCCTCCCCCGCAGGCCGACAAACACATCGGCCGCGAGTGGATCGATCCGCCCCACGTGTATCCCGAATGGACCCGCA